>CAMRCO010000007.1 GCA_947040945.1 uncultured Spirochaetia bacterium
CACTCACATTCATCTTCACAGTCAATATGTATCTGTTTTAATACATCAAGACCATCATAAGTAACCCATTCTTCTACTATTTTGTTATTTTTTACCGTGTAATGACTAATACCTAAAATAACTACTGATTTACCAGTTGGGTTTCCAAAATATCCAATTCCTTCGTTAAGTCCTCTTAAGTACCAACGAACAGCTACATCTTGATATGTTCCGAAGTCATTAATAGTTACTCTATCAATTGAGTATTTAGCATTTGGGAATGAAGCGAATAGGCTTACTAACATACCTTGAATTTGATCATATCCTACTAAGTCTTTATCACAAATATAGTGTACTACAGCATTACTTTCATAATATTTTTTTACTGTATTAAATAATTTGCATTCGTAAATATGACTTAATGCTTCAAGCATGAACTCACCAACAGTATTGTCTTTAGCAATATATTTTTTAGGAGCAAATTGTCCGTCCATAGATTCAGCAAGACCAAACTCAGTTTGCAATGCTGGTAATTTACTTTTAGCGTTTTTAGCCATTTTTTTAGCGACCTCCAAAGGATTAAGTCCAAGTTGTTGCACTATCCATAAATTATCCCTTACCAACCACTCTTCATACACATAGTTTTTTTCAACAGCACAATCTACAGTTGTTCTGAAAGAAACACGTTTTCCTGTAGCAGGACCAAATGAAGAATCATTTAAGTTTGTTGCTACTGATAATATTCTATGGCTTGATAAAAAACCATCGTCCCCAAGTCTAGACCACACAACATTTTGACCAATTAGGCGTCTATCAGGAAATGAATGCAGTGTTTGTAAAGTTCCAGCTACAATTTCTTTAACTCCAGAAATATTTACTGATCCTGTATGCATAACAATATTGTTACCATAAGTATCATAAATTACGCCTAAGCCTTTTTCTTCCCAAATCCAATGAGTGATTTTTAAGATATAATCTACAAAATCACCATAGCAGTCATCAAAACCAACCATTTTTTGTTTTTTAGGTTCATTCTCAAGATATTTTTCGTATGGTAAAAATCTAATTGAGTTCACCTCTGACACATCTCCATAAAATACTTTACTGTTTTCTTCATTAGCCATTGAATTAATCCTTTTATCTAAGTTTTTTTTATTTTTTTCTACTAGTTCATTTTTAGCCTTTTTAGTTACTTCTTCCTCCTCATTTTTTTTGCTAATTTCACTATCTTTATCCATATCCATAATTTAAGCCCCCTTTTTCATTATTTGTGTAACCGATTACGTTATAAAGTATAAACATAAATATCTTATTGTCAAGAGAGAATTTGATTTTATGTATACTTT
Source organism: uncultured Spirochaetia bacterium (assembly GCA_947040945.1). Classification (GTDB taxonomy): domain Bacteria; phylum Spirochaetota; class Brachyspiria; order Brachyspirales; family Brachyspiraceae; genus CAMQVF01. The sequence continues at coordinate 1,326 of CAMRCO010000007.1, forward strand.
ATGATGTTTTATATATAGTTCGGCATGTTTTATGTGTACTTTATAATGTTTTATGTATGCTTTAAGTATAAAAAATAAAGGCGTTAATATAACTATAAAAAGTATATTTAAAACAGAACTTGATAAACTACTAACTGAATAAATATAAAAGCTCTATTATCAGCATATAACTTGACAATAATCATCATATTAGTATAATAATCAACATGTTTTTTCAATATGCATATTATGCGTTCCTTTTTTTATTAGTGCCATTATCAATTTATTTGTTTTTGAAATCTATAAAAAATTATAACCTAATAATAAAGTCTTATTTCAATTCAATTAAGCTTAATAAAAATGCTCGAAGACAAAAGAATATTATAGCTGTAATGATAATGCTTTCTATGACTTTATTAATTATAGCCATAATGCAACCGAAATGGGGCAGAGAAAAAGAAACTATAAAAATAAACAGTTATAACATATCAATAGTTATAGACTTATCTGAGTCAATGAATGCAAAGGACATTAACCCATCAAGGCTCGAGAAAACAAAGCTTGAGATAAATAAGTTTGTAAAAGAAAATAATAATATCACAGTGTCTTTAGTCGGATTTGCAGGAAGTAGTTTTATAGCAAGCCCGCTAACTCAAGATACTGAAACATTTTCAATTATATTAAACGCACTTAACACAGACTCGGTAACTTTGCAAGGAACGAGTATTGCGACCGCCTTAATGACATCAATAAAATCATTTCCAGAGACTCACTCATTGCCACGTTCAATTATAATCATAACAGATGGCGAAGATCATACGGGTGATTTTGATAATGTTGTAAAACAATTAAAAAATAGTGATATAAGCCTCTATGCTGTTGCTATAGGAAATGAAGCTGGGGAGTATATACCAGATAAAAAAGACGATATGGGAAACAATATTTTATCTAAGCGAACTGATAATATTCTTTCTTCGTTGGTTAATGAAACTAGAGGAAAGTTTTATGTTTCAGAGAATGGTAATATTCCATTTAATGAAATATACAGAGAAATAGAAAAAAATGGTAATGTGTCTTCAATTAAAAATACCATGTCATATAAAAATAGATTTCAATTTTTTCTTCTGCCAGTAGTTATTTTACTTTTAATAGTGGCAATTCTTATGGCTTTGGTGGGCAAAGATAAATCAGAACAATAGTTATTTTATAGTAATAACTTGCTTCCATTGAGGTAATGGGTATCTGCCAGTGTTCCCAATATGGTTTCCAAGCTTGTCTGTTACTTGTGCTTCTACGTAAAGCAAGTATCTACCACTTGGTAAAAATGTATTCTGTGTAGTTCGACCACTAAAGTAAAATTGTGTTTGTGCTTGTCCGTCTACAACATATATTTTTGGAAGTCTGAAAACTGGTGTTCTTGAAAGAATTTCATTATTTCTTGAAAGGCGTCTTGCATAAACTCTAATACTTGTGAAAAGTGCTTCCTCTGGTGCTTTTAATACTACTGTAACCAAAATTGGATTAGAACGACTTGTTACAAGCTTATCATTATAGTTTAATATAATGGCACTTAACCTAACAGGGTCTTTTATTGGAATAGCTGGTACATAAGGAGTCATATCCTCTTTCTCAAACTGCCCAGCAGTATTGTTTTTTACTCTAGGTATTTCTGTCATAGTTTTTTGACTAGTAGTTATCGTGTTACTTTCCATATTTACTTTATTGCTTGCCACAACCATTTCATTGCTCTTCATAGTTAAAGTATTAGTTTCTAAAGCTAGAACATTAGTTTGCATAGCTAATTCATTGCTTTTCATAGCTAAAGCATCACTTTCCATAGTGCTATCTTTAAACATTTCAGAATCACTGTTTAAGAAAGCCATATCCTCACTTGTTACGTCATCACCAAGTATATCGTCTAATGTGGTGTCTTCATTTAAGGCGTTTGTATCTTTGCTAAACTCATCAACAAACATGTCATTAATAACAACATTATTAGTAGTAAAAAATTTTATAGCAAAATATCCACCAGCAGACAAGCCCAGTAGAATAATCGTTACTAGAGCAATTTTAATATATTTTTTCATAATTATTTTATCCCAAAAGCATTATTGTATTAACAACTTCGGTTAATTGTAAGTTTATATTAGACATATTTAATCCCATAAAAAGCTTTTAAGCTCATCTGATAAATTAAGCTCTCTTATTTTTTTTAATGCTTTTATTTGAATTTGCCTAACACGTTCTCTTGTTAGGTCAAGTTGTTCTCCTGTTTCTTTAAGCGTTTTAGATGCACTTCCATCAAGACCAAATCGTGCTATTAAGACAGTGCGTTCTTTTTCATCTAAATGTTTGAGAGCTTCATTTATAATTGATTTTAAATTTGAATTAATCAATTCATGATGTGGTGAGACAGTCGTTTTGTCTTCTATAAAGCTTATAATTTCATTGCTATTACTATTGCTGTCTGTAAAAAATCCATCTATACTACTTATTTCTTGTGAGAAAACCATTATAGAAGCGAATGTTCTTCTGTCAATCTTCATTTCATCAGCTATTTCATTATAATTAGGTTCTCTTCCAAGCGTTTGGTTTAGCTTTCTAGAAACTTGAACGCTATTTCTTATGATTCTTGAAATGTAAATAGGGAGTGTTATTGCATTGTTTTTAATTGATATTATCTTTATAATTCTTTGTCTAATCCACCAAACAGCGTATGTTGAAAACTTATAACCTTTTACATAATCAAATCGTCTAACAGCTTCAATAAGCCCTATATTTCCTTCATCTATTATGTCTATAAATGGAATACCGCTGTTATAGTAACGTTTTGCGATACTGACAACAAGGCGTAAGTTTGACTTAACAAGTTTGTTTTGAATAGTTTCAATTTCTAATTCTATTTTATTAACTTCTTCATCATAGGTTGGGCTGTTTTTAGATAAATCTTCTTTTATTTTTTTGATTTCATCAAAGTGTTTCCATAACTCAAGTTCTTCTTCTTTGGTCAAACGCCTCATATTTCCTATTTGTTTTAAGTAAATAGCTACAGCACCATTGCTATACTCTTGACTTGGACCACTTTTACTCATAAAGAAACCTCGAATTTTATATTGTTTTTATTGCATAATTACACTCACTATACATGATTTAAAAAAAATTATCAATATAAAAAAATACTTTAAACATCATGTTGTATTATATATATATTAAATTGTTCTTGAGTAATATGCTAAAAAATGTTATATTGAATTAGTTTAATAAAAATAAAAGAGGTTTATATAAATTGAAAACTTACGCTGATTTACATATGCATACTTCTGTAAGCCAACATGCATACAGCACACTCGATGAAATGGTTGTTAAGGCAGAAGAACTTGGTTTGCATGCTATTGCTATTACAGATCATGGCCCCGGAATGATGGATGGAGCATCGCCAATTCATTTTTATGGGCTTCAAGTGATACCGTCAAAAATAGGAAATGTTACTATATATAAGGGTGTTGAACTTAATATATTAAACTTTGATGGGGATGTAGATCTTGAAGAAGGTTTATTAAAAAGACTTGATTTTACTATAGCTTCATATCATTCATTTGCAGTTGAACCTTCTACATTTGAAAATCATACTAAAGGTTGGCTTAATGTGATTAAAAATCCGTATGTAGATTGTTTAGGGCATATGGGGAATCCTGTTTTTAATTGTGATATTGATTTAGTAATAAAAGAATGCCTAAAATATAATAAAATACTTGAAATTAATTCATCATCATTTAAGTCTAGAAAAGGAAGTTATGAGGTTTGTAAAGAGATAGCTAAACTATGTAAAAAATATTCTCAGAGAGTTGTTGTAAACTCAGATGCACATTACAAGCATAGTGTAGGGGAACATACGGCAGCATTAGAAATGTTAGACGAAATAGATTTTCCTGAAAGCTTAGTGATTAATGCTAATATTGATACTTTGAATGAATATTTCAAATCAAAACGCAATTAAAAATATATAGAATTAGAGCTCTGTTTTAGTTGACAAAATACTTTTTATGATATAGTATCAATTGATATTATAGAATGATATAAAGACAGTTTAGAGTATTTTAAGCTGTTAAAATACTTTATGAAGGAGATAACATGAAACGTACTTATCAACCAAGTAAGTTACGTCGTGCTAGGAAATTTGGTTTCTTTAAGCGTATGGCAACAAAGCATGGTCGTGATGTTTTAAAACGTAGAAGATTAAAAGGCAGACATCGTTTAACTGCTGCTGACGAATAGAATCTGAGCTCTATTATTTTGACATTGAATGTTCAAGCAAATAAACTTTATATAAAAGAACGTATCAAAAATAGAAGTGACATTTCTAAATTCTTTAAATACGATTTTGGTGTTTCTAAGTATTATGGTGCATATTTTAGTTTATTTGCTTTTAAAAATGAACTTGATTATTCAAGGTTTGCAGTTTCTATAAAAAGTAGTAGCTGTAATGCTGTCAAAAGAAATAGAGCGAAGCGTATAGTGAGAGAGATATTTAGAAATAATAAAAAAGTTATACCAAAAGGTTTTGATTACTTTATTTTTATGAAAAAACCTTCAAGTGTTTCTTATAAAGTGAAAGAAGTAGATTTAATGTCATTATTTAAGCGAGTCATTAAGTGAAACATTTTTTTGTTTTGTTAATAGTCTTTTATAAAAAAGCAATATCTCCGTATTTGCCACCGTCTTGTAGATATATACCAAGTTGTTCTGAGTACACAATCGAAGCTATAACTAAGTATGGTGTAATCAAAGGTGTGTGGTTGGGATTTAAAAGAATTCTAAGGTGTAATCCTTTGTCAAAAAAAATATATGACCCTGTGCCTTAAACATACTAAATTAATTGGTAACTGTCATATATTAAAACTCTTAGAAAAGAAATAATTTAAGGAGTTCGTATAATTATGGATAGTAATAAAAGAGTCGTGCTAGCTATAGCACTTTCTACTCTTGTTCTTGTGGCATTTATGTTTTATCAGATGAAAACTGCACCTCAAATACCAGTAGAAACTCAAAATCAGACTGAACTTTTAGAAGAAGGATTAGCTTTAGATGTTAGTTCTCTTCAACAACTTACTCCTAAAACAAATGAAGTAATGACTAATCTTACTAAGGAATCAGTAACATTTGAAAATGATTTAGTTGAAGCTACGTTTGAAAATGGCTCACTTAAATCATATATACTTAAAGATTTTTTAGGTGCTAATGTAAAGGGTGTGAAAGCTACAAACAATGTAAATTTGGTAGAGCAAGTCTATAATGGAATATATCCTTTTACCTTGGCATTTCAAACAGTTTCAAATTCAATGATTTCAGATAAAAATTTTGTAATAATTACAGATAATGACATCATATATGAAATAGAAAGTAAAGATGACGAATCAGTAACATTTGTAACTGATGGTTTAATTGATGGAAACTGGATTAGAATAAGAAAATCATTCGGCTTGACAGAAAAATCTTATCAATTAGAGAACTCTGTTAGCATCGAAAATATGAGTGAAAATGACATAAATCTAGCTTATTCTTACTTTTTAGGTACAGGTATCGGTCCATATCGACCAAAAGCTGACACTATAGCTGAAGATAATACAAAAGTTCAATATTTAAGAGAAGGAAAAAAAACAGCCTCAAAGCTTTTAATCGGTACTTCTAAGAAAGATGAGCATATATATAAAAGCTATGAAAAACCAATGAATTGGGCTTCACTTGATAACAGATATTTCACTATAATTTCTACATTGCCCACTAAAAATGCACTTCTCGAAACATTAGCTTTTTCAAATCCTGATACAAATGAATATAAAAATAACTATCAATTAGCAAGTTTTGTATTGACTCATAATATTAAGAAAGGTCAAACTGTAACAGATATGATTCCAGTATATGCTGGTCCTAAAAGCAGAGTTTTATTTGCTAAGGAATATAAAGAAGAGTCATATCAATCAATATTTCAAGAATCATTTCTTGGACTTAATTTACGTCCTCTTACATACATACTTGATTTAGTACTTGTTAAGCTTTTTAGTTTTACTAAAAGTTATGCTTGGGCGATAATATTGTTTACTTTTCTGTTTAAGCTTGCAACATTCCCTTTAACTCAAGCATCATATAAATCAATGAAAAAGATGCAATTACTTAATCCAAAAATAGAGAGAATAAGAAAACAGTATAAAGATGACCCACAGAAAATGAATGCTGAAGTGATGAGTATATATAAAAAAGAGAAGATAAACCCTTTAGGTGGATGCTTACCGATGTTGCTACCTTTTCCACTTCTAATAGCTTTCTTCTATCTTATGCAGTCAATGGTTGAGCTTAGAAATGCTCCATTCTTGTGGATAACAGATTTGTCATCACCTGATAGATTATTTATATTTGCAGAGGCAATACCCCTTATTGGAGGGTTCAATTTTAATTTGCTTCCTATTATAATGGCAGCAACTAGTTATTTAAGCATGAAACTACAGCCCTCTTCTTCTGGCAGTAGTGGAGCAGCGGCGACTCAAATGAAGATGATGACGACAATATTTCCACTTATGATGTTGTTTATGTTTTATAATTTTGCAAGTGGACTTGCTCTTTACTGGACTGCTCAGAACGTATTTGGTGTTTTACAACAGCTAATAACAGCTAGAATTGACAAAGCAAGAGGGCAGGACACAGCTACTTTAATAGAAGAAATTGAAAGTACTAAAAAGAAAAAAAAGAAAAAGAAATAGGCGGTTTAATTACTAGAATATGCTTTTTTGTTTAGGAGTTTATTATTATGTTAGTAAAAGAATTTACTGGTAAAAGTGAAAAAGATGCCATAAATAAGGCTTTAGAAGAACTTAGTCTTACAGAAGATCAAGTTAGAATAGAGGTTATTGATAAAGGAAAGCGTAATATCTTTGGTATAGGGGAAGAAATCCCTAGTGTAATCAGAGTTTATTATGAAGAGATTTCGACAAATTTAAGCGAATTTGAAGACATTATGTCACATATCATCTCATTAATGGGAGTTAAAGCGACTGTTGTTGCCAAAGAAGAGAGCGAAACTAAAATACATATAAATGTTACATCAGAGAATCCTGCTCTTCTTATAGGAAAAAAAGGTGCTACACTTGAATCTTTACAATTTTTGTTGTCATTAATGGCATTGAAATATTTTAAGGATTCAACTGACAGGCGTATTATTCTTGACATTGATGGATATAGAGAAAGGCGAGAGGAAACATTAAAACAGATGGCACGTCAAGCAGCACAACATGCAAAACGAACAAGACGACCTGTAAGCCTTGACCCTATGTCGCCTTATGAAAGACGTATAATACACTTAGAGTTACAAGAAGATTCTGAAATAGATACGAAAAGTGATGGGGAAGCACCTTACAGATTTGTTAAGATATATTCAAAGCGTAAAAACAATCAAGATGGCAACAGGCATAATAATCAAAGATATTAGACTTAATACTTTTTGATTATTACCCCTTTGTTATTTATTCTTTATAAGAGGGTAGTTTAATGCTTCTCTTGACTCTATGTATGCTGTTGCGACTAATTTCATTAAATCACGAACACGAGTGATATATCCAGCACGTTCTGTTACGCTAATAGCATTTCTTGCATCAAGCATATTAAACACATGAGAGCATTTTATTACCATGTCATAAGCGGGTAGTATGCACCTATTGTCAAGACATATTAAGCATTCTTTTTCATATTCATCAAAGTGTCTAAAGTACATATCAACATCTGCTATTTCAAAATTATACTTTGAAAATTCTTTCTCACCTTGAAGATGTACATCACCATATTTCACGCCATGACCCCATTCAAGATCATAAACATTATCTATATTCTGTAAATACATACAAAGACGTTCAAGTCCGTATGTAAGCTCACCACTTACAGGCTTTAATGATATTCCTCCAAGTGCTTGAAAATAAGTAAATTGAGTAATCTCCATACCATCAAGCCAAACCTCCCAACCAAGACCCCAAGCACCCAGTGTAGGGGATTCCCAGTCATCATGAACAAAACGTATGTCATGATCCTTAAAGTTTACACCTAATGCGGCTAAACTTTCTATATACAATTCCTGAATATTTTCAGGTGAAGGCTTAAGTAATACTTGATACTGATAATAGTGCTGAAGTCTGTTTGGATTTTCTCCATATCTGCCATCAGTTGGACGTCTTGATGGTTCTACGTAAGCTACAGAAAATGGCTCAGGACCAAGTGCCCTTAAAGTTGTGGCTGGATTAAATGTTCCAGCTCCTACTTCTAAGTCGTAGCCATACTGAATAATACATCCTTTTTCAAACCAAAATTGATTTAAGTTAGTTATAAGTTCAGTGAATGTCATAAATTCTCCATAATAATTATATAAAATAACTGTTACATTATATAATAAAATTATTAATCTATCAAGCAAAACATTTATATTTGATTAATAATATTGATTAATTTAGATATGTGTGTTACTATCTCGACTGGATTATTTTAATATATATATCTGGAGAATAATATGAAAATTATAGTAACAGAAAATCATTTAGAAAGTTGCGAGAAAACTGCTAAAATAATGATGGATATTATAAACAAAAATGAAAAACCAATTTTGGGTCTTGCCACAGGCGGTACAGCAGAGCAGGTTTATGAGGAACTTGTAAAGCTTCATAAAAACTCTAACTTGAGTTTTAAGAATGTTTCTACTGTTAATCTTGATGAGTATATTGGGCTTGCTCCTACGCATGATCAAAGCTATAGATATTTTATGAATCATCACCTTTTTAGTAAAGTTGATATTAATATTGAAAACACTTATGTTCCTTTAGGTAATACTGAGGCTAATGCTGAACTTAAAAAGTTTCAAGACAAACTTAATAGCACTAAAAGACATTTTCAAATTTTAGGAGTAGGCCCAAATGGACATGTCGCTTTTAATGAACCAAATGCTAATTTACACGCTAATGCACATATTGTAGACATTGCCGAAAGCACAATTGAAGCTAATTCACGTTATTTTAATAGTAAGAATGATGTTCCTAAAAAGGCATTCACTCAAGGTATGGGGGATATTCTTAAGGCTGAGCAAATAGTGCTTCTTGCAACTGGAGCGAATAAGTCTGATGCTATGAAGTCTTTGCTTTTGGGAGATGAAATATCAACAGAATGCCCTTGTACATTATTAAAAACACATCCTAATACAACTATTTTTATTGATAAAGACTTAGCAACTTTAATTGGTTATAACGGTTAAAGTATAACTTTTATTTGACTTTAATTAGCTTTCTTGCTATAATGATAGTTTAAATATCGATTTAGGAGTGTTTTGTGAGTATAAATATTGAAGATAATAATGGTATAAAAGTTGTTAAGTTTGAAGGCAAGCTTGATGTTAGTTTATCAATTTCTATAGAAACTGAATTAGATAAACTTATAAATGATGGTGCTATAAACATGGTTTTTGATCTGTCTGGTGTCGAGTATTTAAGTTCTAGTGGTCTTAGAATTTTTATAGTATTTATGAGAAGTTTAAAAGAAAAAGGTGGCAAACTAGTTTTGGTTTGTGTTCCTGATATTGTTACTAGAGTTTTCAAAACAGTTGAACTTAATGATCTTTTTGAAGTTTATAATTCTGTAGAAGAAGGTCTTGCTTCTTTTTAATCAGTAATATTATTTACTTATAACTTTCCCATTTATAAGGCCAAATGATACGCTTCCAAAATTTCTACTATCATATCCATAATCTCTATTGTCGCTTAGTAAGAAGTATTCATTGTATCCTATGATATATGGTGCGAAGTTGTCTCTATATGATGATTCTTTATTTAAGATTCTTTTATCTAAATGTACTTTAAGCCATGGCTCATTTAAAGGTTCTCCATTTATATAAACTGTTTTATCAATTATTTCAATTGATTCATTTGGTAAACCTATAACTCGTTTAACAATATAATTGTTTTCCATTTTATTAATTCTTCCGAGAGTTAAAAAATACAATGGATATGCAAAAAATTTATTTAAGAAACCTTTTTTTCTAATTTTAGGATCTTTTACTAAAACAATATCACCTCTTTTTGGTGTTGAAAATACAAATGTTTTTTCTGTAAGCTTAGATATAAATGGATAAATTGTTATAGCATATCTAAGTTTAGATGTAGTTATAAGTTCTTTTTTTTCAAATGTTTCAAGCATTGTTTCTGAAGGCATTCTATCAAATCTAATAAAGAATGTTATTATACTATATAGTACAAAAGTTATGATTAAAATTAAGGATATTTTTTTTAATATTACTTTGACAGTCGGATGTATAATAGAAACTATAGAGTAAATAAATAAAAATAAAAAATCTTTTACTTTTTTAAATAATACATTCCATTTTATATTACTCATTAATTAGATTTTGTTTTATGTTCGCTACTTTCAAGAGCAGCAGGAACCGCAGGCACCACAATATAGCCATATTCTCCAACTCTAGCAAGATTCATTATAGTCTCATTATCTAAAGTTTCACCAGTCACATCATCTCTTCGTACATCTTCTAATTTTGTTACATGATAAAGTGGTTCCACACCATCTACATTTACCTCAAATAGTTTTTCTACAAACTCTAAATCTTTATTTAATCTTTTAATCATTTCTTCTTTCTTATCTTCATCAATTTTTAATTTAGTTTGGAAAAGAAGTCCATTAAGTTCATTAATATCAGTTTTCATTTTATACCTCAAATCTAAAATATTTTATACCTGTTTGCTATTTTATAATTAAAAGTATATTATTTCAAGGGTCTAGGGTTATTGATTTTTTTAGAAATAACACCTTATATTAAATTGAAATAGTTTGTAATATATTTTAAGGTTTTAAATATGAAAAAAAGTAAAATTGTTTGTTTTTCAATATCATTAATTATATTAGCATCTTTTATCACTCTTTCATTATTAGGTGGAGTAGAGCGTAAAGGATATTTAGCAGAGTTTACTCTTTCACAAAAACTAGGTAATAAATATACGTATAACCTACGCATGAAATATTATGATAAAGTTTTTAGGCATAGCGATATATATGGAGTTTATCCTAAAAATACTAATTTACCTGAATATATAAAAAGTATTAAATGGGGAGATAATGGGAGTCCTTTTGGAACGCTTATTAGTGAAAAACAAATAAATAAAAATGATAAAATAGATATAGGGTATACACTTAAGATAAAACCAGACATAGCTATATATATAATAATAGCTGTTCTTATACTTATTGGTCTTTGTTTTAAGGATAAATTATTACTTTGGTCAGAAAATAAAAAATATATACCAAAAATAGCATTTTTAATTATTTTATCTACATTCTTAGCCTTATTAGTAACATTTGTTTTTTATAATTTAAGTAATGCTAATTGGACTTTTGGTGACGACCATATATATCTTAGAACAACAACTCAAAAACTGACCACTGGATTTGGGCATGGTATGGGCGGTGATAGATTTGGTCCATTGTTAGATATGCATAATAATTTGCTCATACCTTTTGGAAATAACCCATTTGTATATCTACTATTAAATAACATAATACTTGTTGCTATGATTTTATGTTTATTTTTTATAATAAAAAGATATTCAAATCAATATATTTCTATTTTCTTTATTTTTGTTTTATTCACTTTACCAGATATAGTATATGTCTTCATGAGTAATATTTTTTCTGAACCTTCCTTACTCTTTTATATTTCTCTATTTGCTATTTTTTATCAAAAAGGACTTGATACATCTAAAAACAGATACTATATTTTAGCATCTATTGCAGCATTAATTTCAACATATTACAAAGAACCTATGTTTGGTCTTTATCTAGTTTTTGCATTAACACAGCTTATATTTAACTATAAAAACTTAGAAAAAAATCAAAAATATTTTCTAAGCTTTTTAATATTAAATGCTTGTTTATTTGCTTCTCTATACATCTGGCATATAAAAGACTTTTCTGGTACTGGATATGCTTCAGGTAGAAGTGATGGACTTAATCAATTTGGTATTTTTGTATTATATGTTAAAGAAAGCACAATGTTTCTTTTAGCTTTACTCGTTTCTTTAGTACGTTCTTTTTATATTCTTATAAAAAAAGATAAAAAACTTATTATTTTTGATGCTTACCTTTTTGCTGGACTTGCTTACACATTCGCATACATTATACTTAAGATGCAAGCTTTTTATTATATATTACCTTCTTCTGTATGTTATTTAATTGCTTTTTCAGGGTATATAAATTATTTAATGAAACACATAAAAAATAAAAATGCTACCGTAAATAAAAAGACAATTATTTTTAGTAAATTAGCTGTTATTATTTTAATTGGAGTGCCTCTTTTTATAATACCAACATCATATATAAAAAATATAACCATAGCAAAAAATATTGTGCGGGGACGTTACGCTACTATACATGAGACTAAATTAATATCCGCCTTAAAAGACGCTGATTTTAATATTTATTCGTACTATGGAAATGACTGGAGATATTACGTTTTAAACGCATTTGCTTCATTTGATGCTCATAATGGCGAATATAAAGCTGATTATCTTGCAATAGAGAAAATATTTGAAGACAGTGATATTAGTAATATTCACAATTATGATAAAAATATAGTATTATTTGAAAGCAATTATTCAAATTTAATCACAAAAGATTATAACCCAATTGAACTTAAATTAGAAGATTATAGTGAACCAGGAACTATAAGCCTTTTTTCTTTAAAAGGATTTGTATCCAAAAAATCTTTGGATGAGTACACTGAAATTCTAAATGATATTAATGATAAATATTTAAGATAAATATTATTTTTTTACTGAAATTTTAATACCTAAAATATAAAACACATTAAAGTACCTAGTTTTTTTAATTGAGAATATTCTTTCTTTTAGTGGAATCTTTTGTTTTTTATTACTAGTATTATAACTAAGTAGTTTTTTATAATGTATACAAAGTAATTCATAATATAGAGATGGAGTTGTATTATATTTAATATTCATACGTTTTAATTTCTCTTCAAAATTATTTATCAATTCACTTTCGGATACAGTTGTTATTAAATCTTTTATGTCATACTTACTGTATATTTTGTTATTCTTCATTGCTATACTATACACTTCTTCTAAATAACTTTCTTTAGAGTTTTCATCGAAGATGTCCCCATTACTAAAAAGCAGTGGCGAGTCATCAATAAAGTATTTGAAATTATTAGCAATTAGATCTAACTTAAACTTATAATCAGATGCAAGTTTATATGCCAAGTCATAATAACAAGCTATAGAATTATAACAACTTGATTTTATGAAGTATACTTCTTTTGTAGCAATATTATAATTAAAAATAGTGGACTCTGTTATTTTGCTTGGAATATGCTTTTCTTTTATAATGTAATCATCATCTATTTTTATGATACCTCTGGCTATATAATCAATTTTGTTGTCAACCAATACTTCAGAAACACATTCTTCTATAGAGTTTGTAAAATAAAAATCATCACTATTAAGAATAGTAATATAGTCCCCTGAAGCTAGGGGAAGACCTTTGTTTATTGCGTCATATACCCCTTCATGAGGTTCGCTAATATAATAATCAATATACTCTTCATATTTTTTTATAATGCTTAATGTAGAGTCAGTGCTTCCACCATCAATAATGATATATTCAATATTGTCGTATGTTTGGTTAAGAACTGACAAAATAGATCTTTCCAAAAACTTCTCTCCATTGTAGACAGTCATTATAATAGTTACAAGTGGTTTATTTTCTGACCCATGTTTATATTTATTTTGGCATCTAAGCCCGCCTTCTGACTTTCTATTATTTGTTAGATCAGGGTATATTATATATTTATTTACTATATTGTTAGGAAAAATATTCAGTTTATTTTCAGATATGTTTTTAATAGTTGAATATTCATTATTTTCTTTAAGCTTAAATATATCTATACATTTTTTAGGATTCTCTTCTAAAACCCGTCTATATAATATTTTTTTTTGATTATCTGTAAAATTATATTTTAATATTACAGAATATACAAAATCAAAAGTATACTCACTAAGCCAATTAGCTACAAATTTATATAAACTTTCAAGTTCTTTTATGTTCATATCTTTAAGTCTTTTTGACATAACTTTTACATGTTCTTTATTTGAAGCATCTAAATTAGAATTACTAGCTCCTCCTAAAGTAAAAGCAACTGTTGAATATCTTATTAATTCATATTTTGGAGACAAATCTATTATCTTAAATACTAAGTCTAAATCGCCTGCTATCTTAAACGATGTGTCATAATATCCAATTTTGTTATATATTTTTTTTTCTATAAACATTGTTTGATGACAAGCTGGAAGTGTCACTAAAAAAGCTACATCATCAAAATTACTTGCTTTTTGTATTCTAATTATATTTTCATGTTCATCTATAATATCAGCATTGGCTGCTATAATATCAGCATTTGAGGACAAAACCAAATCTACACTGCTTTTTACAGCAAAGTCATAATAAAAGTCATCACTATTAAGAATGGCAATGTAATCCCCTGAGGCTAGGGTAAGCCCTTTGTTCATCGCATCAAATATACCCTTGTCAGACTCACTAACATAATAATCAATATAGTCTTCATATTTTTCTATAATGCTTAGTGTAGAGTCAGTACTTCCTCCATCAATAATGATATATTCAATATTGTCGTATGTTTGATTAAGAACAGACAAAATAGCCCTTTCTAAAAATTCTTCCTCATTATAGACCACAGTAATAATAGTTACAAGTGGTTTATTTTTTAGACTATGTTTATATTTGTTTTTAGTTCTAAATCCACCTTCAGTTTTTCTATTATCTGTTAAGTCAGGATATGTTATGTATTTATTTACTATATTCTTAGGAAAAATACTAAGTTTATTTTCAGATATATTTTTAGATGTCGAATAGCATAGATTCATTTTATTGTCCTAGTATCATTTTAAACACTACTTGAAATTATATCATAAAAGTTTATACTGTCAAATATATAGGAGTATGTAGTTTATGAAAAATAATATTTTTTGTTTGTCTAGAGAAAATAACTTTTTAGTAATTGCAATACTTGGAATAAAAATACGTGTATATAACAAATATTATGCTTTAGAAAGTAGGCTTGATGATTTATCTAAGTTTACAGCAAAAGTTATCTATGAAGAGAACTTACTTGAGCGTGTAAAAAAATATGAATTAAAAAAACCTAACTCCACTAAACTTAAAAATATAGTATCTATAAATACTGTAGCTAAAAAAGGTGGAGCTGCTCGAATAGCGTATACTGTTGCTAATACTGTAGGGAAGAGAGGATTTAATAGTGTAATGGCTACAAGTGGCATCAGTGAAAACCTTAAAGATGAGGAATATGTTAAGTTTTTATCTATTTCATCTAATGAGGAACATAAATTTTCAGAGTATTTAAATAATCAAACAGGTTACCTAGATTTTTTCTATTATAAAAGTCTAGCCTTAAAAAATAGGGAAGAGTTTAAGAATGCTAGTTTACTACATCTTCATAATTTACATGGTAGCTATTTTTCATGTTTTGCACTTCCAGAATTAACAGCACTTAAACCAACTATTTGGACTCTTCATGACACTCAAGCTTTTACAGGACACTGTGCGGGGCTTATAGATTGTAATAAATGGGAAAATGAAGAGTGTCTAAATTGTCCTAATATATCTTTATATCAAGCATTGCCTTTTGATACGGCTAACTTTATTTATAAAAATAAAAAATATATATATGAAAATATGGCTAGTGACACTGTTTTAGTATCTCCTTCTAATTGGCTTATTGATAATGTTAAAAAGAGTATACTGCGTAATTATGATATACGCTTAATAAATAACGGTATAGATGATAATATTTATAAACCTTATAATAAAGTAGATGTTAGGAATGAGCTTGATTTGCCACAAAACAAAAAAATATTGATGTTTGCTTGTGATGGAGGCGACAAAAGTCCTTGGAAAGGTGGAGAGTATATTAAAGAAATATATGACACGTTTAGTAGTAACAAAGATTTGTTTTTTATGGTTATTGGTGCAGGTAGAAAAGAAGAATTGATAAACAAAAATTATCTAAAAATACCTTATATTACTGATGAGAGTCTACTCGCTAAATATTATAATGCATCCGACTTGTTTATTTATCCTTCTAAAGCTGATAGTTTTGGATTAGTTTTAGCAGAAGCATTATCATCTGGATTACCTGTGATTACATTTAATACTGGGGGAATACCTGAAATAGTTGAGCACATGAAAACGGGGTATATTGCTGAGCATTGCAATATAGATGACTTTATAAAGGGCATAAATACATTTTTATCAGATAGCAATTTAATGGAAAAAGCTTCTATTTTAGGAGTAGAAATAGTAAAAGAAAAATTTACTAATAAATTAATGGTTGATAAATATTTGAATCTTTACAATGAAGTGTACGAAAAAAGACTAGCCTTAAAATAAGTATTTAAATAATAATACCATTAAATCAGAAGTTGAATTTTTTTAAACTAGAATATATATTATAATTTATGAAAAAAATAAATAAAATACTAATACATGCGCCAAATTGGCTTGGTGATATAATGATGTCCTTACCCGCTATGACTCTTATAAGAGAAAAATATAGTGATGCACATATATCAATTTTTCTTAAAAGTAGTATGTGTTCTGTATTTGAAGAAAGCGACATAATTAATGAAACTATACCATTAAGTAAAATTGACACTATAAAAAGTAAAAAATTTGATATGGCTATTTTATTTCCAAACTCATTTATAAGTGCTCTTAGAGTATTTGGTAAAGGTATTAAGTATAGAGTAGGGTATTCAGGTGATTACAGAAATATGATGCTCACTCATATTGCCGACAGAAAACCTGTTAGGTGGATTAATACAACAGCATATTATGTAAATATGCTTAAAGTTATCGGAATTGAAAGCGAAGTTCCAAAAGTAAAACTTAATATTGGTAGTAAAGCTTTAGAGAGAGCATCTTTGTATTTAGAAAATGAAGATGCATTATCTAAACCTATATTTGCTTATGGAGTAGGGGCTACAAATAGTTTTGGGAAAGTGTGGCATGAAAAACATTTTGCGGAAATTATGAATACTTTATCAAAAAAATATGATGCCAAAACTCTAATTATTTCTACACCAGAGGAAAGTGAAATGGTGAAAAATGTTGTTTCTTTGCTTGACCATAAACCTCTAATTCCTCATCGTGATTTAGCAACAATATCTGCTATGCTTAGCCTTTGTAAAGGCTTTATAGGAAATGACTCAGGCGCTATGCATCTTTCTAGTGCGATAGGAATCCCAACACTAGGACTATACTTCGCAACTCCTCCATATCAAAATATGCCAATAGGTGAAAGAAGTGACATAATAGTTAAGCAACTTCCTTGTGCTTTTTGTGGTGGACAAAAATGCAAATTAGGTACATTTGAGTGTAGAGAAGTTATAAAGCCAAATGAAGTTTTAGCAAAATTTGAAAATATGATAGAAAAAGTTAGCTCTAAAAATTAATTTTTATTTTTAAGCTCTAATGCCTCATGTACTATTGGTATAAGCACATCGAAGTCGAGAGGTTTTTCTATAAGCTTAAATACACCTTCTTCTATAATTTCTCTTACCATTTCATTATTTCCATAAGCTGTGATAATGATGATAGGTATAGATATACGTCTTTTTTTCATTTCTCTTATAAAAGCAAGCCCTGTCATTGTAGGCATTAATAAGTCAGTAATTATTACATCAACAGCATTATTTTCAAGAAGTGTAATAGCTGCTTTTCCATTATCAGCTGCTATAACTTCAATATTGTTAGGTTCAAAAGTGTACCTCATTAAGTCTCTTATGCTACTTTCATCATCTATAATAAGAGCCAATGGTTTTCCATTTTTCATTTTTTATCCTCAAATAAGTATACGCTAAACAAATTTATTTAATCTATATAAAATACTTTCTTTTCCTAAAATATCGCATATATGTGAAAGCTCGCTTCCCTCAGAAGTTCCTGTTAAAGCATACCTAATTGGATGATAAAGTAGAGGTCCTTTTACTCCAACTTCTTTTTGAGTAAGTTTTATCAAGTCTTTAATATTTGCGTCTTCTATAGTATCCATTTCTGATATTTTTTCTTTAAAGAATTTAAGTACTTTTTGGCTCTCTTCTTTTTCTAGAATCTCTTTCATTTCAGTTGTAATCTCAAAATCATTTTGAAAAAATATTGGTACATATTTTGATATGTCATTTAAGACAACACAATTATGTCTGATAACAGAAACAAGTTTTTTTGCCCAAGCACCTTCCTCTTCAGTATAATCCTCTTTAAGGAAACCGTCTTTTATCAAAAATGGCAAAAACAGATTTGTAATTTCATCTAAATCAGTATTTCTAATATGCCAAGCATTTAAGTGTCTAAGCTTTGCTGTATCAAATATCGCAGGGCTTTTTGAAAATCTATTTAATGCAAATGCTTTTATCATATCCTCATCTACCATAGTTTCAAGAGCCTCAGGATGAGTCCAACCAAGTAATGCTAAAAAGTTTCTTATAGCTTGTGGTAAATAACCTTCATCTTTAAAATCCATTAAAGTTGAAGCCCCATGCCTTTTTGATAATTTTTCTTTATCACTTCCAAGTATCATTGCAGTGTGTGCAAACTTTGGCACTTCAAAACCAAATGCTTGATATATTAAAACTTGTTTTGATGTGTTTGAAATATGGTCTTCGCCTCTGATAACATGTGTTATTCTCATTAACATATCATCTATAACAACAGCATAATTGTATGTTGGAAAACCATTTTCACGACACAAAACAATGTCGCCAACTTCATGGCTTGCTTTTTTTACAGTGCCACGTACAAAGTCTTCAAACACAGATATTTCATCTTTAGGGCAATTAAACCTGACCCTAGCAAGTTCCCCATTTTTAATACGTTCTTTAGCTTCATCTAATGACACAGCCTTACATTTTCCGTCATAAGTGATTAATTGATTTAAAGTTTTTTGCATGGAAGATTTTTTTTCAAGCTCTTCTGATGTGCAAAAACAATAATAGGCTTTGCCTTCTTCTAAAAGTTTATCTGTATATTCTTTATATATTTCAAGTCTATCTGATTGATAATATGGTCCATAAGGGCCTTCAATTTCAGGACCTTCATCCCAATCGATATTAAGCCATTTAAGGGACTTAATAGCCATATCAACAGCTTCTTTAGTGCTACGTTTTTGATCAGTATCTTCTATTCTTAAAACTAATATTCCACCGACTGATTTTGCATAAAGCCAGTTAAACAAAGCAGTTCTAGCATTTCCAATATGTAAAAATCCAGTAGGAGATGGTGCAAAGCGAACTCTAACTTGCATTTGTAAACTCCATTTAAAAATTAATAAGACAGTTTATACTAAATAAAAATAAATATCAAATATTATATTAAAATTATTTTCCAAATATATATCTGTCAATATACTTTAAATGTTGTGCATAATCTTTTGAAAAAGCATGTTTACCTGTTCCGTCAGCTACAAAAAAGTAGTAATCAGTTTTAGCAGGAAACATAGCTGCATTTATAGCCTTCTCGCCACTACTAGCAATAGGTCCAGGTGGTAGCCCTGAAACTTTATATGTATTATATGGATGAATCATTAGAAGATCATTTCTCCTCAAATTTGGTTTTTCTATTGAATCACCCTTTTCTAAAACCATAGCATAAACAGTTGTAGGATCTGCTTGAAGTCTCATGTCAATAGCAAGTCTATTATAATATACAGATGATATAAGGGTAGGGTCATCATTTGGTCCCATTTCTTTTTCAACCAAAGATGCCATAGAAAGTAATTGATGCATTGTAACACCAAGCTCACTTGCTCTTTTTTTAAGTTGTTCTCTTGGATAAACTTTAAAAAGTGTGTTTATCATTGTTTCTATTATAGTTTGTGCATTATTCCCTTTTATTATGTAATACGTAGATGGGTATAAATAGCCTTCAACACTTGATGCTGGTATATCATATTTTGAAAGTATCTCTTTGCTATGAGCCAATTCTAAAAATTCATCTCTGTTAGCAAGACCCAAGCTATCTAAATGATTTGCTATGTCATATATGTTTTTACCTTCTGGTATTGTAAAAGAAATTAAAACTTGACGACCTTCATTTATGTAGCGGAGTATATTTATTGTACTCATCGAACTATTTATTTCATAAAAACCCGCTTGAAGTTTTTTATCATATTTTAAGTATTTTGCCAAACCTGTAAATAGTTTGCTATTTCTGATGAGTTTATCGCTTTCTAGCCTTTTACCAATAGAGTAGGCTGTGTCCCCTTTTTTTACTTCAAAATAAACACTTTCATTATTGCCTTCATTTGTTGGGCCTAAAAGGTAAAAAAATGTTGCTCCTAAAATAATGCCCACAACTAGTATTGAAGTTATACTAATAATTATATTTTTTTTCATAAACTTACTTATTTTTTAGCTCTTTTTCTATATTATCTAAAGATACTTCTTTTTCGTCTCCACTGTCCATATCTCTGATTTTGCAAACATTTTTAGAAATCTCATCAGTACCTATAATAAGAGTATATTTTGCATTCTTTTTATTAGCAAGTTTAAACTGTGATTTTATAGATTTTAAATCGAAATCAAAGTCAGATTTTATATTATTTGCTCTTAATCTTTTAAGTATAGGCATAACATGATTTATAGTTTCCTTAAAAGCGATTATAAATACGTCAAGCCTGTCTTCTATAAATTTTTCATTTTCAATCATAAATATGAGTCGCTCTATGCCCATAGCACTCCCTACAGCAGGAACATCTACGCCATTATTAAACATGCCTGCGAGTTTATCATATCTACCGCCACCTAGAATTGCACTTTGTGCTCCTAAATTACTAGACTGAATTTCGAAAGCAGTTTTAGTATAATAATCAAGCCCACGAACAAGCATAGGGTTTATAGTAAACGCTTGTCCAAGCCTTGTAAGCTCCTCACAAAGACCGTCAAAATGTTCTCTACACTCATCACATACAAAGTCATAGAATGTAGGTATTTTTTTTATAATTTCTTGACATGTTGGATTTTTACAATCGAGCATTCTTAATATATTTTTGTCATATCTAACTTGACATGTCTCACATAAATTATCTTTTTCTGAAGAAAGAGATTCCCTTAATGCTTGATTATATTTTGGTTTACAGTTAGGGCAACCCACAGTATTTATAACAAGTTCAGTTTCAGTTATATTAAAAGAATCAAGTATAGCTACATTAAGGAGTATAGTTTCGACGTCAGCAAGATATGAACTTGAACCTATACACTCAATACCAAACTGATGAAACTCTCTATATCTTCCTTTTTGAGGACGCTCACCTCTATACATTGAGCCTATATAAAAAAGTTTATTCATAGCATATTCTTTTTGTAGAGAGTTTTCTAAATATGCCCTCACAACAGCTGCCGTATTTTCTGGTCTAAGTGTAAGAGAACGTCCACCTCTGTCTAAAAATGTAAACATTTCCTTAGATACTATGTCAGTTTCTTCACCAATGCCTCTTGTGAATAATTCAGTAGACTCAAATATTGGTGTTCTTATTTCACTGAATCCATGTATTGTAGCAATTTTGTTTATTTCATTTTGTACAAAGCTCATTTTTTTAGCACTTTCATAAAATAAGTCGTTAGTGCCTCTTGGTCTTTTTATTATTAACATAATCTTTCCCCATAAATATATAAAAAATTTAGCCTATCAGTTTGAAAGAAGCAAAATAGAATATGACTCATTTTGCTGTGTGTCTATGTCTATATAAAATATTTGGCTACCCCAATTTATAGCTAATTTATTTTTCCCTAAAAATAATTTATCTTTATAAGGTATTTGATATTTAGTATCATTAACAGACATAAACTGAATTGTAGTATTATTTGATTTTCCTAATAACTCTATATATAGTGGTATATCTCGTACTTTAATTTTTGATTTATTACTGTTTTGACCCGGATGAGATAAAAAAGCTTTAGCAGTTATTCTACTTGCGGGTAATACTGATACTTTTGAATCAATTTTAGGGGACATTATCGCAAGTATTTGATATTCTCCTGTTTTCATATCTAGTATAGATGTAGTTTTTGGTCTGCTAAGTATTTTTTTTTTAAGTTTTGATGTTTCTTTAGCGTCAATAGCACCAATTCTCACTCTCCAATATTCTATAGTTGCTAGATATTGATTATGATTTGTGCCTTCTATTTTTTTTGTAGCCGAAACTAAAAATCTTTCAGCATCATTATAATTACCATAAGCATATGCTTCTATATTAGCTAAGTATATTTCTGTATTAATTAAAATATCTGTATTATTATAGACAGTTGCAATATTGTAAATATCTGTATTAATTAAAGAGCTTCTATTATTATAGACAAACTCTAAGTCAAATTTAGATTGTGCAGCATACAAAGGATTTTGATCCCGTAAAAATTGTTTATAATACGCAACTCCTCTATAATATGAATATTCTTCAGGAGTCATATTATAGCTAGATCTATAATAATTTATATTAAACCACTTTATCGCAAGAGCAGGGTCTTGTAGTAACATATTTTTTATTTTATCTATAGTTTCATTACTTTCTGCCTGATGTCTTTTCGAAGTATTACTTCTTTTAATACCATCTAATGTAATAATAAACTGAACATAACTTTCTTTAGATGCTGGGCTTTGTGCTATTATGGTTAGTATATTTGTTTTATCATTATTAACAGTTATAGAATTAGTATAGGATTTTTTATTATATGTGCTTACAATATTATATGTGCCGGGGTTTATATAAATAGTATATTTTTGTGATTTCCTAGTTAGAATCGTTTTTCCTGCGACTTCTATTTTTATAGGAATATCATCATCATTTTTTTCTACTATAAGCCTAAAATCAGCCATGTCAGATGCTTTTAGATTTTTAGATGTAGCTTTTATATTAGTAGTATTTGTTACTGTCTTATTTGTTTTAGTAGTAGTTTTTTCTATTGTCTCTGGTATTGTTACTACTGATGGTTTTAGTATTCCTTTAGGTCTAACATATCGTTGTTCTTTTGCCATTTTATTTGGAATATTTGGGTTATCAAAAATTTTTTCATTTAAGATAACTAATTTTATTAATGTGATTATATCAGTGGTATCTCGACTCCATTTATATTGCTGTAATGATACCTCTTCAGGACTATCTAATTTTTTCATAATTTGAAATAGCGCTTTTGTCGAAGCAGTGGAATAATCATATACTATAATATTCTTGTCTTCTGAAAGTTCAAGCAAGGTTTCATAATTATATCTATAATTAGTAGGGTTTAAAAATCTTAAATATGTTTGCCAAAAAAGGGCAGTTGTATAATACGGATGCGTGGTTGGAGCATTATCTACAAAATATTGAAATATACGAGCTGAAATTTCTTTGTCATCTCTAAATTCCATTAAACACGCTGCTATATATAGAAGAGCTCTATCACTATAGTACTCATTATAACTTGTTCCAGATGTTAGGACTTTATAAAAATCTTGAATAGCTAGTCTAAGTTCTGATACTGCTCCAAGATAATTTTGATATGATGAAAACCGAGCAACACCTCTATAAAAGTCAAAAATATTTTCATCTATTTTATGCTTATTATAATCATATTTATTTTTTCTAAACCAGCTGATAGACGCTTCCATATCATTATATTGCATCTCTTCTACAAAAGTAAGAAAAGATTCTGGACTGTTCTGAGAAATTAAAGTATAGTTAATAGAAAGTATTAATATAATTATATTACAAAACATTTTTTTCATAAATAAAAATTCCTCCGTATATTATTATCTGTCAAAAACTTTATAAACTTTAGTTTAAATGCACATAAATTTGCTTGACAAACATAATACTCTGTATATACTCTAAACTATTATATATTTTTAACAAGGGGGGGCATATATGGACAATGATACAAAAACTATATTATCTTTTTTTGAGGAACTTACTAAAATACCTAGACCAACAAGAGGTGAAGAGGCTGTAGCTAATTATATTCTTGGTTGGGCAAAATCAAATAATTTAGAGGCAGGTAAAGACGAGACTGGTAATGTTATTATACGTGCTAAGGCTACTAAGGGGCGTGAAAATGACCCTATAGTAACAATTCAAGGTCACATGGATATGGTATGTGAAAAAACAGCAGAAAGTACAATTGATCCGAGTACACAGCCTTTAAAACTTATTTATGATGGTGACTGGCTTAGTGCAGATGGAACAACACTTGGAGCCGATAATGGTATAGGTCTTGCTTATGCTATGCATGCTGCTACAAATGACAGTATTTCACATCCTGAACTTGAATTATTATTTACTATAGCTGAAGAAGATGGTTTTGATGGAGTTCATGGACTTAAACCGAATACTCTTAAAGGTAAATATTTAATTAATCTTGACTCTAGTGCTTATGGTGTGTTTACAGTAGCGTCAGCATCTACTCAAAATACAGGTGCTACTCTAAAGCTTTCTAAAACTAACCTAGACTCTAATCTTAAATATTTAGAAATTGTAGCTGACAATATGATGGGTGGGCATTCAGGCATAGACATCGCTAAAATGCGTGCTAATGCTTCTATTGCTCTGTTTTACTCACTTAAGGATGCTTTTCCTAAGGCTAAGTTTAATTTAGTTAGCTTTGATGGTGGTACAAGAAGAAATGTTATACCTAGGCGTGCTACAGCTATTATTGCAGTTGAGGCTGGAAGTGTTGATATTATAAAAGAATCAATTAAAGAAAGCGAAAAATATGTAGCAAATAAATATACTGAAGAGACTAACCCTACAATTACAGTAACAGAAACTTCTGCAATTAAAGATGGTTTATCAATTGAAGACACAAAAAAGGCTATCGACTTTATAACTGCTTTACCAAATGGACTTGAATCATGGAGTAAAGATTTAGAAAACACAATTGAAGCATCAAACAACATAGCTATTGTTAAACTCGAAGATGCTGGACTTACATTTTTAAGTTTACAGCGCGGAGCTACAATGGAGGGGCTTAACAGAATTACAGGTAAACTTGTTAAAGCATGTACAGACTTTAATATTGATGAAAAAGACATTGACGTGCAACAAAATATATCAACTCCTTGGGCACCAAATCCAAGCTCTCCATTACTTGCAAAATCACAGAAAGTATTTGAAAGTTTATTCGGAAAGAAAGCTGCTGTTTATGCGACTCATGGTGGACTAGAATGTGCTTGTATTGGTGAGAAACATCCTGAAATGGATATGATTTCATTTGGCCCAAGTATAGAGGACTTACATTCACCTGATGAAAGACTTTTTATACCTTCTTTAGAGCCTACTTGGAAGCTACTTGCTGGTATATTAGCAGAAATTTAATTAATTGATTTACATAAAAATAATATCTTGAAGGGGAATATAACTTGGAGAATTTAGAAACTAATAAAAAAAATTGGGTTGAGAAATCTATACACTTTATTGAATACGTTGGAAATAAATTTCCACATCCTTTTTATTTGTTTGGAATATTGTTTTTTATTACAATATTTTTATCTTTTGTATTACATAAATTGGGGTTTAATGCCTCATATTTAGACAAAACAGCTGGAAGTGAGGCGATGAAAGTAATTGAGGTGGTTAACCTTCTTACGTTTGAAAATTTAAGAGATTTTTTCTCAAATGTGCCATCTATATACGCAGCATATCCACCTTTAGGGCTTACAATCATTATGATGATGTCAATAGGTCTTGTGGAGACTACAGGTTTTTTTCATGCTATTATGAGAAAATATCTTCTTGATGCTCCTAAGCCTTTAATTACCGCCGCTTTAGTATTTATAGGTATAAACGCGAATATTATGTCAGATGCGGGAACTATACTTACATTTACTTTAGGTGGTATTTTATATGCGTCTATAGGTAGAAATCCTAAACTAGGTATAATAGTTGGATTTGCTTCTTGTAGTGGTGGATTCACAGCTAATATGTTTGTTACATCAACAGATGCCTTGCTCGCGGGTATTACGCAGAGTGCTGTAAGTAGTTTGGGTATGGAGATTATTGTAAGCCCACTTGCTAACTACTACTTTATGGCAGTGTCTACAATATTTTTAACATTAACTATTACATTTCTTACAGAAAAGTTTATGGTTAAATGGATTGGAAATGACTATGTGCAACCTGATGACGAAGACTTGCTAGAAAAATATAGGGTTACTCCTGAAGAAACTAGAGGATTAAAATTCTCTTTATTTAGTTTTCTTGCGTTTTTGGTGATTCTACTTGGATTATCTGTCCCTGCGAATGCTTTCTTTAGGTCTCCTGACAATACATTTTTGCCAACGTCTCCTTTATTGTCGTCTATAGTTATCATTACATTTTTTATGTTTTGTTTTATAGGCATAGCTTATGGAGTTGGTGCGGGAACTATTAAAAAAGCTAAAGACATTCCAGTTTTGCTACAGGCAGGAGTTTCTAAATCAATGCCTCTACTAGTTACCATATTAACAGCAGCTTCTTTTTTATATATGATTAACAAAAGTAATATATTTAGAATTGTTGCTGTAAAGCTTTCAGATACTCTTAGAGGAGCAGATGTTAGTGTATTAATGCTTTTATTCTTAGTTATACTAATAACAGCACTAATAAACCCATTTGTAACATCAGGGTCAACTAAGTGGATAATATTAGCACCTATGGTTGTTCCTATGCTTGCATTACTTGATGTAAATCCTGCTTTTGCACAATTAGCATTTAGAATAGGGGATTCTGCTACAAACATTATTTCACCTATAAGAGCTGATATACCTATTATACTAGGTTTGTTTGCCCAATATGATGCTGAAATATTTGCACGTACGAAAATAAAAAAGACTGAAGCTGGGTTTGGAACTCTATTCTCAATGACGCTTCCATACTCTATAGTTATTTTATTTACAATGGTAACTATTATGACTCTATGGTATTTTTCAGGACTACCTATAGGGCCTGGTGTTGATATGTTCTTAAAATAATTAGATTTTTTTAATTAAGCTTGAAGTTTAGTGGCTTGTCTATTTTTTATAGATGAGCCATTTTTATTTGTCATTAAAGGATTTATATTTTTTTATAGAAAACTTAGATATTCTTTTTTTTCCAGATAATAATCTAATAATCCCATAAAAAAATCCTAGCCCATAAAAGAAATGTGTTATAAAAAACATGCAAGGATAAATTATAATACCTTTAAGTTTATGATCTGTTTTCATAGCAGTTATAATGGCGAATATACTATTCATTATTATGTAAACAACAATAGGTATAAAATATAGGCATAAATATTTATTATTATTTTTACTAGCTATTACAGCCATTATAGGTAATGATAAAATATAGAGAGTAAAAAAAGATGGAATAGTAAATATAAAATTTTTAATACTAAACTCTCGTGCAGTTTGTTCAAGCCGACCACGTCCATAATTAAGAAGCATTTTAATATATGAAAGTATAGTTGAGCGAGGAGGACGTTTTACAATAATATCAGGATGATATATTAATTTATATTTTAATTGTAATATCTTATCTATTAAAGCATTCTCTTCGTTTGGGTATAGTCTTTCATCAAAAAGCTCTGCTTCAATCATTACTGAATGTTTTATAAATAAATTGCATAATATAACGTCTTTATCAGTACCTTCTCTTACAGCTGAATTTTTTCTGCAGTAGCGATTAGATATTGGACCTACAGCAAAAAAAGATGATAAACAAGTATCTATATATTTTTCAATATTGGTGTTTATTATATGTATGGCAGGTCCACCAACAATTGCAACGGATGAATCTTTTTCGAAAATATCAGTAGCTATTTTAATGTTTGAAGACGACACTACAGAATCATTATCTATAAAATAAAGTATTTTACCTTCTGCTTCTTTTATACAAGCATTTCTTTGTTTGGTAGGGTGTGTTCCTTCAGCTTGAAATATCTCTATATTTTCTTTAGGGTAGTCAGATAAATATAAGGCTAATAGAGTATCTTCTATGGATTCGCCTTCTCTGTGTGGTATGATTACACTAACTTTTAATTCCATTTAATATTGTACCCCTAAGCAATACATTCTATAGTATATTACTATAATAAACAATAAAAGCCTACATTTTTTTAGTATTAGGTCTTTTACTATACATAATATTTAGAACCCTAAAAATTTAACTGTTTGAATAATTAAATACACTTTTTTTTGCTTTATGTTGACTTGCAATAAAACAGTATTTGTAATAATATTCAATACTGTTTTATTTTTTAAACCTTAAAAAGGAAAAATATGTCTGATAATATAGTTGCTATTGATGGACCTTCAGGGTCTGGAAAAAGTTCTGTTTCTAAACTTCTTGCCACTAAATTAGGCTTTAAGTATTTAGATACAGGGGCTATGTATAGAGCTATTACTTTTTATATTATCAGAGAAAGCATAGATATAAATGACATACCTAGCTTAGAAAAACTCCTTCAAAGTATAAAAATATCATTTGATACTTCTTTTAATGTTTATCTCAATAATGAGAATATAGCAAAAGAAATTAGAAGTATGCCTGTGGTTGAACGGGTATCAGAAATTGCATCAATAAAAATTGTCAGAGAAAACATGGTCGACTTACAAAGGCGTATAGCACTTTCTGGCAAATATGTTCTAGATGGACGTGACATTGGTAGCGTTGTTTTTCCTAATGCTAAGCATAAATTTTACTTAGAGGCAACAATAGAAGAGAGAGCTAAAAGAAGACACAAAGAAGAAGTAGAAAAGGGTTCTAGCATTTCTTTTGATGAGGTAAAAGAAAGTATTGCTAAAAGAGATGAGTTTGATAAAAATCGACTAGAAAGCCCTTTAATTATACCTAAAGATGCTATCCTTATAGATACAACGAATTTGGGTATTGAAGATGTTATTAATACAATGGTTTCTTATATTGGTGAAATTGTTGATTAAGATAAGTTACAAACGTAGTTATAAAGAGAGGCAAAAATGGAAGCTAATAGACCTTCAGAACAAGAACAAGAGTTTTTGGACGCTTTTAATAGTGTAAGCGATGTTAAAAAAGGAAGCATCGTAACTGGTACAATTATAGAAGTTAAAGATGATCAAGTCATTGTCAACTTAAACTATAAACTAGAAGGAAAAGTAAATCGCTCAGAGTTTGACAAAGAGCCTGCTGTCGGTGAAGCAATAGAAGTTAAAGTTATGAGTGAAGATAATGAGTATATAACTTTATCTAAGTCTATGGTTGATAGAGATCGTTCTCAATCGATACTTGAAGATGCATGGATAAATCAAACAGAAATTAAGGGTACTGTAAAAGAATCTATTAAAGGAGGATTTAGCGTATCCCTATATGGAAATATCGTTTTTTGTCCTTTTTCACAGATGGATGTTTCAAGATACACTAAACCTGAAGATCATATTGGTAAAGAATATGACTTTAAGATTACTAAAAAAATGAATAGAGATATTGTAGTATCAAGAAGAATTATACAAGAAGTAAAACAGAATGCTGAAATTGAAGCATATTTAAATAATCTCAAAGAAAATGATATTGTAGAAGCTAAAGTAAAAAATATAGAGCATTTTGGAGCTTTTGTTGAGCTTACAGATGGTTTAGATGGATTTGTTGCTTTAATAAATATGTCATGGAGCAAAATTGTTGACGCTAAAAAGATTTTGGCTAGAGGGGATATTAAAAACTTTAAGATTCTTTCAGTAGATAAAGAAAAACGTAGAGTAGATTTAGGACTAAAACAACTAGAAGATGATCCTTGGGGTGAATTCGTTAATTTATATAAAATTAATGATGTTATTGAAGGTGAAGTTACTAATATTAAGAAATTTGGTCTTTTTGTAAAGGTTTACAATGGCGTAGAAGGACTTGTACATATATCTGACATTACTTGGAATAACTATATTAAAAACCCTGCTGAGTTTGCTAAAAAAGGTGATTTCTTGGAGTGTAAAATACTTGAAATGAATGTTCCTGAAAGGCGACTTACTTTAGGTATTAAACAAGTTAAAGATAACCCATGGAAAGATGTTGAAGCTCTTTATCCTATTGGCAAACCTGTTAAGTGTTTAGCAAAAAGGATATTAAGAGACTTTGTAGTTCTTGAGCTTCCAAATGGATTAGAAGGTATATGTGATATTAATTATTTCGATTGGAAAGAAAAAGTTATCAACATAAATGACTATGTAAAAGAAGGCGAAACTATTGATATGATAGTTTTATCTATTGATAAGAGCAAACAGAAAATAAAACTTAGCTATAAACACACTAAAGAAAGTCCTTGGGATTTATTTGAAAAAGAATATCCTGTAAACTCTATAATTAAAGGTGTTGTAAAAGCTATAATAGAATCTGGAGCTATAGTTAATTTACCTGATGAGCTTACTGGTTTTGTTCATGTTTCACAAATTGATATGCCAAGAGGTGCAAATATTGCAGACTTCATTACAATTGGAGAAGAGTATCCATTTGTAATTAAAGATATAGATCATATTAAAAATAGAATATCTCTTTCAAGACGTGAATATATGGAAACAGAATCTAAAAAAGAAATGAAAGGTTATTTAAGTAATGAAGAATCTACATCATTGACATTTAATTACTTTGATGACCTAAATATGAAAAAATAAGTGCTATGAAAAAAATATTAATTATCAGTTCAGAATATACAGGGCATGGACATAAAAGCGTTTCCACCGCTCTCAAAGAATCTTTTAGTTATTATTATAAGGATGAAGTTAGAGTCTCCGTTATAAATGGATTCGTTTTTACAGGTCTACTTCCTAGTAAATTTGAGAGACTCTATAATCCTTGTGTCAGATATGCTCCTCATGTATGGGACAAAATATTTAGATTATCATCTGAAAAACCTAGTTATATTAACAAATATTCTAAAAAAATGATTAAAAGAGCTTTCTTAAAGCTAATTAATAAATATAAACCAGATGCCATAGTAAGTGTGCATCCCGGTTTTGTAGGTAATATTCTAAATATACTTAGTGAAAATAATAAAAGTAATATAAAATTTTATGTTTTAATAACAGACTTAATTAGTATTTCTAATATTTGGATAGATAGTAGAGTTTGTATGACTATAAGTCCATCAGAAGAGGCGACAGATTACGTAATGAAATCGGGCTTATCCAATGATAAAGTTGTAACACTTGGTCTTCCTGTTAGAAATGGTTTTTTTATAGACTATAAGTCGGAAGAAGATGTTATAGAGAATACAAATCTATCACAACCATTAAAAATATTAGTACTTAATAATTTTGAAAAAAGAAAAAAACTTGAATATATATTAAATAATTTACTTGATAAGTATGATTGTACTGTAACTTTGATATGTGGTAGAAGTAAAAAATCTTACTCTACGATGAAACAGATTTTCGATAATAATGAAAGAGTGCATATACATGGGTATAGTAATGATTTACCACTTCATTTTAAATCGAATGATATTTTAATAACAAAATGTGGGGCGGCTTCTATCATGGAAGCAATAAACTCTATGATACCTATAGTTTCTATGGGTGCTTTACCTGGACAAGAAGAAGATACTCCTTACTTCATTGAAAAAAATGGACTTGGATTTTCTACTAACTCTACAAATGATATTTTCAATAAAATTGACTTGTTTACTCAAAATAACAGAGAACAATTACTTTCTACTCGTTTAAATCAATTTAGATATAAAGGTCGCAATGTAGAAAAATCTATCGTAGATTTAATTTTACAAAATATTTAAATTTAAACTTATATCTACTCATTTTTTAAAAATAAGCACTATATATTGTGTTTTTATTGTTTATTATGCACTAAATTGCGTGTAAGAAATTTATGTTATTTTAGCACCCATCCTATATATAAAATGTGTTTTTATCGCTTATTATGCACTAAGTTCTGTTTAACAAAGGCATATATAAAAATAAAAAAGGAGTAAAATATGTGTCAAGGTCAAGAAGTTTTGTCATATATGCTTAGTTCTGGTTTGTGTAAAGAAAAAGTTGCGATACTAATAAATGAACTATATTCGAAATACGGTAACTTATACAATATAATTCATGCTGATAGAAAATCTCTATTAAACATAAAAGGTATGGGAAATCGTAGGGTAGAGTTGCTTAAATCAATTCCTATTATGACAGAATGTTATTCTCTTAGTAAGCTAGAGTATTCTCCACCGCCTTTTAAAATGAATGATCTCGTAAATTATTTGTCTATATCTCTTAAAAATCTGAAGTTTGAAGTCTTTACTGTTGCAGGTATTGATCATAGAAAAAGATTTTTAGGAGTAGAAAAAATGTTTAAAGGAAGTATTAACTCAGCTACACTTTACCCTAGAGATGTTGTTCAATATGCTTTAAAACTTGGAGCATCCTATTTAGTCTTGGCTCATAATCATCCATCTGGTATAGCTAGTCCATCAAAAGAGGATATAGAAATAACTAAGTTATTATATAAAGCTCTTATTGTGATGAATATTACTATAGTAGACCATATTATCATAGCAGGCAATGTTAGATATAGTTTTAAGAATGAAGGTGTTTTGGATAAGATTAAAGACAATGTACTATCTACAATTTAATTAATAAGGAGTTTATTATGTTAACAAACGGTTTAAGAAAAAGTTTTATTTCTGAAAAAATTTATGATCAAGAAAAAATTAATGTTGTAAAAGAAGAAGAGGATATTAAGAAAAAAGAAATTGAAAGTAAAGATACTATTCTTAATATTATCGGTTATAACATAAGATCTATGAGAAAAACCCAAAAGTATACTATAAGTCAATTAGCAACAAAGGCAGGAATATCTGCTAAATATTTACAAGGTGTTGAGGTAGGAAAAAGAAATATATCTGTAACGAATCTTAATAAGGTTGCTAGAGTATTAGATGTAGAACTCGTTGTATTTTTTAGAAACATTGATCCAGAAAAATCAAAAAGGTTATTTTTAATATCAACTAAACTAAAAAGATATAATTTAGATCAACTTAAGAGTATTGAATTTTTTATAAAAAACTTTGAAGATCTTGTCGATGATTCAGATAATTCAGATGATTTAGATATATAATTTATTTTAATAAAGATGGAAATTTGTATATAGTATATCCTCCAATATTTGTAAGAACTATAGCATTATTAGTGGATAGATAATTCATTTCTCTTTCATTTCTGTCTTTATTCCAATTTATAGATACTATATTGTCAACAATAGAATACATAATATCGGGGTTGTCAGATGTTTTTATATTGAGATGAGAAAAATATGTAGTAAATATATCTTCGTATTGATAAGACATACTTCCTCCAAAATTATTATATATTTTTATATTACTTTCTTTAGAATCTTCTTTTATAAACTGAGCAACTTTTTCAATATTTTCGTAGTTTCTTGGCTCTTCAAATAATTTGTAATATCTTGTAAGTTCGCCTGTTAATGAAATAATATTGAGTATTAATATTATTGTAAGTATATATAATTTTTTATTATTTAGCTTAATAACATTTTCTTTTTGTATAAAAAATAATATTATTGGGATAAACGATAATGCGAATGCTGAGTAAAGATAGTGAAAAGTTCCTGATTTTGATTTAAATATAAAGAAGCTAATTATTGTAATTGGAATAAAAAGTATCAGTATAAACATAAGTTCTTTACATGTTTTTTCAGTTTTGATTTTAGAAACGTAATTTTTTTTAATTAAAAATATTACTGCTTTAATAAATGCATAAAGTGAAAATATCATTGAAAAAAATAAAAATATTAAACCATAAAAATATGGAGTACCTGTCATCCAAAAATATTTAGTAGAATTAAACCTAGTTCCAAGAAGCACAGATATCTCGTTTGTAGGAAATATCAATAAAGCATAAAGTTGTGGAATTGGGAATGCAGTTAATCCTTCACGCACATTTAATGCTAATCTTAAATTAACAAAGTCATTTTGTATTTCTGATATTAAATAGGGTAGATATAGTAAAAAAGAAATAAATACACCTAAAGACCAATAAAGAATATATATTTTTATTTTTTTATGCTTTATAATTAAATAAATTATTATGGTTGGCACCATTGAGAAAAAGACAGTAAAATGAGCTTGTGCCATTATTGCCAATATTGGAAATATAAGTATACTAGAAATTATTGTAATATTGACAGTATCTTCAGCAATATATTCATATAATAAAATTAATAAAATAAAACTAAATAGTAAAGTTATATTAGGATTCCAGAAATTAATTACAGCACTTATAACATATCCATTACATAAAATAAAAGCAGATATAATGGATGTTATTAAAATATTAAATTTCTTATAACACCAAAATAAAAATAAAAGTATTATAGTAAAACTAAATATCAAATTTAGAAGCCGAGCACCATCTAGATTTTCATTAGCAAGCTTATAAAATAGTGTATAGAAAATATAATAAGCTCCACCGGGAACACGAGGTGTAGTAAACTCATCTTTTGTTACAGCGGTTGCTATAAATCTGCTACCTGTTGTTGGCAATTTACCAGACTCATAATGAGCTTTCATATCGTAAAAATGTAATGTTTGGTCATGTCCAACAGATTCTTTATCGAATGCATAAAACTGTATAAAAACGGATGCTATTAAACTTAATAAAAATATAGCAAAGATACAAAGGAAACTTTGTTTAATGTCATTTTTTTTTCCAGAATTGAATTTTTAATTATTGTATAGTTTTATACAAAGTGGCAAGCACAATAATGATTAAGAGATATTTCTCTAAACTCTGGGGTTTTTTCAGAACATAAAGTTTCAGCTATAGGGCAACGTGTTCTAAACTTACAACCACTTGGTGGGTTTATAGGAGAAGGAATCTCACCTTTTAATATTATACGTTCTTGATGTTTCGCAATATCAGGATCAGATATTGGAATAGCAGAAATTAAAGATTTTGTATATGGATGTAAAGCGTTAGAGTATAGAGTACTACTATCTGTAAGCTCCACTATATTACCTAAATACATAACAGCAACTCTATCAGATATTTGTCTAATTACGGCTAAGTCATGTGCTATAAATAAATATGTAAGACCAAGTTTTTTTTGCATATCGTCTAACATATTAATAATTTGTGCTTGTATTGAAACGTCCAATGCAGACACGGGTTCATCACAAACTATAAACTCAGGGTTTACAGCTAAAGCACGAGCTATTCCTATACGCTGTCTTTGACCACCTGAGAACTCGTGAGGGTATCTTGTCGCTTGTTCAGTATTAAGTCCTACAAAATTAAGTAACTCTTTAACTCTGTCTCTGCGTGCTATTTTGCTAGCACATAAATTATGAATATCTAATGCTTCACCCACAATGTCTTCAACTGTCATACGTGGATTAAGAGATGCATAAGGATCTTGAAATATTATCTGCATTTTTTTAGCATAAGGTCTGTAATTTTCTTTTGTAATTTCTTTTCCATCATAGAATATCTGACCACTTGTAGGTTGATATAAATGAAGTATACTACGCCCAAGTGTTGTTTTTCCAGATCCAGATTCTCCTACTAAGCCAAATGTTTCACCTTTATTTATATGAAAAGAAACGCCATCAACTGCTTTAACAGTTTGCACTTCTTTACCAAAAAATCCACCTAGAATAGGGAAATATTGTTTTAAATCTTTTACTTCTATTAATGCTTGCATAAAACTTAAACTCACTTATAATTTATTTGTTATATAACCAACAAGATACTTTATGTGTATTTTCAAACTTGTGCTCTTCTGGTTTATGATCAATACATACTTTTAGGCATTCATTACATCTAGGACTGAAAGGACATCCTAAACGCATATTTATTAGGTCTATTGGTGTGCCTTCTATAGGAATTAGTTTATCTTGTTTTATATCTACACGAGGAAGCGATTTTAATAAACCTCTCGTATATGGGTGTTTAGGATTCTTAAATATATCATAAACACTTCCTGACTCTATAATGCCACCACCATACATAACAATGATGTCATCAGCTAAATCAGCCACAATACCAAAATCATGAGTAATCAGTATTACAGCCATATTTATTTTTTTCTGTATATCTTTAATAAGCTCAAGTATTTGTGCTTGTATTGTAACATCTAATGCTGTTGTAGGCTCATCTGCGATAAGAACTTTTGGGTCGCCTGCCAAAGCCATAGCAATCATTATACGCTGTCTCATACCACCTGAAAGTTCATGTGGGTATTGTTTAATTCTTTTTCTAGGGTCATTAATACCAACTAAGTCTAGTAGCTCGACAATTCTCTCGGTAGCTTTATTTTTTGTTGTTTTATGATGAGTAGCAAGAGCTTCTCCTATTTGCATTCCTATAGTATATACAGGATTTAATGATGTCATAGGGTCTTGAAATATCATTGATATTTGATCCCCTCTAAGTTGTCTAAGCTCCTCAGCAGATATTTTAAGTAAATCACTACCTTCAAAAAATATCTCGCCACCTGTAATTTTTCCGGGCTTATCTATTAATCCCATAATACTGTATGCGGAAACTGATTTTCCAGAACCAGATTCACCTACAATACCTAAAACGGATGATTTTTCAAGTTTATACGATACATTATCTACAGCCTTAACCTCTCCAAGTGGTGTAAAAAATGATACGCTAACATTTTTAAGTTCAAGCAAACTATTATTTTCCATAGTGGAACACTCCATAAACTACTTTACTATCTTTTCATTCTAGGATCTAATGCATCTCTAAGTCCATCACCAACTAAGTTAAAGCATAAAATAATGACACTTATCAATGATGCAGGAAATAAAAGCTGGTATGGATAAGAATACACACCACTTATAGCATTTGAAGTAAGTGAGCCTAATGAAACCATAGGAGCGCTTACGCCTAAACCTAGAAAACTTAGGAATGATTCAACAAATATAGCATTTGGTATTTGAACCATTGCTGAAACTATTATCGCACCCATTGCATTTGGCACTAAATGTTTAAATATTATACGTCCATGAGATGATCCTAAAGCACGAGCAGCAGTTACAAACTCTTGGTTTTTTAATGCGAGCATTTGCCCACGAGTCATTCTCGCCATGCTTGTCCAATAGAGTAGGGATATTACAATAAATATACTGAAAAGACCAGGGCCAAGCAAACCAATGCCTCGTAAACTTTCATTTTGTAAAAACAATTTATCCATAGGAGATTTAAGCACAACAGACAAAAGCACAACAATTAATAGACTTGGCACAGCATTAATAACGTCCACAATACGCATCATTATAATGTCGAGCATACCGCCAAAGTACCCCGATGTTGCTCCATAAGTAATGCCTATTAAAACAACTAATGTTGCTGACACTATACCAATTAATATTGATATTCTTGCACCAATCATACATCTTACAAGCAAATCTCGTCCTAAAGTATCGGTACCAAATGGATGAGCAAATGATGAAGTTTGATTTTCAACACCACGATTTATTTGAGCATAACCATATTGAGATACCATAGGTATTGTTATCGCAAATATGCTTATTATACCAATAAGTATCATTGATACTAAAGCTACTTTATTTTTCTTAAACCGCCTAGAAGCATCTTGCCAGTAGGTAACACTTTCTCTTGTAATTTCAGCTGAAGCTCTTTCTTCAAGTGTTGCTGGTTCAAACAATGACGGGTCTATATTTTTAAGTGATTGTTCTATATTTTCCATAATTTCAATTAAATCCTATAATATAAGTTATTTTTCTATTTTTATTCTAGGGTCTATTACTCCATAAGAAAGGTCAACTAAAAAGTTCATGGCTATTAGAAAAGCACCATAAAATATTGTAACCCCAAGTATGGTTGGATAATCTCTTTGAGTAATACTTTCCACAAAATATCTTCCAAGCCCCGGTATATTAAAAATCTTTTCTATTACGAAAGAACCTGTTAGAATACCCGCCGCAAGTGGCCCTAAATAAGTAACTATTGGAAGTATTGCGTTTCTTAAAGCATGTTTAAATATGACAACATAAGGTTTAAGTCCCTTAGCACGAGCTGTTCTAATATAATCTTGGTGTATTACGTCAAGCATAGAACTTCTCATAAGACGTGACATAAAACTAAGTGAACCAAAACTTAATGCAAAACCCGGCATAATGTATTGTTCAAATCTATCAAACCCGTATGCTGGTAACACTCTAAGCTGAACTGAAAATATAATTATAGAAATGGTCGCAATAACAAAACTCGGCACAGCTATGCCAAGAGTTGCCGTAAGCATAACGGCTCGGTCTTGCCAAGCTCCATGTTTTAATGCGGCTATAACACCAAAAAGAACTCCTATAGTAGTTGATATAAACATACTAAAAAGACCTAATTTTAATGATACGGGAAACGCTCTCATTATTGTACCTGATACAGATTGCCCAATTTTTGTGAGAGATTCACCTAAATCGCCTTTCAAAGCATTTTTTAAATAATTATAATATTGCACTGGTAAAGGTTTATCAAGCCCATACTTTTTATTTAAGTTTGCTAATGCCGCCTCTGAAAGTGGTTTTTCGCCAAGGAATGGACCACCAGGAACTGTGTGCATTAGGAAAAATGTAATAGTTATTATTATAAAAAGTGTGAACACAGATATTATGAGTCGTTTTATTATGTATGAAAGCATATAAACCTCTAGGAATCTTTTTTATACCACAGTTTATTATGTACTTTATTTGGATAAAAGTCAAGCATATTATACTTTTATATAGAATAATACTTTTTTAACATAAAATACATCTTCCGATAATGTCTATTATGTTAAGTTCTACAATATTTTTTTTATTTCAATAAAATATATTTTAATAATTTGTTTCAATGAGTATTTCTTAAAAATAAATAGTAGTTTCAAATCCCCAATATTCTTCAACTGTTGCGTAAGAAATTGGCTGTCTCGATTGCATTCTGCTATATTTAATTCCAGCTGTATAATTGTATATTTCAATTCCAACACCCACAACTATAGCAGGATTTAACTGTTCATTTTCAGAATATAATTCACCTGTTCGCATATTATACTCTCTAATTAGATCATAATTAAGTGCAAAATAAAAACCAGTTATAAAATTAATTTCACCCCAAATAGGTATTCTCACATCTGTACCTATGTTTGCTCCAAATATAGTTGCGTATGGAGCTTTATCTAAACCTGAATAAGTAAAGTTGATTCCTCCATAAAAAGTAAAATAATTCCAGTTATAGAAAGCTTCTATAATCATACCCTCAATGGCAAGATCAGTTACTCTGTTTTTATAAATATCACTAAAACCAAAATCCCCCATATAATCACCTGATGCATGAGCACAAGAATGAGATAATGGCGCAAACCTTATTTTTAGGCTATCATTATATATAGCATCAAAGTGTAGACCAACACGCATATAGTCCGACATAATTATGCTACCATTAAGGCCATATAAAGGCTCAGATCCTTTCTCATAAAGTATAAACTGTAAATCAACAAGAAATGAAACTCCAACACGAAACATCCAGTCATCAATTCTGAACGCTATAGGATTAATATCAGCCACAGCAGTTACTGAAAAAAAAACAATACTATCATCTATATTCCAAGCAGGATCAGCTAATGTTTCATTTTTACTTATAATATCTCCAATCCAAAAACGCATTAAATAAGAGTTAGGATCAAGCCATCCTGTAAGTTTCTTTTCGCCGTCCACTTTCTTAAAAGGATTATATTGCCACTCAGCTTTTGTTTTTTCTATTTTTTCTGTTGCTTTTTCATCAAAAGTATCTATTTGTGTATAAACAGGCTTTATTAAAAATAAAAATAAAAACGCTACTATTAAATATACTCGCATACTTCTCCATGAAATAAATATTATAATAAATCAGTTATCATAATATTTATTTTTTATACTAACGCTCTATATATAATAAACCAGAGCACGCTACCACTTCAAAACTTTTTTTAGTTTTTTCTCTTATAGCCTTAAACATAAGATTAAGTCCAAGACTATCACTTGCAATATGCCCAGCACACACCACATTAACATGATGTTTTTCACATTCTTTACGATGAGCTTCAGGCAAATGCATAACAATTATTGTACCAACACCAGCATTAGCAAGATGTGTCATAGCCTCAACATCAGGAGTCGTTCCACCTGTCATGTCAACCATTATTTTCCCTGCTCTATTTTTTTCATTACCAACAAAAACTTTAGGAGGATTATTATTTTGTGAAGCCATTTCATATTCTTCTATATCACCTATAATACTAAGTATATCAGAAACTGTTTTCGGACTTTTTTCTTTCATAACATTTAGAAGATATGACTCAACATGATTATCAGCAAATGTATGCATACAAGCATAAGCAATATCAAGAAGTTTGGCAGCATCAGTTGCTCTCATGTGATTACTTGGAGAAACACTAAACTCTACTTCCTTCATACGCTTTCTTGTAACACTTTCAGCCTTATTAATAGGCACGCCATAGCTTTCAATAATTTCTGCTTGCATATTCATAACATCATAAAAGTTAGCCTGAGCATGTCCTTCAGGATGATGAGCTATAGCAAAGTCAATATTATGTCCTTTTTCATTAAGCCTGTCGGTGAGAGTAAGTTCCCCTACTCCTAAATCAATTCCACATATAACTTTTGATACTTTTTTATTAGTATCACCATAAAGTATTCTTGAATCTGCATAAGGATTTTTAAGTGATTCTAAATCAAAATATTTTTTCTTTTTTTCATCAGTTATTTTTTCATAATCTTTTTTTACTTTAAGAAGTATATCTAAAACTACTTTTTTACCACGTGGGTCAACTTCAATAGCTGCTTCTAAAGCGGCATTAAAAAATTCTTTTATTGTTAATTCAGACATATAATCTCCCTTCAAAAAAATTAATTTACAATTAGTAACCATAGATTGTAAGATTAAAACAAAAAATAGTCAAGTTGTTGTATTCTTAAACGATTTTAAATTAGATTATAATCACTATTACCACTGTATATAATACTATATACAGAATTATAACTAAAGAAATATTCCATACACATCACATACGTAAAAATGTTAGATTAATATATCTATTTTATGTTTATAGGATGTATAGCTACAAACACAAAATGTCAATTTAACTTTTAGAAAGTAAAAGTAGTTTTAGTGTACTGGAACTAAGAGAGTTTGGATTTCTCTTTATTTAAATCTATATAATATATAAATCTGTATTTCAAACTTTTATGAAAGTTTTTGAAGTATGTCCCTAGTTGCTATAATTCCATAACAGCAGCCTGATTAAGCCC
>CAMRCO010000008.1 GCA_947040945.1 uncultured Spirochaetia bacterium
AAAAAGTGATGGATATTTTAGAAAATTTTAATTTACCCGTACATTCTAAAATACCTAGTAGGATTATCTAAACAAAAGATGGGAGTGAGTGGGGAGATTATTTTTTACTTCAGTTTCCTATCTATCCTTTAACACGAGTCAACTATAAAAAAAGTGCATTTTTTATTGAGTATGGAAGTGATGAACCATGTTACGTGTAGCAAATTATGAGGAATATAGCAAAGCTATCCCTATATGCTTGTGGAGATTATGATGAGCGACAAAATTCTTAGCATTGAAGATTACTGGAATAAACCTATTTTAGGATTAACAACATTCCAAAATATGTTTTGTATTTATGAAAATATTTTTTGCTCTGAAGAAGATGAGTACAGCGATTTGTATTACCTAACCCCAATTGACGACACTACATTTAATATTTTAATTAAAAACTGGAACGAGTGGCTAAACTGGATGTCAATAGGT
This sequence comes from uncultured Spirochaetia bacterium, assembly GCA_947040945.1. Taxonomy (GTDB): domain Bacteria; phylum Spirochaetota; class Brachyspiria; order Brachyspirales; family Brachyspiraceae; genus CAMQVF01. Next base: position 466 of record CAMRCO010000008.1, read on the forward strand.
GACCCCAAAAGCCGAGCAATAGAATGGAGTGAAAGAAAAAATAGACCATCAATAACAGAGTTTGCTAAAAAGTCAGACAACTATCGACAATATAAAAAAATAGCTCAGTTTTCGGGTAGCGTCAAAAACTTTCATTCTAAATTCGATGACTATTATGTTATTTGGCTCGAGTGAATACTAATAAAAAATAACGATAAGTCTATTGAAATATAGTATTGATTAATATCATATATGTGATAGTCTATTTTATAATTTATAAAAATGGAACAAGTATGCGTCATATCGCATTATGTTTATTGATAATCATAATGTCTCTAACATGTTATGCTGAAAAAACTGAATCAAACTCTAATGATGACGTTTGGTCTAAGTGTTGTTATAGCATTGTATTAAATGGAAGTTACCATAAGTATTTACAGAATAAAGAACTCAGAGACTTTCTATTATCTACTAAAAATAAAATATTAGTTGAGACAAGTCCTTATGATAAAATTTGGGGATTTGCTTTAATGGAAATTAGAAGTGAGTTAAGGCGAGTATTATGATTTTATGGTATTTGGTTTTAATAAATGATATTATTTATTAAATATTAGGAGAATAATATGTCAATAAGAAAAAGGGTTGAAAAATTTAAGCCTTCAATCAAAAAAGATGATAATGGTTCTTACATTGTTTTCACAGGACGTGCTGGAATGCATTTCTTTGATAAAAATGGGGATGAATTTTATGTTGGTTCAGAAATGATAATTTCTGATAAGTATAGCATATCTATTCTGAGTTACTATATAAAACCAATAGAATCAGATTCTTATGATGTTTTATCTAGGGATCAGAAAAATGAGATATTAAATAATATCTTAAAATTATGCAAACAAGACAATATAAGAGTAAAAGTAGATTATCTGCACTATACTCCATGCGAGTAAGATTCTATAGGTTTATTAGGAGAATAATATGTATCAAATATAGAAACTGTAATTTCTCTTTTAAAACAAGTTTCCAAGAATACCCCAGAAGTACTTGAGTATCCTGAACCCACAGTACACCTAAAAGATTTTACAAATCACCGTATTAACTTTCACTCTGTATTTGGATTACAGATATATCTCAAACGAGTATTATTGAGACCAATATTAATACCACTATTGAAAAAACATTTCGTGAAAATAATATTACTATTGTATTCTAATAATATTTTAACGACACCATATAGCTTTTATAATTATTAAATATATATTTTAGGAATAATAAAATGACAGAAGAAACAATATTAAAACAAATTATAGAATTAAGGCAAAATGATAAACATCAGCAAACTATAGACTTCATTGAAAGCCTAAATGAGGAGCAAAAAATTTATGAAATTAAAAGTGAACTTGGGCTTGCTTATGTTCATCTTGCAGTTTACATGAATGACAATAATGAGAGACATGAAATTATACAAAAAGCATTAGAAATATTTGAAAGTATTGAAAATGAAGCAGAAAATGATTGTAAGTTTTATTATCGCTTGGGATTTGCTTATTATGAAATTCCTGACTATAAAAATGCATATAATTTTTTAGAAAAAAGTTTGTCTATAAATAAAAATTATGGCTATGCTAAAGTACTTTATGATGCGGTTAAAGACAGAATGCCTAAACATATTATAATAACAGAGGAAACTATAAAAAATATAGACGAAGATAATTATTTTCAAATTTTAGACCCTTTGTACCGTTTAATAGATTTCGATGACTATCAAAAATATAATGAAAGCTTAAAACAATTTACTCAAGAACAAAAAATAATATTCGCTATTGATGAGTATATTAGACAAGTCTATAACGGAGGTCATGACCAATTTTTTTATAACTCTACAGGAATACTTTGGCAAGATGTACTTGAAGGATTAAAATCTATAAGACATAAAAAAGCATTAGAAAACTTTGAGAAAGTTATTTCTTTATTTGGAGAAGACCCTTTTTTTGATAGAGAAAAGCGTTATAAACAATTAGAAGAATTTAATAATGAGGCAAATGAAAAACTAAATGAACTTGATGATAAATTTTATGAGTATGAAAATATAAATACATATATAGTAAATTATATAAAAAACAATTCGAAACATTTTTTGTATGACGGTATTGTATAAGTTTTATAATTATTAAAACTAAACAAGTATAGGTAATAAATGAAAATCGAAGAAATATATAAACATTATAAAATTGATATGAATAAACTAAAAGAGATCCTATTTATGGGACAATCTTTGAGGGTACTCTGTTTCCTATAAAAAAATAAAGAAACTAATTTATATAATGTTTACCTTAAGTAAAGGAAACTTACAATTGCAACTCAAAAAAGAAATTGATAAAATCATTGAGAAGTTAAAAATTCAGCCTATTGGGAATGGTTATATTGACTGTATTTGCCCTATGGAAAATGCGATAACTTTCATTGATTCTATGACTCGATTAAATATTAATATTACTGAGTTTACTTGGTGGTGTTTTGTCGATGATAAGCATGAACCCTGTGGTATGGGGGGACCTAAAAATAAATATGGAAATGGCTGGTACAGTGAAGTATGTATGGATAAAATATTTCAATTTTCGAGCAACGATGAGATAAAAAGATATTTACTTTATGAATGGAATAATAGTGATATATACAAGTCATGTTTTGTTCCTGCTTTTTGGCTTGATATTCCAGATGAGTAAAAAATATTTTTGGATAATGATTATCAAATTCTTGTGCATGTAAACGGAGACCTTGGAGTAGAGGAACTTATTACCATTTTAGAAAAACGAGCACATTCTATGGTACGACTTGCAACAATTGAAAAATAAAACACTATTTATTAAAAATATAGAGATACTGTGTAGGTATATTATACAAACTTAATATCTCTATGTAAATAGAAAAACTTCAATATATAGTCATTATTTGACTTAATTATTTTTTGCATTATACTTATAGTCGATATATACAGTCTTAAAAATGGAGATAAATCGTGGCAAATAAAAAATTTGAAGTAGAAGTAACCGAAGTTAGAGGATATTGTGCTTGTGGTTATAAACAAGGAGATAAATTTATATTTCCTGGACTTGGAACTCCAAATCAAAGCTTTTGCGGTGGTGCGTATATGATTCTGTTTCCTATGATTAATGCACTTATATCTGGTGGTCGATTTAATTTTGAAGAAAATCCGTTCAGTAAAACAAATCTTGCATGTCCAGATAATGGATATATAGTATTTAAGATTACACGCCTTGATGAAAATCTTGAATTATATAAAGACAATAAATAGTCTAAATTAATATGAATAATTTTTCACAAGACGAAATTAAACGTATTATTGATATGCCAGATAGTAAAAATGATAACGAAATTCATGAAGAATTACTTGGTATTATTTATAGTCTTGGTCGTGACGCTGAAACTAAAGAAGAATACATTTATTCTTTTAACTTGTTATGTGAACTCTGTAATAGAGTAAATGCAAAAGTTCGTACTCACTCTATTTTAGGGCTATCACTACTTTGCGTATATCATAAATATTTAGACATAAAAATTGTTAAACCTATTATTGAAAATGAATTATTGCTAGCAACAGCTGAAAATAGAATGACGATTACAGATGCAGTTGATGATATAAATCATATTTTAGGCTGGAATATAAAACTGTAATATTATTTGCTATTTTGATAATCTATTTAATCTTTGATAGAATGGATATATATTCAGAAATATCGAGAGATAGCTCATGGTAATGCTCTTTCAAATTTGGGAATAGACCAGTTGAACTATAACCAATCATTGTTTTCAAAGCAATGAATCTCCATTCGTTAGCATCTCTTGTACTTGTGGAGGATTCAATTTGATTACTTCTAAGAATATCTGGATATAAAAAACGAGAACGTCTATTATATTCATTTTTTTCTTGTTTCTCTTTTGTATCAACAACCCCAATCGGCGTCATCCAAATAGCATCCATTGCCTTTATCCTAATTTCTGCCTCTTTTGTATTACCAATTTCTTTTAAGATATGTACTTCAAGCCCCCATAAAGTAAGAATAAAACTCCATACATTAAATGCACTTTTACCAGGAAATGGTATATCATGAGTAAATTGAGCTACAGATAGTGCTTCTTTTTTATAGTCATAAATAAATAACCAGTAGGCTAAGTCATTTAAATTCAATGCATCCTGCATACTACCAAAAGAACATTTTTTAATTAGTTTTTTACATATACTCACAATTTTTTTTTGTGAATAGTTGTTCATTATTGTTTCAAAAAGAGTATTGTCCATAAAAATTTGCTCCAAACTAAAATATAAATAATTTCACACTCCACTACTTATCTAGGCTTTCGAGATTCAAAATCAGTATTTATCATTTCAATTGTACTTACTGTACACTTTCTAGCTTTTAAATTATAGGCTAAACTTTTTTCTGTTCGTATTTTGAATTCTTCATAGTTCTCACAATAATAATCAAGCCCTCCACTACCTCCACCATAGCAATTTTCCCAAGCGGGCAAATAACCAATAATAGTAAAAAACTGCTCATTATATTTATAAAAATTATTAATTTCTTTGGAAGTAACCCAATTAAAAATCATGCTTGTAAAACGATTATAGTGAAACTCAAAAGTTGACCTGTGATAGGAATCATCTGAAATATGTGCTTTTAATATTTTCTCCATTGTTGGTATTGTTTTACTTTTTAAATCGGTTAGAAGATAATACCCCTCTATTTTTCTATTAAAATGTTTAGTTTCCACAGAAATCAAACATCCCCAAACACCATTACTATACTGAAATGCCATACAAGCCCCATTTCTATAAATACTATCTATTTGTACTGGTGGTTTTATTCGTTTTTTTACAGTTGCTCTCGGAATACTTATTTTATTCAATAGTTTTTTAGTAGCTACTTCACGACTTTTAATAAAATATTTGTCTGCTCCAAGCCCTGTGCAAATAGCAATATCTTCCCCACTGCTTATAATTTTTTCTATGTTATCAAGCAGTTTTTTATCAAGCTGTTGTGTTTCCCAAAGGCAATATGCCAAAGCAAATAGAATATCTGTTTTTGTTTCACTTTTTTCATCACTTATATCTGCTGAATAAGTATGAAGTATTTCACGTTTTATTTCGTGAACATCCACCCCATTATTATACTTTTCAAAAAACATTTCTTTAATTTCACAAGAAGTATCATTTCCAAATATTGAAGTGCTCCATGTTCCCATATTTCTAGATCCTTTTTATAGTACTATAGAATCAGTTTAACCTAAAATATAATACTTGCAATCAATATTTCTATTAAACTAATATTTTTTATGACTATACTAATATTTCTAAGTACGTTTATTTCTAGACTTTCTATTTTGTGTAACATACGTAAAATATGATATATTAAGCCTTTATGATTTTGCCTATTAATTAATGCTATTTTCGTAATATACTCTTATCCCCAAACATAAAATCTATGATGAGCTTATATATATTTATTTTATTACATTGCATGCTTAAACCCAATTTTTATTAATAGCATGTTCATAGGATACGAAGTTATAAATCCTGTCATCATAGCTAATTGCATAATAAACCAAAAGTCAAAAGACGCCCTATTAATGATACCACCATGAGCAAAATACATAAATCCATACATACCTATTTGCCAAGCAGTTAATGATAAAAAATCTGACTTCACAGCTTTATTAATTGCCATTTTAATTGTAGAATTGCCCATTTCTTTAATAGCCATATACTGAAAGTAAACACCAAATATTAATGCTAGTATATAGTCAAGAGTCCACCCAACAAGCATTGATAAACCTAAAATACCAGAAAGTGTTTCACCGATAATGTCAGCAAGTACGCACCCTGCCCCACAATGAAGCGTTGACAAAGTTATACTTTCCCATTTTAGTTTCTTTGTTCCTGTACCATCCATAATCATACTGTTATGATTCATAGGCATATCCATGTTCATATCTTTCATATTAGATTTTTGTCGTCCAAATGAAAGATATGCTAGTAAACCAATCCAAGATGCCCAAAGCATTGTAAGTGGCCACACAATTTCCATAATATGCATAGGCTGTCTATGTTTTTTTATGTCAATATAAACTAAAACACTTATAACAATGCCTGAAATAACGAAAAAAAATGCTATAATATTCATAAGTAAGCTCCTAAAACTTGTTTATAAACCATAAGCTCTTTAGCAAATTATATACAGTGCCAAAACTACACATTTTGACAATTAAGTCATTATATAGGTCTGTTAGCAAGCCTTTATAAGGAAAACAAAAAAAATAATAATACTTTATAGTTTGCTGATTTCAGCACACAGAGTGTTAAGAGTGTATTTTTTTTACAGAGGTTGCAATCTTATTATTTTTTAATGTACATAAAATAAACAATCATCTTGGATGAACTCCATAAAGTTTATCAGAAAAGTACTTAAAAATGCAAGTTGGATAAAAGAACTAATGGTAAACAAGCATTCTAATTACAGACTATAAACATTAAAACTCTGATAAAACAATATAAGAAGGATAGACACTGCTACTAACTATAGTTTGCCTACATTCAATCATTTCAATGTCCTCAAACATATTGTTTCCAGTATTATGATTTGGGAATATATAATTTTCAGCCCCTGATGTTATTTGAAGGCGTATTCTATGTCCTTTCTTAAAAGTATTTGCTATTTTAGTTGTTACTATCTCATACTTTTCTATTTTATCTTCTTCAAGCAATACTATTTTATCAAATCCAAATCTAAACTTAGCTCTTAAAATGCCATCAGCAAGCCTTATTGAATTATTATTTTCGTCTACATCTGTTACACGTACAACCCAATCTGTATCTTTAGCTGTACTTTTTGCATAAAACACAACTGTAATATCTCCAACAATTGTAGTTTCTTTTTCAAAAGGAATAGAAGTATAAATTAAAATATCATCACGTAGCTCTTCATCTTTATAATTTGCGGGTACACATATTTCATTTTCAGATATATCAATCAAGTGTTTCGCAGTATCATTTGGATTAAAAATATATGTGTCAGTATATTCTTTTTTAGGTTCTTCTTTAGATAATATCCCACCACCACTAGAAGAATTAGAAGGCTTAGTATTAGATATATAATATTTAGTTTCTTTTGCATATTCAGGAAACCATTTATCAGAAGTTATCCACTCATTTTTACCTACCGCATAATAATTCACAGTGGGCATTTCTTCTATATTATTATCTATACCTTTAAGTTTTTTTTCAAACCATTTTATAAATATTAAGTCAATATCATAAAGTAGAGCATCTGTACCAAATCTTACTCCATTTATTGTTCTAATATTATTTCCATTATGAAGCCAAGGACCAAGTATTACTTTTTTATCTTTATCCTCATAATCTTTTACTACATCAATAGCCAAACTAGTAGCATCTCCATTATCATCAAACCATCCAGAAACAATCATTGCTGGTGTTTTTATTTTATCTTTTTTAGAATGCCAATTAGTTTTATCCCAAAATTCATCATACTTTTCATGCGAACACCACGCATTCCAAAAATTAATCTCTTTGCCAAGTACTTTTTTAGGTATATCTTTTATTGGTCTTATTTTTATAATATCATCCCAGTCATCACGAACCATATAATCTTTATTAAAAACTTGTTCTCCAACAGAAAAAGCCCAAGCTAAAACTCCTGATGAGAATGTTCCACCTTTACGTGGTAAGTCTTTAAATGCATTACCAGAAGTAACTATACTTATAAGTGCTTTAAGATTTTTATTCCCACTAGCAGCCGCTGACCATTGAACGTACCCAAGGTAAGATGCTCCAATCATACCAACATCCCCATTAGACCATTCTTGACTAGAAATATATTTTATAGTGTCATCACCATCATTAGTTTCATTACATTTAGGTATAAACTCACCTTCAGAATCATTTTTACCTCTAACATCCTGCACACAAACAACATATCCACGTAAAACATATTTGTAATAGTTAGATATTTTATCACATCTATTATATGGAGTTCTAATTAATATTGTAGGAGTTTTTCCTTCTACATTTGGTATAATAAACTCTGAAGCAAGTTTCACTCCATCACGCATTTCAATATCTATTCTTTTTATTTCTTTTATGGGGTTTATTTTATTATAAGCGAGTTCTTTTTTCCAAAGATTTATTATAGTATGGTCTTCAAAACCCTCTTCTATAAATACTGTTACAGCATCTCTTGATGGCACAATGAAGCCAACAACAGAATTATCAATACAAATTATATCAAGTGGGAATTTAGCACTCATAGCAACATATATATTTTTATAATCTTTATGTTTTTGATATAACTCATTTTCAAGCTCAAAAGAGTCTACACTATCAACTAAAGGATTCGTTTCAAACATTGACAATATCTTAAATGATTTATCTAAGTCAATATTAAAATATTTTTTATATTCCTCAATATCTAGATTACTAATACTTTTTTCACTTTCAAAAGACAAAGAAAAAACATTAAGTTTACTATGATACATAGAATCATCTTTTAAGAAAATTTTAGAAAATAGAATTCCCGATTGATATAAATTAAATTTTTTCATTTTTTAACAACTTTATTTTTTTAAATACTAAACATACCTTTAATAAGATACGCTATACCAATACCAACATAATTACCAATAGTATTGCCTAATACTCCAAGTACAACAGCTACACTAATAAGGCTTTCCCAACCTGCTTGTGCGGCAAGAACAGTAGAAGAAGACGCTGATCCAATAGCTGATTGAACTGCTACTAAAACATATTGATATTTAATCTTAAAAAGTCTACAAAGGAATGCATGTAAAAGTAAAGTTACAAACATTACTATTCCACAATAAAGTGCTACAAGCAATGCAGACTCAAGGAATTCAATTACATTAATAGTAAGCCCTATTCTCGCTAAAAAGAAAAGTGATAAATAAAGTCCTATATCCATAGTCCCTTTAAGATTTTTTATTTGCTTAAATTGAGCAAGAGTAATTGATATTGTAGTAAGTATAACTATGCCCATAGAAGAAGCAAGTGAAGCTGGAAAGAATGTAGAAAGAAAATCACTTATAGCAACTACAGCAAAACCTATAGCTAAAATCCAAGCTATATCATGTATGCTCCATTTTTTAGGTTTCAAAAAAGCATCATCTTCTTTTCCAAGTAAAAGTTCTTCTTCTTCTAGTTTATATGGCCATACTTTTGCAAACCACTTAAAATGTCTTAAATTAGACGCTAAATACATAACTAGTATAATATATGGTGGATAAACAGCATAATCTGCAGCATTGGCAGCAGCAATCAAATCTGGAGAGGCATTTAATCCTATAGCTATTGCATTTAAATTTGAACTTCCACCTGTATAAGTTCCGACGAGCATACCTGCGAGTTTCCAACCATCTGGTATAATAGGTACAAATATAAAAGAAAAAGCAACAACAACAACAGATACCGAAACAACTGCTAAAAACATTGCTAAAAGAGGTTGCTTAGATAATTTGAATAAACCTTTAAGATCAACATTAAGTAACATTACAGCAATACCTAACATAATAATTTCACCAGAAACATAAGAATAAACTGGAGATGAAAAAGGTGTTATCTTAAAATTAGAAAGAATCATACCAAAAATGATAGCTATTAAAGCAGGACCTAAAGATCTAAAAAATCTGACTTTAGAGAGATGCAAGCTTATAACAACAAGAAATGTAATAGCTGCTGTTACTCCCGGTACGGAAGTTATTAATGATGTCTGTTCCATAAAATGTGACTCCTAAATTAAAATTCTACTTCAAGCCCCAATCCGGGACTTTCTAACAAAGTGATATTACCATTTTTATTTGTAAAACCACCACTTAGATATGGCAATTCTTCAGTAAGCAAAAATGCATCTAAATCTGTTTCTATAATGTTTTTTTTACTAGCTGCAAAATGAGCCCCCGCAGCAATAGCAACCCTACTTTCTACCATGCAACCAACCATGCATCTTATATTTGAAGCCTCACATACAGCATTAATTTTTTCAGCTTTAAATATACCTGCAGATTTCATAAGTTTGATATTTACCATATCACATGCATCGCTTTTAATATATTTCATAGCATCATAATGATTATGAACTGCTTCATCAGTAACCACTGGCATATTAGTTTTAGACCTTATCTGTGCCATGCCATTAATATCCCAATAAGGAACAGGCTGTTCAGTAAGAATTATATCATATTTAAGTATTTCATTAAGAACTATAATAGCATCAGTTATAGAATATCCCTGATTAGCATCTGCTTTAAGAGATACATCACTTCCTACAGCCTCTCTTATACGCTTTATAGCTTCAATATCCTTTTTAGGATCAAGTCCAATCTTTATTTTAAGTTCTTTAAAACCTTTATTTACACTTTTTAGAGCTGATGAAACCATATTATCTATACTATCGATAGAAATAGTTACATCTGTTTCTAATGTATTTCTAAACCCACCAAGAACTTTATATAATGGGGCATTCATTATCTTGCCTTTTATATCATATAAAGCAATATCTATCCCTGCCTTAGCACCCGAATTATACACTAAATATTTATCCATTATACTATGTATAAGTTCAATATTTAATGGATTAATACCTATTAACTGGATTTCTAACTCTTTTAAAGAAGCTAATATGGAATCTATAGTCTCTCCTACAATATGTCTTGTAGCAACACTTTCTCCTATTCCAAATACACCCTCATCAGTTTCTACTTTCACAAGAACAGTAGATTGATGAGTCCTAGTAAGAGCTGCCGTAACAAAAGGCTCAATAAGTTTTAGTTCAACGCTTTTAGCATGAATTTTAGTTATCTTCATAAATAATCCCTCAATGAAAAATATCTCAAAATTGTATATACTATATACAATATAGTTATAAAATTACAAATGTCAATTTTTTTCACACATAAATACTTAATTATTTACATCTTTCTTCTATAGTACAGCACAAAACAAGATGCAAGATACATATCAGAATACTTTCAAACACGTGACACAAGTATTATTCATTCTCCCCTTATTGGTTTAGGCTTTTGGAAATCAATTTACAAAAGCCTGCATTAGTGAAGAAGCAGAAGAGTTGATTAAAGAAATCATATTACCTAAATATAAAAAATCAAGCGAAAAATAATTAATTGACTTTATATACACTTTATGATAGATTTACAAAAATATTTAAATATAGATTATGGAGTAATTATGTCAAGTCCTGTTTTAGGCGCAAATGTTATAAACGATTATAATGCCACCGACTCAAAAGTAATGACCATTAGCGGAACAATAAGTGCCACATTAATTCTCACAGGCATTCTTGTGATTTTTGGAATGGTGAACGCATACATTTTCTTTAGTGTTAACCCAGATCTTTCACTTAAAATCGCAATTGGTGGAGCAATAGCTGCATTAATTATCGCTTTAATAATCACATTCAAAAAAAACTTAGCCCCAACATTATCACTGCTATATGCTGCCCTTGAAGGACTCACTTTAGGCGGAATATCAGCTTCTTACTCAAGTCTATATCAAGGAATTGTAATTCAGGCTGTATCAATAACAGTACTTGTACTTATTGTTATGCTCGCTCTATATTCATTTCGCATAATAAAAGTTACAGCAAAATTAAGAAGCGTTATAATATCAGCAACTCTTGCGGTAGCTATTCTATATTTAGTTAGTTTTGGTTTATCTTTTTTTGGTGTTTCTCTGCCATTTCTTCAAGGCAATTCACTTATGGCTATTGGCATAAATATGGTTATCGCAGGAATAGCATCTTTTAACTTACTACTAGACTTCGACTTCATTGAAAAAGGTAGTGAACAAAACATGCCAAAATACTTTGAATGGTATGCAGGGTTTGGACTTTTAGTAACTCTCGTTTGGCTTTACTTAGAAATATTAAAACTTTTAAGCAAATTAAGAAAAAGAAATTAAATAATTTTTCTATTATGAGTGCAATACTACTTTTTGCACAAGAATAAAATTAAATATTCTGCCACTTCGATATATCCTTCATCTGAAGCCATAATTAATGAAGTTTGCCCATACATATTTCTAGCATTAACATTCATTCCACTAGAAATTAAAAAATCCACAATATCTATATATCCATATAAATCAAAGCTGTATTATTTTTATAATCAAGGTACTCACTAGATTTGTTAATAGGATTGTTTTCAATTAGAGTTTTAACTTTTTCTAAGTCCCCACTTTTAGTAGCCTCAATTAAATCTTCATTACCATATAAAATAGATGACAAAAATATTATGATTATTAAAACTAAAATTTTATTCATTTTTTCTCCAAAAATAGTTATTTATAAAATCACTTTACTTAATACTTTTTAAATCTTTTGGCTTTATAGATATATCATAAACTTTATTTTGTAAGTCTTCCATCAAAGCAACATACTCTGCTGGTGCATCCATAGTAGGGAAATATTTTAATAAAGTATTTATTATATCTAGTGCTTTTTTTCTCCACACAGCAATGCTACCTGAATAACTACGATTCTTTTTATAATTAGAATATATTGCCGTTTCATATGCATCTGTATCAATATTTAATATGAACTCTACATCTATTTTACCATCATACTCCTTAGCGTCTTTCATACTTGCAAGCATCATTCTAATTTTATGTTTAAGCTCTCTCTCATAAAGGTATTTCATGTTTTCAAATTGATTAGTGTTTTGAAAGTGTTTCCCCAAAGGATTTAAAAATTCATCAGAATATCCACTATGGACACAAGATATTAATTCTTTATATCGTTCATCTGAAACCCATTCTTTGAAAATATTCTCTGACCCAAATTCCCAAGCATCAAGCCTCGCTTTTGTTACCTCTTCGCTATCATAAGCGGTTCCGCTAGTTGGAAGATTATTGGCATCTAACCATTTCTCAACCTCACTACAAAATTTTGTATAACTCAAAATAGCCCTCCTCATATTATTCATAACATATTCTTTTTTTAGTATACAAGAATATAGTTTAGTAGTCAATATAATTTATATTTACTTAAAAAAATATTGATATAAAATATTTAAATGAAAAAAATAATAAACTTCACAAAAATGCATGGAGTCGGAAATGATTATATCTACATTGATTGTTTCAAAGAACAATTTACAAAAAGTGATGCAGAAAAATATTCACGCTTTTTAAGTGATAGACATTTTGGCATAGGCTCTGACGGAATAATATTAATTTTACCATCAGAAAAAAGTGATGCTAGAATGCGAATGTTTAATATTGATGGAAGTGAAGGGGAGATGTGTGGCAATGCTTTAAGATGCGTTGCTAAATATTTATATGAAAATAATATCGCACACAAAAACCCATTACATATTGAAACAGGTAGAGGAGTACTTGAAGTAAAGTTAGTCATAGACCATAATGACGAAATGACAGAATGCACTGTCGATATGGACTACCCAATTTTAGAGGGGCTCATTATTCCAACAACAATAGACAAAAATCCTGTCATAAATCACCCCATAGAAATAGATGGAAAAATGTATGAGTTCACAGCAGTATCAATGGGCAATCCGCATGCAGTTTTATATGTTTCAAACTTAGACAAATTTGATGTTAAAAATATAGGACGCAAAATTGAAAATCATAAGTATTTCCCAAACAAAGTAAATGTCGAGTTTGTTGAAATTATATCGAAAAATGAAGTTAAGCAAAGAACTTGGGAGCGTGGCAGTGGCGAGACTTTGGGTTGTGGAACAGGGGCATCTGCTGTATGTGTTGCAGGAGTACTTACAGGTCGCACAGGAAACTCTATAATAATTAGTTTACGTGGTGGTATACTAAAAATAAATTATCTCAATAATAAAGTTTTTATGACAGGTGGTGCCAACTATTCATTTAAAGGATCAGTAATAATTGATGACATACTAGTTTAGGTTTCTAAACACTTAAACAAGTATAAGAATATTGTAATTATTATTTTCATGGTATAAAATGTATTAGTGTGTACATTTACACTTAGAATATAAAAAAGGAATTACAATATGGATTACCGATCTACAATAAACTTACCACAAACTAAATTCCCTATGAAAGCAGGATTAAAAGAAAAAGAACCAAAAATTCTTAAAGAATGGGAAGACAATAAATTATATAATCAAATTAGAGAGCTACGCAAAAATGCTCCAAGCTTTGTTCTTCATGACGGGCCTCCTTATGCCAATGGGGATATACATGTTGGGCATGCTTTAAATAAAATATTAAAAGATATTATCGTACGCTATAAAACAGCCCAAGGCTTTAACTCTCCATACATACCCGGCTGGGATTGTCATGGACTACCTATTGAACTTAAAGTTGAAGCACAGCTTGGTGAAAAATATAAAGAAACTTCTAAAACTATAATAAGAAAAAAGTGTAGAACTTATGCACAAAAACAAATAGACAATCAACGCAAACAATTTAAAAGGCTTGGAATTATGGGAGATTGGGATAACCCATACCTAACAATGTCTAAAGAATATGAAGCTGAAATTGTTTCCGTATTTTCACAGCTAGTTCAAAAAGGATATATATACAAAGGGCTTAAATCCATTCACTGGTGCATCGACTGTAAAACCGCATTAGCTGCTGCCGAAATAGAATATGATGAAGAGCATATTTCAAAATCAGTTTATGTTAAGTTTCCAATACTGGGTAAAATTAATGACAAATTAGACGGAAATGTAAACGCTATGATATGGACAACAACTCCTTGGACATTACCTGCAAATGTTGCTTGTGCTTTTAACGAAGAACTTGAATATGTTGCTGTAAAAATTGGGGACGAATATTCTATAATGGCAAGAGACTTAGTTGAAACTGTTTTGGCAAAAGAGGAAATTAGTTTTAATAAAAGCGAGCTTATAAAAATAACAATTGATGAAATAAAATCACTTGTTATAGCTCACCCTTTCATTGAGGGCAGAAAGTCAGCCGTTGTGTTTGCTCCTTATGTTGACTCTACATCTGGAACAGGAGTGGTTCATACCGCCCCCGGTCACGGAACTGATGACTTTAATACAGGCATTAAAAATAATTTAGAAATATGTTGCCCTGTAAATGAAGAAGGCAGATATACTAATGAATTTGAAATGATGAAGGGCATGCACATAAGTGAAGCCAATGATAAAATAATAGATTTAATGAGAGATAATGGAAAATTATTTTCTACAGAAAAAATAAAACACAGCTACCCTATTTGCTGGAGATGTAAAAAACCTGTAATATTTAGAACTACCAATCAGTGGTTTATGAATATGAAGCATAATGACCTTGAGCAAAAAACAATAGATTCTTTATCATCACTAAGATGGATTCCTAAATGGGGTGAAGAAAGAATGACCAATATGCTTAAAGACCGACCTGATTGGTGCCTGTCAAGACAAAGAGCTTGGGGTGTGCCAATTCCTGCTTTCTACTGTAAAGATTGTGGAGAGGTTTTGCTTACTCCTGAAACTACAAAAAAAGTATCAGACATTGTTAAACAAAGTGGTGTTGATGTTTGGTTTGACATGGAAGCGAGTGATCTTTTGCCTGCTGGAACAAAGTGTAAATGTGGAAGTGAGAACTTTGGAAAAGAAAGTGATATTTTAGATGTTTGGTTTGATTCAGGTATATCTTCATTCTCACTCGAGCAAACACATGCTAATGAAGTTTCATCAGGAATTGATGTATATTTAGAAGGTGGAGATCAATATAGAGGCTGGTTTCAGTCATCAATTTGGCCTTCTATGGCAATAAAAGGAGTTCCACCATATAAACAACTTATTACTCATGGCTGGGTACTTGATGAGAAAGGGTACGCTATGCATAAAAGTGTAGGTAATACAGTATCTCCTCTTGACATAGTATATGAATATGGTGCCGACATTTTAAGGCTTTGGTGTATAAGTGAAGACTTTACGCACAACCTAAGAATAGGCGACAATATGATGAAGGCAGTCGCTGACAATTATAGAAAAATAAGAAACACATTTAGATACTTACTCGGAAACATATATGACTTTAACTTTGAAACTGACAAAGTAGACATTGATAATCTTTTACCAATGGACAAATATGCCTTGTCAAAACTTCATTCTTTCTTAAAGTTCTCAGAGGAAAAACTTGATAATTATGAATATCATGTATTTTATCAAAGGCTTATAAATTATACATCTGTTGACATGTCTGCTACATATTTAGACATTATTAAAGACAGGCTCTACTGTGACAAAAAAGACTCCGAGTCAAGACGTAGTGCCCAAACTGTTTTATACTATATGCTAGAAAGCCTTATGCGTGTTCTAACGACTTTCCTACCTTTCACAACAGAGGAAATATGGAAAATGCATAAAGGAGACGAGGTGGCATCAGTACATTTAGAAAACTGGCCTAATTATGACGAGGGTATTATTAATTCAGAAATTGAAAGAGAATGGGACGCAATAATTAAAGTTCGTAATGATGTACTCCTTTCTTTAGAGAGAGCACGTGACAATAACACAATAGGAAAATCTCTTGAGGCTTTTGTAATTATAAATCCTAAAAGTGAAGAGGTATTTAATGTTTTATCTAAATATGTTCAATATCTTGAGGAATCATTTATTGTAAGCAAAGTTGAAATTACAAAAAATAAAGACGACAGTTTTACAGAAGGCGAAGTGTCCTACGTAAAAACAAATACATCAGAAAGCGAGAAATGTGTTCGCTGTTGGGGACATTACGAAAGTGTTGGAAGCGACACTAATCACCCTGAATTATGTGAACGATGTGTAAAGGCAGTTTAGATAAATAAGTTAGTATTACTTAATATTCTTAAGTAGATACTCAATAGACTTTACAGTTGACGAGAATGCGAGGAGATTCATATCAATATCTTCTCGCTTCACAAACTCAATATCTTTAGCGTCATCACCTGCAACAACATTTGGAACAAAGTCAAGTCTGCTATAAAAATATAGGTCAAGAGTTGTATAAAGCATATTGTCAAAAATATAATCATTAGGATATGAGCATAAAAAATCGAGCTGTTCTGGAACAAACGAAATCTCTTCCTCAAGCTCACGCCTTACAGCCACCTCTGCCGTTTCATGTAAATCAATAAAACCACCGGGTAAATCAGTAAAGTCCTTTCTAGGCTCATACTTTCTTTTAGCAAACAAAATACCTTCTGGAGTCTCAATAATCGCCCCACAAGCAGCCACAGGGTTCACAAAGTATGTTTGTTTACAATTGCTACAAGTAAACATTTTTACATCGTCAAAGATGAAAGTGTCTTCTTTGCCACAAAATGGGCAGAATTTAAATTGGTTTTTAATATGTTGTCGCATTAGGGTTATTTATTATATATGATGTTAGATTTTTTGTATTGTTTAGCACAACTTCTGTTTCTGCCCATATTCCAAATTGAGCATCATTAAAAACTGAGCCTTTTTTTCTAATATGAAATACTTCAGTAATATCTTTAGGATCAACATTATAATAATCATGTATATAATAATATTCCATCCCATTATTATTCATTTCATTATCTATTAATGTTTCCATCTCCTCAAATGTTTCAGCTACTAAATAATATGTAATAAGAAATGATCTCTTCTTACATCGACCTAAGCCTTTAATAGTTACATGCCACCAACGTGGAAGAACAATAATCTCATTTTCAGATTCATTTATAAGCTTAAATCCATATTTGTGTTTTAAGTTATTAACGACAGAATAATAATCTAAATTGTTATTTTTAGACCCAACTAAATAGGACAAAGAATAATGCCAATGTTCTAAGTCACTTAGAAAAACAACTTTATCATTTTCTGAAAGACAAAACATTTCAATTACTTTGTCTACAAAAGAAGTATATTTGGACGGCACTGTTATTTCAATTTCTTTATGAGAGTCAATAAAAATTTCAAAACCAGTACTCTCATCTAATACTCCAAAACCAACAAAACCACACTCACACCAAAAGTCCTCATATCTTGAAAAAAGCCTCTTTGCTTCTTTTAATGAAATATCAGTATCACTAAGTAAAATATCACATTCACGATTAACATCTTCACTAGAACGTTCTATCACCAAAGTAATGTAGTATGGAAAAAGTCTCAATATGCTTTTAAAAAAAGATGCGCTTCTATTAGAAGACAAGCACACATCATAAAAATACATATCTCCTAAAGGTGTCGAACTAAATTCTATTTTCACACCCTCTATAGGATTTATACTATTATCATCTGGCATTATGCCTAAAGGATAATGAAAACCATCATTAACTAATCTTTTTTCTTTCAATTTATCAATCTTTTTTTTAAGCGCTCTATTTTTAGAAAAATAATTACTACTCATATATTCTCCAGTTAATTAAAGATTATTGCTTTGACATCATATTTAATATTTCAAATTTGTCAACTACATAGAAGTAGAATTCTATATAAAAGACGACTAATATAAACAAATACCCACATCTACTTTAAGCCCACACTAAAACTTTATATAGACTTTTTTATTACTACATACAGTGTTTATTTTAAAATATATTACTTTAAGAAATAATATAAATAAATATTTGAATTTTAGATTAAATTAAAATATAATAATAAAATGTTAAAAAATACAAACCAAACACTACATAATCCAACTAAAAGAGTAACTGACATATTAGAACTATTATCAAAAACTAGCATAGGGCATACTCTTAAAGAAATATCAGACACTCTTAATATCCCACAAAGCACAATATCCCCTATTTTGCAAACACTATGCAAAACACAATTTATTATGCGTAATGAATATACTCTTAAGTTTTCGATAGGCGTCACTTCTTTTATGGTTGGATATAGCTTCATAAATAGTTTAGATATACTCGAAATTATAAAAAAACATATGCGTAAAATTGTAAAAGAAACAGATGAAATATGTCAGCTAGGAATATTAAACGAAAAAGATGTACTCTATATCGCAAAAGTAGAACCTACACAACCTATAAAACTAGAATCACATGTAGGAAAAACATTTCCTGCTCATACTACTGCCTTAGGCAAAGCTTTACTTAGTAAATATGACGATGAAAAAATTAGGTCTTTATATTCTCAAAAAATGAAAAAACTAACTGAAAAAACAATTTCCGATGTAAATATACTTATAAAAGAAATACAGTATATAAGAGCAAACTATATTGCTGAGGAAAGTGGCGAAAACAATAGAGAGGTTAGATGTGTAGCAGTACCTTTAATATTTAAAGGATACATTTTTGCATCTATTAGCATCAGTATACCAATATATAGGTCATCAGACGAAAAAATAGAATCCATAAAAAACTGCTTACTAAAATATAAAGATTCAATAGAAAAAGAATTAAGCAATATAAATATAGAAATAAGTGACATTAACTTCATAAAAAACAATGCTAATACCATATAACATCTATATAGTATTAGCATAAAAAATACTTCTACATAAACTAATAAAGTTTATACAAAGTTAGCACCTCTTTGAATAGCAATCTCATTAAAGTTTAATATTTCTGACTTCGTAGGTTTTCCATTAGAAACTAATATAACTTCTTCAAGCAACTCCTCGCCAAGTTGTTTAAATGTTTTTTCTCCATATATAACAGGACTCGCATCGAAATCCATATTATCTTTCATAATTTTATAAGTTTCTCTGTTTCCAGTAATTTTAATAACAGGGGCTATAGGATTTCCTGTTGGAGTACCTCTACCTGTAGAAAATAAAACTACTTGACACCCACCTGCCACCATTCCTGCTACAGAAGAAGGATCATTTCCTGGAGTATCCATAATTACCAGACCACTACCAGAATCTATTTGTTTAGAATAATCATAAACTTTTTCTATTGTAGTGCTACCACCTTTATGAATACATCCTAATGACTTCTCTTCTAATGTTGTAAGCCCTCCTGCTTTATTCCCTGGAGAAGGGTTTCCATCTCTAATATGAAGCCCTGTAGTTATTTTTATATGCTCCTCATAACGATAAATAATCTCGTATATTCTCTTAGCAACACTTTCATCTTTTGCTCTTTTAGCTAAAATATGTTCAGCACCTATAAACTCTGTTGTCTCACTTAACACACTTGTTCCACCAGCATTTACAATAATATCACTTATTTCTCCTATTACAGGGTTAGAAGCAAGACCTGAAGTAGGATCACTTCCTCCACATTCTGTACCAATAATTAGCTCAGAAATAGGAAACTCACTTCTTTGCAAACATGAAGCATCTTGAACCATCTGTTTCGCACAACGGGTAGCTTCCTCGATGGTTTTTAATGTGCCACCACACTCTTGTATTATAAAGCCTTCAAGAGGTTTATTTGTTCTTTTTTCTATAGCTTTTTTAACTAAGTCAAGTTGTAAATTTTCGCAACCCAAAGAAATTAGAATAGTACCGTATATATTTGGATTTGCTGCAAACCCTGCTATAGTATCAAGTGTATATTCATTATCAACTCCAAGTTGTGAACATCCAAGCTGCATATTAAATGTAACTGTACCTTTAACTTGATTCGAAACAACTCTAGTAGTATCAGATGCACAAACACTACATGGTAAAATTAAAATATGATTTCTTACACCAACTCTTGAGTCACTTCTTTTATATCCTAAAAATGTATCCATAATGTATGCCTCCTTTTATCTTAAACACTCTCTTTTGCTTTCAATATTATGTTCATGAACATGCTCTCCCATCAAAATATCTGTACTAGCAACACCTATATGTTCCCCATACTTTATTAAAAAATCATCTTTCTTTACATCTCTTAAAGCTATTTTATGATATATTGGAATATCTGTCTTTGCGATTAAACTCATACTCTTTCCGTCTAAAGACTTATAGTTTATATTGCTATTTTTCTCTATATGTTCAATAGAAACAAACACATTATCTTTTTCATGTATAACTAATGCATTAATCATATTAAATACTCCTTCTAAAAAATTTTATAAACATTTTGAACTAATTCTAGCGACTTATTAAATATAGTCTCATCTATTTTATCAAAAGGAAATAGAGTCTCTGTATAAATTTCTAAACCTCGAGCATCCATAAGCTTTTTAAATAATAAAGAAAAGTTACTATCCATACTATAAAGTTTCATCAATGGATTAATAATTTTATATATATCTGCTACCATATCAAAATCTTTATCATTAGCGGCTTTAACCCATTTCGTCCAAAGCTCAGGTACAATATTAGATAATGCAGCAATACAGCCTTTTCCACCAGACATTATATTAGAAATAAAATGATCATCAAATCCTGAATATATTTCAAAATAAGGAAAATCATTTAATATCCTACTAGAAATCTCTAATGTATGTGAAACTACACCTGTGCTATCTTTAATACCCTTTATATTTTTATTTTGCTTGCATAAGTTATAAACAGTATCAGCACTAATATTATGACCTGTTCTTGCTTCAAAATTATATATATAAACATCTCCTTTTACTTTTTTTGCTAATGCATCATAATATTCAAAAATTTTATTTTGGCATAAAGCATAATAATATGGAGCAATAACCAATACTCCTTTAACCCCCAAAGAAATACTGAAATTTGATAACTCTATTGTTTCTTCAAAATTCATACTTCCAGTCCCCGGCATAATAGACACTCTATTATCTACCTCTGTTACATAAAAACTAACAAACTCTTTCTTCTTCTCTAAACTCATTGATGCAAACTCCCCTGTACTTCCAAGAGGAACAATCCCATCAATTCCATTTTCAATTAAATACTCAATCACATTCTTGTTGCTATTGTAATCAATATTGCTATTTTTATCAAAAATTGTTACAACAGGCGTAAGTATCTCATAAGCCATATTTTTCTCCATTTTTTATTTTCTAAACTATATTTACTAAAAATTTTGGTTTTTAAGTGGGTACTTAGGGCATCCATATTTTTTTGCCCAGTAATCAGTTACTATAGGTGCTAAAATAGCTGTAACAACTGTTGCTGCCGCTACTTGAGACGTGGCAACCCCTACATATTGAGACCAAGACGGATCTATTAAAGCAACAGCCGCAGGCACCGCTATGGCATTTCCTGCTGTAGTAGATACTGCCCAAGCCGCATAACCTGGTCTTCTATTAATAAACTTATCACAAAGTAAAATAAAAGCACCGCCCACAAATAAAGCAATTAAACCTAAAAGAATACCTGAAATACCACCTTTCACTATATTTATAAGGTTAATTCCTCCTCCAACTGTAAACCCTACAAATGGAATAAGCATCCCACAACCGGGTTTAAGAAAATCAGCAACTTTTTTGTCCAAATTACCGAGTACTAGTCCTATAAACAATGGGATAACAACAGCAAGCAAAGCCTTAAATGGTATTACTGCCATCCCTGATGCTCCTAAAGCTATTAATGTGAAAAATGGACCATCGTTTAATGTTAATAGGCTAAAAGTAGATTGATCAACTTCATCTCCATAAGACTCCATTAAAGCTAAATAAATACTTCCATTACTATTTGTTACAGAACTTATTACAGCCAAACTTGTTATCCCAAGCAATCCTGTAGCTCCAAAAAATTTTCCTACAACAATACCTATTATAGCACCTATAATAAATTTTGAAATAAGGAGCACTCCTCCCCTTCTAACAACAGAAACCATTTCTTTTAATTGTAGTTGTGTACCAAGGCAAAATAATTGCACCCCGATAATAGCAACTAAACCTGAACTTGTAAATATGGCTGTTGTGAAAGAGCCTATTTGCATAACATCAGGAAAAAATGTGTTTAAGAAAGATGAGATAAACATAGGGACAATCATTATCCCAGCAGGAATCTTCTTCAAAAAATCCATTATCATAATTTGACCTCCAAAATTTAAATTCTTATATACGAAATTAATTCATATATAAGAATAGTATATTCATAGAATTCTAAAAAGCAAGACCTCTTATAAAAAAAATCTATTATTTTATAAAAAATGATTCTAGTATATAATTATTAGCATGAATAATCCAAATAATAATTTTATAAGCGAGTTTTATAATACTCTCCCTCATGGCTCAATTTTAGCAGGGCTTCTTTTTGACAAGAAAGCCAAAGCAAATATTTTTTATAACATAGACAGCAATTACAAAATAATAAATAACAAAATAGATGACCCTATTAATGGATACTCTATCGACTATGATACAATTTTAGGTGTTCAGAATATTGAAGATTGTGATGAGGAAAGAAAAATAAAAATAATCGAAGAGTCATACAAAAATAAAAATCTTTATGGCATACCTATATCTAAAATAGACGAAAATAAAAAAATAAATAAAGCTCTATTTTTAGACAGAGATGGCATTTTAATAAAGGACACAGGATATGTAAGCAAAGTGAATGACATTATTATAAATAATGAGTTTATAGAAATAGTAAAATATGCTAAAAGCAAAGACTACTTAATTATAGTCATCACAAATCAGTCGGGAATAGCACGGGGGTATTTTAGTTATGATGAAGTAAATCTAATACATAAATATATTGATGAGTTCTACAAAAAGTTTGACGCAAAAATTGATGACTACTTTATATCACCATATCACCCAAAAGGTGTAGTAAGTGAGTATAGTAAAGAAAGCCTATACCGCAAACCAAATCCTGCAATGATTTTAGATGCTGCCAAAAAATATAATATAAACATAAATGGGTCTCTAATGATAGGCGATCGTGATACTGACATAATAAAACTGCCAAATCTTTTAAGCCATTTAATAGAAACCCAAACTTATGATATAAAATCGAAAAACTCTATAATTGATATAGCATCAATATACAGTTTAATAAATTAACTTAAGTGTCAAGAAAGTCTTTAAGCTTTTTCTTGCTTGACTCACTTTTAAGACGCCTAATCGCCTTAGCCTCTATTTGACGAATACGCTCTCTTGTAACCTTAAAAACATATCCAACCTCTTCAAGTGTATGATTATATCCATCAATTAAACCAAAACGCATTTTTATAACTTTTTGTTCACGTTTAGGCAATGTCTCAATTATAGAATCAATATGTTTTTGAAGTATCTTAAATGTTGTTATATTTTGTGGACTCTCAAATTCTTTGTCCTCAATAAGTTCTCCAAGTATAGTATCCTCTTCATCACTTATAGGTGCATTAAGTGAAACTGGGTCTTTGGCAACATTACGCACACTTTTCACACGGCTTTCAGGCCAGCCTAATGTTTTTGCAATTTCTGCTATTGAAGGCTCACGACCATATTGCTGCATATATTGTCTTAAAACACGTGTAACTTTATTTATCTGCTCAATCATGTGAACTGGTACTCTTATTGTACGTGCTTGATCACTAATTGACCTTGTTATAGCTTGACGTATCCACCATGTTGCATAAGTTGAAAATTTATATCCTTTTCTATATTCAAATTTATCAACTGCCTTTATAAGACCAATATTTCCTTCTTGAACTAAATCAAAAAAGTGTAGTCCCCTATTTACATATTTTTTAGCTATCGATATAACAAGCCTTAAGTTCGCCTGAACAATATGATCTTTAGCCTGAGCTATTCTTCTTCTTGACAAGTCTATTTTATTGACCCACTCAATAAGTGTTTCTTTATCAACTCTCACCACATCATAAATATCTTTCGCTCTCACTTGAGATTTATGAAATGCATAAACAAAAGCAACTATAGCGTCTTCCGTCATCTTAAACTCATCAGCAAGTCTTATAATTAAGTCTTGTCTGCCATCACCTTCTAAAGCCAAATAATATCCTTCAAACTCTTCTATAGTTTTTTTATATCTAGACATTAATTTTTCATGGTAGTCTTCTATTTGCTTTATTCTATGTAAATAAAATTTAAGTTTTTCAGCAATTCTCTCAACTTCTATTCTATTAAGTTTTATTTTAGATAAAAGAGTTACAACAGATTTTTTTATAACCTCTTGCTCTTTTTCAAGATTTTTTATTGTTTTTGGCGTGCTTAATTTTAATATACGCTTGTCTAGTGCAAGATATTTTACAGCTAATTCAAGATACTGTTTTTCAAATGTCTTATACTTTCTCTCTAATTTTCTTTTTTCTTGAGTAGAAACATTATATATTCTAGGTGGTTCTAAAATTTCATGTATCGCAACAGTATTTTTTTTAACACGATCAATTGTATTTACTATTTCTTGAACCACTAAATGAGTATTTAATATTATATTTTCTATATCAAGCTCACCTGCTTCAATTTTTTGAGAAAATTTAATTTCATCTTCATGAGTAAGAAGACCTACTTTACCTATATCTTTTAAGTAAAGCCTTATAGGGTCATCATTATTACCTATTTTATCTTCAACTGTAACAAATTTTGCAGATGCATCCTCTGACTTACTTTTATTTACAGTAAACTCATACTCTTTTCTATTTTCTGCAAATATAATGCCCTTAGATTCAAGTAGTTGAAATAAAATATCAATTACATCAGGGTCAGCATCATCTATTGTTGAGTTGAACTCTTTGTATGTTAAAAACTTATTTTGTATTCCTTTATCTATAAGCTTTCTTATCTTCTCATCTTTAAGAAGTATATCACAATCTTCTATTATCATAAATTTTTTCCTTGATAAAGTTTTTCTTTTTGCTTATTTAACAAATGTATCTCCCGAGCCTTATCACAAATAGCTTCAAATCCTTCGTCGCTTTTAAGTGGAGAGGCAATACTCTCTTTCTTGAGAGTATCTCTTTTATTATCGATATCATCACCCTTAATTTTAACTATCAATTCATTAAGTTTATCTAGGGCATCTTCTTTATAAAGATCACTTTTCGATTTTATCCTATTAGATACATTTTCATTAGCAAGCACATTTAAAGCTTGATAAAAATCAGCATTACTAGGAAGTGTAAGAAGTCTTATATAGAACTCTCTAACTATATCTTTTTTAAGTAAATCTGGGCTTATTTCTTTTTCCGCTGTGGGTATAAGCCATGGATTAATTGTTAGTAGATATATAATACTATTCTCATACTTTCTGTAATCATCCTTTTTATTTTTGCCCTCTATTTTTGATAACTTATTTCCTCCATTCGTAATTTTATATTGATAATCTTTCTTCAAAGAATTATACTCTATATTAAGTTTGTCTGCTATATATCCCAAAATAAGGTCTTTTTCAGTATTGCTTTCAAGACATGATAAATACCTATGAAACATATTAGCCATACTAAGTCTTTCTTCTATTTTAACATCATTTAAAAGCCTTCCTTCTAGTGACGTCATTAAAAGCCATTCATACCAAACAAGTTTTTTTTCTTCAAGCAAATCAAAATCTTCTTTGGTCTTAGATGAAAAATACTCATCTAAATCCTTAGCTCCTTCAAAGCCTATTATATATACTTTAGCAGAAACCTTCAAAGCATTATATATAGCATTTTTAGTAGCCCTGACACCAGCCTCATCATTATCTAAAGCAAGCACAATGTTTGAGGTATATTTTTTTATTTCTGTTATATGCTCATCTGTGGTTGCTGTACCAAGTGTTGCCACAGCATTCGTAACACCCATTTTATGACAAGTTATAACATCCATATATCCTTCAACCACTAAAATACGGTCAAGCTTCATTATAGAAGTTCTCGCAACATTTATACCATACAAAACATGCTTCTTCTTAAACAAAATACTTTCTTTTGAGTTTAGATATTTAGGTTCGCTTCCATCAATACTTCTAGCACCAAAACCTATAACCTCATCTCTTTCATTTATAATAGGAAATATTATCCTATTTATAAAGTTATCAAAATATTTTCCTTGTGCTTTCCTCGACTCCCGAATAACTCCCACGTCAAACATATTTTTAATCTCAATATCTTTAACATTTTTTAGAGAATTAAATAAAGCATCCCACTTAGGAGGCGCTAAACCTATCTTAAATTCTTTCAAAACACTAAAAGGTATTTTGCGTTTTTTAAGATATTCTACAGCATTACTATAAATATACTCTCTGTTCTTATTTTTAGAAAGTAGCGTTTTCGCAAAAAACAAACAACTAAAATCATTTATTTTTTTCATCTGTGCATAAAGCATATCTCTATGTGATACTTTCTTCGTAAAAAAACCACTAGTATCAATTGAAAACCTACGCCCCAAATAAAGCACAGCATCCTTAAACGCCATACCCTCTTTCTCTCTTAAATAAGTTATGATGTTCCCACTAGCTCCACATGCAAAACATTTATAAAGACCTAAGTCATCATCAACCGACATAGAAGGATTTGTTTCATTACCATCTTTATGAAATGGACACTGAACTGTATATTTACTCCCCCCCCTATGCAAAACCTTATAATGATCCTTAAATAAAGATATTATGGATACTTGCTTAAGTAGCAAATTGAGTTTTTCAATTAATACATTATCCATAATTAATACCTAGCTCTATAAAGTTAGTCTATTTTTTTAAAAAATCAAGCTTTTATAATAAAACTTACACTAAAAAAACTATTCTCTAAAAAAAGCTCTCACGAGGTTCTTCTACATCCTGTTTAGGCTCTTTCCCAGTATCTAAGTACTCAATAGCAGATAAAAGCTGTTTATCATAACGCATATTGACCAATTCTTTATAATTGTCCTTATTTCTTTCATTATATATTAAACGCTCAAGTAACTCTTCAGTTGCTATAATATTATCATTATCTATTAATGATTTTCTAAATTTAGAAATCTCAGCTTTATCTGACGCTTCATTAGGAAATTTTTCCGCATATTTCGCAAGTTGTGTCCCTTTTCTAAGTTCTGTTAATGCTATAATATCAGTTGTGCTTAATTTTTCCTCAACAACAACAAAGTCTGGTTTAATACCTTCGCCATGCAAACGTCTACCATTTGGAGTATAATAATGAGCTACAGTAAGCTTAAACGATGTTTTTTCTTTTTGGTCAAGTGGTAGCACATATTGCACACTAAACTTACCAAAAGTCGTTTCACCTAAAAGCTTAGCTCTTTTACTGTCTTGTAAAGCACCAGAAACAATTTCAGATGATGACGCACTATATCTATTAACTAAAACGACCATGTCTCCTTCAGTCCAAGAGTCGCCTTTTTTTGATGCATAAAAATCTTGATTTCCTTCACCACTTCTACCACGTGTATAAACTATTTTGCCATCACTTAAAAACTCTTCTACTATTTCTACAGCAGAATCAAGTCGTCCACCGGGATTATTTCTTAAATCCAAAATAATTTTTTTCATGCCTTGATCTTTTAAGTAAGCAAGTGCATTACGTAAATCTTTGCTTGTGTCATCACCAAAAGTTGTTACACGTACATAACCAATTCCATCTTCAAGCATTCCATATTTAACACTTTTAATTTCGATTAAAGCTCTAGTAAGAGTATAATCAATAGGCTCAGGCACGCCAGCACGCACTATTGTAATATTTATTTTAGAACCCGCTTTTCCACGCATTTTATTAACAGCTTCATCTGTTGTAATTCCCTTAGTAGACTCACCTTCAATTTCTGAAATAATGTCTCCGGGTAAAATACCAATTTTTTCAGCAGGAGTGTCTTCTATTGGTGCAACGATAAGAATTCTTCCATCATTACTTTTCGATATTGATATTCCAAGCCCCCCAAACTTCCCTGCCATCTCTTTTGTAAAGCTGTCAGTAAGTTTTTCATCTAGCATAAATGTAAAAGGGTCTTCGGTTGCTTCAAGCATTCCCTTGATAGCCCCATACATAAGTTTTTTTGTTGTAACCTTATCTTCATCAACATAATTTTGTTGAAGTGTAACAAAGACATGTTGAAATAGTCTTGTGTAATAATAGAAATCATTTCCACTACCAGATCCACCTTGAGCTTGCACAGCAGTTGGTGTTCTAAAATTAAAAAATGATATTGCCAGTACAAATACTAACAAAAAAATCCAAATTAATCTTTCTTTTTTCTTTAACATATTTACTATCCTAAAATATACTTTGAATAAAATTATTCCTACTATTAATAATCCATTATATTACAATAAGGTAAAAAGTCAATTTTTTACTTCTATTAAAAATACTATATTTATAAAGCATCTACTAAAAAATTAATAAACTCTTCATAATTACTCATTTTAATAATTTGATTCATTACTTGTTTATCGGTTAATATCATTGTTATAGGCTCAAATACTTCATTAAATATATACCTTTCACTTATATTAAAAGACATCATTAGTACAATGTGAACTTGTTGTCCCCACCAACTAATAGGTTTTTCTGACACAATTACATTTATACCAGTTTTATAAGCATTCATCTTCACACTATGGGGTATCGCAAAATCTAGAAATGCAGTTGATGAAATACGCTCTCTACTATATATTTCGGATTCAAACCTATCAGATACATATCCTAAATCAAACATTTTATTTGACATATACTTTATTGCTTCATCTTCATTTTTTAGAGAGTCATTCTTTTCAAATAAAGATGGGGTAATTACTTTGTTAAGATAGTATCTAAATTTATTTTTTCTTTTACTTATTTTTATTTCACTTATTTTTTCTTTTATTTTTTCAATATCATTATCATTTAGAAAATGTGTAATATTAACATTATCCAAATTACTTATTTTTATAGGCACTGTCGACAAAATAAAATCGTATCTTGATTTATCGAAATAACTAATATCAGTTACTATACTAGTTATTAGTAGGTCGTCTTCAAATTTTTTATTTATAATGCTCGCAAGCCTTGTATTTGTATCATAATAATTAGTACAATATAAAACAACTAAAACTTTATCATTTATTTTCTTTTGAAACTCTAAAGCACTACCCAAATGAAAAGCAATATATGCTATCTCATCATCATTTATCACAATATCCATTTTATCTTGTATTATTCCAGATAAATGAACAGAAACATCATATATTAAAGGACATGATTTTTTTATCTCTTCTGTTAATGGATTTTTAGATAAGCGATTATTTTTTGACCTTTGAATTAAATTTTTTACATGTATGGCAAATCTAATAAAAAATTCTTCCTCACATAAATTTATATAATAATACTGACTTATAGAAGTTATAAGCTCATTTACTAAAGTTAGGCAATCTCTACCTATAAACTTATCAATATTTTTTCTTGTTATTGTTTTATAATCAATTGTTGTGGTTCTTGATATTAAAAGTATGGTAAGCTCATACACTTCTACTTCACTATATTTAATATTAAACTTATTCTCTATTTTTGTAGCTATTTCTTTAGAGAGCTTATAATTTTTATCATTTACTTCTATGCTTGGTATATTTTGGGGAGCAACATCTACACTAATATTATTTTGAATTATCCTATCTATTGCTATTGCTATATGCAAAATAATATTTATAAAAGAATAATCATTTACATAATAATAATAATAATATACATCAAAAGTGTCTAGTAATAATTTTTTTATAAATACAATGTCTATATTTGGAAATATTGTCTCAATTGATTCTAAGTCTAGAAAGTTTACATTAATTTCATTATAAAGCATTACACTAAGAAGTCTTCTTTTGTTTCTTTCTAACCCTAATATTGAGTAATTATCTCTTTTATTTATTAAAGTCAAATCATATTTTTCAAGTTTATTTTTGACTTCCCTAAACTCATTTTTTAATGTCGAATAAGAAACAGAAAGCTCATCACATAAGTCATATATATTAAGCTCATTTACACTATTTATGATACAGCTTATTAAATAATCCACTCTTTGTTTTGATGTTTTTTGTACGCTACTATTTAAGTTATCCAATATTATAGTAGCTGAATCTTTGTTTATTTTATATCCCTTTCTTGATGAAACTATCGAGTCTGGATACTTCTGGTTTATATCTGTTATATAATTTTTTACACTACGAGGAGAAACACTTAGGGATTGGGCAATATTAGAAGAACTCACAAAGCTTGACTGCTCATATAAATACTTAACTACATATAATACATTATCTTTCATAGAACCCTACTTAAATAAAAGTACTTCTATACTTTTAATCTAAGTATAATAACAACATCATCAATTGTCAATTATTTTTTTCACTTTATATAGTGAAAGAGCTTAGTTGAAAATAATATAGAATTTAATTATTATCTTAATAAGATTAACATTATGGACTACAATATGAAAAAATTAAATGTACTATTAGTATGCGGTTCTGGAGCAAGTTCTGGATTCATGGCAGCAAACATTAGAAAAGCAGCTACCAAAAAAAATATCGAAATAGATATAAAAGCTAAAAGCGAGGCTGAAATAGAAAACTATATCGACTCAATTGATATTTTACTTGTAGCACCTCATCTTCAATACATACTAGATGAAATAGAGGAACATGGTATAAACAACAATGTAAAAATTATATTAATAAAAAAAGAGTACTATGCAACACTTGATGGAGAAAATGTTTTAGAACAGATTTTAGAAGGCTAAATGTTTACTATATAAAAAGGAGATTACTTTATGAAGAAGTTTATGTATTTTTTGGAAAATAGCTTCGCCCCCAAGCTAAACAAGGTTGCTAACAATATTTGGATAATAGTAATAAAAGATTCTATTATGCAAGTATTACCGTTTATTTTGCTTGGCTCTTTATTTGCCCTACTCACAGTTCCCGGTGCTTTTTTCGGATGGGAATGGTATCCTAATTTCTGGACACCTTTTGGTTGGACTATGGGACTTATCTCATTATTCATAGCGTTTTTAGTACCATTTAATTTAATGGAAAAAAAGAGACTAAAAAAACTTCGCTTAGTTGCTGCTTTAACTAGCGTTGCTGTGTTTTTAATTATAATATCCCCTCAAATTATAACTGATGGAACTATAGGCTTTGGTCATTCAGCTCTAGGTGGTGCTGGAATGTTTGTTGCCATTATAGCGGGTATAGTTACAGGATGTATAATGAAGTTATTTGGTAATTTTTCTTTCTTTAAAGAAGAATCTGTTATGCCCGACTTTATTAAATCATGGTTTGATGTAATGCTCCCAACATTTATCATCATAACTTTATTTTGGGTATTAGTCGATGTGATGGGTTTCGATATTTACACTATTCTAGTATCAATATTTTCGCCTCTTACAGATGTAATACAAACCCCTTATGGGTTTGTATTAATGCTTTTTATATATTGTTTTATATATTCAATGGGTATATCAAGCTGGGTATTATCCCCTGTAGTTGCACCAGGGCTTATTATGGGTATCACAGAAAATATCGAAATGCTTAAGTCAGGGACTGCCCACTATAGTTTGCTTAATCTTGCTACCGACCCCACTATATATTCAACTTACTTATGGATAGGTGGAATAGGATGCACACTACCACTTGTTATATTCCTTTCAAAATCTAAAAGCAAAAAACTAAAATCTTTAGGGATTGCCAGTTTAGCTCCAAGTATTTTCAATATAAATGAACCTGTAGTATTCGGAGTTATAGCTTGGAATCCTATAATGATGATACCCATGTGGATTATAGGAATTCTATTACCTACAACTGTATGGATACTCACAAAAGTTATTCCATTTGCACCTATCCCTACATTAGCATTTAATATGTGGTATTGCCCTTTCCCTATTTCAACTTGGCTTACAACGGGTAGTATAAATGGTATTTTACTGGTGCTTATTTGTTTTGTAGTATCTAGTTTAATATGGTACCCATTTTTCAAAGTTTATGAAAAACAAGAACTTAGATTAGAACAAACAAATAACAAATAAAGGAAACTTATATTATGGATGAAACGATATTAGAAGCTTCTATGGAAATGATTATGAATGCAGGTGATGCTAGACTATTTTCTAAAGAAGCACTTGATTCTATAGCCGTGTATGATTTCGAGACAGCAAAAAATAAACTTAAAGACGCTGTAAAAAAAATAAAAGAAGCTCACTGCATACAAACTGATATTCTACAAGAAGAGAGCAAAGGAAACAGTATTCCGTATAGTATTTTATTTTCACATGCTCAAGACACATTAATGAGTGTATGTAGTGAAATAAATATGTCAAAACAAATGATAAAAATATTTGAACAATATGAACAAAGAATTAAAAAACTTGAAGAAAGTAAGGATACATTATAATGAAAAATGATAAAAATATAATAAATAGAGTACCTACTGGTTTTCCAAAAGACTTTTTATGGGGAGGAGCTGTTGCTGCCAACCAATGTGAGGGGGCTTATGATGAAGACGGAAAAGGACTTAGTGTTGCTGACATTAACAGATTTAGAGATGACATAAAAATTAAAGACAAGCATAATTATGAAATGACTACAGATGATGTAAAAGATTTATTAAGAGAAGATAATGGTTATATATTTCCTAAAAGAAAAGGAATTGATTTTTATCACACATATAAAGAGGACTTAAAACTTTTAGGAAAAGATGGGCTTGGATTTAAGACATTTAGAACATCTATAAGTTGGGCTAGAATATTTCCAAATGGAGACGACAAAGCTCCGAATGAACTTGGACTTGCTTTTTATGACAACCTAATTGACGAAATTATAAAAAATGGTATGGAGCCTCTAATTACAGTGTCTCACTATGAAATGCCATTAAACCTAACCAGTAAATATACAGGCTGGTATTCAAGGGAGGTTATTGACTTTTTTGTAGAATATTCAAAAACTTTATTTGATAGATATCATAAAAAAGTTAAATACTGGATAATAGTAAACCAAATTAACCTTATTGGCTATGAATCATTTAACCATTTAGGCGTCGCTGAAGACAAAGTAGAAAACTTAGCTTCAGCAAAATATCAAGCTGTACATAATGAAATGGTTGCTTGTGCTAAGGTTACTAAATATGTTCATGAAAAATATAAAGATGTTGAAGTTGGAATGATGTTATGTGGAGGCCCTGATTACAGTACAACATGCAAATCAGAGGACGTACTTGGAACATTAAGACATAATCAAATGGAATATTTTTATAGTGATGTTTTACTTAGAGGTTACTACCCTAATTATGCTTTTAGATATTTCAAAGAAAATAATATAAATATCGAGTTTTTTGATGGAGATGAAGAATATTTGAAAAACACAGCTGACTTTTTTAGCTTTTCATATTATTACACAACTTTATCATCTAAAGAAAGTTATGAAAACGGCAACACATCAATGCTAAACTCATCACTACCTGCTAATCCTTGGGGTTGGGGAATTGACCCTATTGGCATACGTATTTTCTTAAACAAATTTTATGACAGATACCAAAAACCAATATATATAACAGAAAATGGAATCGGATATTATGACGAAATAAAAAATGGAAAAATAGATGATTCATATAGAATCGATTATTTTAGAGAACATTTCAAGCAAATTAAAGAAGCTATAATCGATGGTGTAGATGTCAGAGGATATTATGCTTGGGGACCTATCGACATTATATCTTGCTCATCATCAGAAATGAGTAAACGTTATGGATTTATACACGTAGACTATGACGATTATGGTAAAGGTACTGGAAAAAGAACAAAAAAAGAAAGTTATGAATGGATGAAAAAAGTTATCGCCTCTAATGGAGAGAGTTTAGATTAAAAGTTATTTAAGTATATAGGAGTTTTTTATGCAAACATTTAAGTACGTAATTAAAGATGACATAGGCATTCACGCAAGACCCGCAGGGCAACTTGTTAATTTAGCTAAAAGTTATAAGTCTGATATAAAAATAAAAAAAGATGATGTATCAGTAAACTTAAAAAGCGTACTTAAAGTGCTTGGGCTTGCTGTAAAAAAAGACCATGAAATTACTATTGAAATTGAAGGGGAAGACGAGGTTTTGGCAATGGCAGAAATTAGTGCGTTTCTCGAGAATAATTTATAATAATTTTAATGCCTAGATATTTTTTTAAGGGACAGTTTTCGTACTGCCCCTTTTCTTATAATCTTATTTAATTTTGATTATATTTTAGCTCTAAGAGTTTGGCATTTCCAAAACTTAAAGACTATTTTATAGCTAAAACTATTGTATTATTTTTTATATTGCATTATAATAGAACCTGTATAGATTGTTAATAAATATAAATTTAAGGAAGTAAATAATATGGCTGTACCTAAACATCGTACCTCCAAAGCGAAAGGTGGTTCAAGAGAAAGTGCTAATGAAAAACGAACCATGGGGCAATTATCTCTTTGCACACAATGTGGAGTTGAAAGAATGCCTCACAGAGTTTGCCCTGAATGTGGATTTTATAAAGACAGAGTAGTAAAAGCAAACAAAAAACAAGCTACTAAATAGAGGGGTGTTTTATGAAAATAGCTATAGATGTAGCTAGTGGAGAAAGACCAACTGACGAGCTTGTGTTAGGGTGTATAAATGCATTAGTTGCTAATAGCGACATTTCACTTACATTAATTGGAAACAAATGTAATATTGAAAGTGCTATTGCTAAAAACAAAAGCAAAAAATATGACAAATCTCTAATTAAAGTTGTACATACTGATGAAGTAATAGAAATGGAGGAGTCTCCTGCCATTGCTATTAAAAAAAAGCGTCATGCCTCTGTTTTAATTGCTGCCCAAATGGTTGCTAAAGGTAAGGCAGATGCTTTTTTCTCTCCGGGAAACACTGGAGCAACACTTGCTGCTGCTCTTACAGAAATAGGAAGACTTAAAGGGGTGATGAGACCTCCTCTTCTTTCAATGCTCCCTAGAAAAGATGGTGAATACTGCATGCTTGACATGGGAGCGAATGTTGATTGCTCTCCTGAATACTTAGCACAATTCGCCGTTATGGGGAATGTCTTTGCTAAAAGATACTCTAAAATACAAAATCCTAAAGTAGCACTACTTAATATTGGTGAAGAAAGCTCAAAAGGTAATCTTCTACATAAAAAAGCTTATGAAAGAATAAGTAAAGTACCTAATATTAACTTTATAGGCAATATTGAGCCTAATGACATGATTAAAAGTGGTGATGCTGATGTTGTTGTAACCGACGGGTTTAATGGCAATATGGTATTAAAAACTATGGAAGGAACAGCATCATTTGTTGCTGGGTTTATAAAAACAGAGGTTCATAAAAGTGTCTTGTCAAAAATGGGGGCATTATTGTTAAAACCTATTTTTTCTAAACTTAAAAGCAAAGTAAGCTCAGACTCATACGGCTCTGCTGTTTTAATAGGTCTAAAAGGTGGTGCTTTTGTTGGGCATGGTAAAACAACAGCA
Organism: uncultured Spirochaetia bacterium; assembly: GCA_947040945.1. GTDB lineage: Bacteria > Spirochaetota > Brachyspiria > Brachyspirales > Brachyspiraceae > CAMQVF01. The sequence goes on from CAMRCO010000008.1 coordinate 36,713, forward strand.
ACTGGCATGACAAGTGCTATAAAAACAATGTACAACTTTGAACAAGCTAAGGTTAATGAACACTTAGTCAGGGAACTACATAATTCAGGTATTAAAAAAGGAATATTTTAGTGGTTTATATTAAATCGATAAAACATACATATAAAGAAAAAAAAACAGAAGTGAGAGCATCTGAAGTTGCTTTAAGCATTACAGACTCTGTATTAAATGGAATTGATCCTAAAAGTATAGACGCTGTAATATGTGCGAGTGTTACAAAAGACTATGTATACCCTGCAACTTCTTGTATTTTAGCAGGGCATATTGGAGCGGTTAATGCTTTTAGCTACGACATAGAAACTGATTTTACAGGTTTTCTTTCAGCCTTAAAAATAGGACAAGCTTTCATAGAAAGCAAACATTATAAGAATGTCTTAGTTATATCTACAGAATCATTTTATGCATGTGATGACAATGATATGTTTGCTGATGGAGCCGCTGTTGCCCTATTAACGAACGAAAAAAGTGATTTAAGCATAGATTTTATTGACTTTGAAGCAGATGGCTCAAAATTAGAAGAATGTTATATACCTATGGGTGGGGCTAGAACGCCTTATACCAAAGAAGGTGTTACAAATAAAGAGCATTACATAAAAATTAAAGACAACTCTGTTTTTGTAGAAAATGCTAAAAATGCAGCTTTATACGTTAATAACAAGCTAAAAGAGAAAAATATCACTCCAAATGCAATAATCCCTTCATATTCTGGCATAGAAGCACATAATGCATTCAAAGATGCTTTAGATATAGATGAAAGTAAAATATACTCTAAAATGAAAGATGCAAAGTCGTCAATTAGTGCTACATCTGGCATAAACATCTCTATGGCTTTAGAAGATGGTTTTATAAAAAAAGGTGATATTATAGCAGTTTGTGCCTATGGCTCAGGTACTACTAAATCTTTAGCATTACTAAATTACGAAGTTTAATTTAATTATTAAGGCATGAGGAGATACTTATGAATCTAGGAAAGTTTCGTTTTGGAGGAGTTCATCCTAATGATCACAAAGAGGCTGCCGAAATTGTTTCATCTGTTTTTCCTAAGCCTAAAACTGTTCTAATAGCATCAGCACAACATGCTGGAGCACCTGCCAAAATAATAAAAAAAAAAGGTGATGATGTAAAAAAAGGCGAACTTATAGCAGAGGCACAAGGATATGTGTCTGCATCTATTCACGCTAGTATCTCTGGAAAAGTTGCCTCTATCGAAACAGTGCCTATACCTCTTGGACGTGGCAGTCAAGGCTGTTTAATTCAAGAAACAGAAAATGTAACTGACACTGAATATAAATTAAACCCTAGTTTCATGTCATTATCAGCAGAAGAAATGCTCTCTAAAATAGCAAATGCTGGTATTGTTGGAATGGGTGGAGCTATGTTCCCTACTTCTGTCAAAATAGCAGGATCAATTAAAAGCAATTGTGATATACTTCTAATAAATGGGGTTGAATGCGAACCTTATATAACATCTGACTACAGATTAATGCTTGAACATACAGAAGAGATTTATCACGCCATAGAAATTATAAGACATATTGTTCCATCAATAAAAAAAACAGTTATAGGAATAGAAAATAACAAACCTCAAGCTGTTAAAAAAATGATACCTTTATCAAAAGAAAATAATGTAGAGGTTTTAGCATTAAAACTTCAGTATCCACAAGGAGCTGAAAAAATGCTTATTGACGCTGCGACACAAAGAGTAGTACCAATAGGTAAGTTTCCACCAGATATAGGTGTTCTTGTTATAAATATAGCTACAATGAAAGCAATATATGATGCTGTAGCCATGGACAAGCCACTAATAGAAAGACTTATTACAATTACAGGAGACGCTATAAAAGAAAAAAAGAACTTATGGATTCCATTTGGCACTACTATAAGCGAAATAGTAGACTATTGTGGTGGACTTTTAAGTGACAACATATTAGCTATGGCAGGTGGGCCTATGATGGGTTTTGCTTTGCCTGCATTAAATAGAAATACTATAAAAGGAAATAATGCTCTTGTATTTTTAGATGCAAACAAAATAAAAAAAGAAAAAGAATACCCTTGTATAAGCTGTGAAAGGTGTTCTAATGTATGCCCTGTTAGATTAGTTCCAACAGAAATTGCTCATGCTGCAAAAGCAGGAGATAAAGAACTTGTTAATAAATATAATATAATGAGTTGTTTTGAATGTGGAGCTTGTTCTTATATATGTTCTTCAAAAATACCACTAGTTCAATTAATACGAATAGGAAAAGATCTACTTAGGAGATAAAAAATGCGATTTAACCTAGAATCATCCCCACATTTTAAGGCGAGTGACAGTGTCCCGAAAATTATGGGGCGTGTTATTATAGCTTTAATACCTGCCATTGTCTACAGCATTATGCTCTATGGAGCATATGTACTCGCTCTTTATATAACAGGGATAGTAAGTTGCGTAGTATTTGAAATACTCGCAAAAACTCTTAGAAAAAGACCACATCATGTTGAAGACTTATCAGCTGTTCTAACAGGAATTTTACTTGTAATGACAGTTCCAGCAAACACATCAATACACATGATTATTATAGGTTCAGGCGTTGCCATTATATTTGCTAAAGAAGTTTTTGGGGGACTAGGATATAATGTATTTAATCCAGCTTTGGTTGGACGTGCTTTTTTACAGGCAGCTTTCACGGCTCAAATGACAATATTCCCGCCACTAAAAAATGTACCCTTTGGTATAAAAGGCTCTGATATCGGTGCAGACACTCTAACTATAGGAGCAGGCAAAACAATAGATTTAGTTAATGTTCTAACTCAGTCTACCCCACTTGCACTTATGAAACAAACTTATGCTGGAAAGCTTCCTCTTGGCTTAATGGAGCAAATTACACTTGAATCTAAATATTATCTTCAAATGTTTATAGGAAACACAACAGGAACAATAGGCGAGACATCTTTTTTATTACTACTCATTGGTGGTATATTTCTTATTATAACAAAAACTATTAACTGGCGTATTCCTTTTGGCATGACTTTATCTTTAATTGTTATAAACACAATAGGATTACTTGCTAACCCAGGGGCATATACAACACCAATATACGGTCTACTTGGTGGAGGATTCGCTTTAGGTGCATTATTTATGGCAACAGACATGGTATCAAGTCCATCAAGTCCAAAGGGAGTTTGGATTTATGCTATAACTGTTGGCAGTGCTGTTACTTTACTTAGAATGTTTGGAACTTCTAATGAGTATATGCTTTATTCAATACTTATAGGAAATATGATTACACCACTAATAGTGATACTAGTAAGACCTAAGGCTTTAGGTGAAACAGAAGCTAAGGTATTATTAAAAACACAAAAAACTGAAGGAGCTAAGTAAATGAAAAAGAAAAATGTAGGATATTCTGCTGTAATTTCTGTAGCACTCACGGCTTTAATATCTGGTTTTTTACTCTCATTTGTTTATTCTCAATTTGCTGAAGATATTAAACTTAATGGAGAAAGAGTAATTGCTGAAGGCATAAAAACTGTTATCCCTAAAGCAATTATTATAGAAGGACCTAAAACTGACAATGGTACTTTCCCATATTATATTGGATATGACGAGAGTACAAATATTACAGGTTATGCTCTTTTATCAACAGTAACAGGTTATAGTGGAAAAATTACTATGCTAGTTGGCTTTAATTCAGAATTAACTCACATAACAGGAATGACCCCAACAGAGCATGCAGAAACACCGGGTCTTGGTGCAAAAATAACAGAAGATGACTTTAGAAATCAATTTAATAATAAAACTTTAGAAGAAAATCTTATTGTTGTAAAAAGTATTAAACCAGAGGAAGCAGGCGAATATGAAATAGCAGCTATTACTGGAGCGACCATATCTGCTGATGCTGTTGTTAAGGCTGTTAATTTAGCAAAAGATGAGGCTATAAATTTAGAAAAAGAAGAGCCAAAAACTCTACCTAAAACTGAATAAAAACCATGGATACGAACTATTATATAAAGATTATATTCTTAGCTACTGCTTTATTTATAGCATGTTCTTGTTCTACAAATACTTCTCTCAAACAAATACCATCAAACCGTAGCTACACTATAGACATAGCTTATGTTGAAGATGAAGCTTTACCAAAACTTGAGCCTTCGGTTTTCTTCACTATATTCGATGACAGACTTCCAAAACTTACAAAGGAAATATTAGGATATAATATAAACTATAACTTAAAAATAGGAATGGATGATAATAAGTTTTATTACAATACAAGATCTATAATTAGAAAAGAAGGCAAAAGATTTAAGAATGAAAATATTGATATTCAAAAAGAAGATATTACTGTTTTATCAAGCCTTATATATGAAACACTTCTAAACGAAGACCATAGCAAATTAAGTAAACTCTTCTCAGAAAGAACATTAGACAAGCGAGAAGTCGAGAATATTATAGCTCCTAGTATAATACAAAATATATTTACAGTTTGGAATAGCAAAGCCACGACAAGAAACAGAGTTCTTAATACTGATAGACAATTAATGTACTTTGCTGAGTATTGGAGAATTATAGCATCACGATATGAAAAAGCTAATATTATAATAGTCAATATACCACTAGCAGCAACGTATCATGGAATGAGCACTAAAGCTATAGCCGAAGGTGGATTCATTGACAGGCTTGTCGTTTATAATAGAAAAAGTAAGCCCACAAAAACAGTATCAGTTTTAAGCATTTACCCTTTACTTTCAGATGATAAAGTTTTTCTTTCAAAAAGAGGCGAAATAGACTCGAATCTCGAAATTGATATATTAACATACTATACACTTCAAACTGTAGCTATGATGACAAAAAGATATGATATACATGACGAGACTTACTCAATTATGGCAGAAGTCCCTAACTTTGATTATAAAACTTGGTATAGCAACATATCAAATAATGATTTAAGAGAGCCTTATAATGTTCTTACCCACTATCCTGACTCACTTAAATAATTTTATTCAATAATATAGGCTCTGTCTGAAATAGAAAATCTGTCAGCTACTACACCTGTCATTTTCCTCACAGTATTATGCATATTGTCTCCCTTTCCATTTAATGAAAGATGCAAGCATTTTGGAAGCCCATAATGCACAGCTAAATTTTGTAGCCCTACATCTTCTACCCCAAGCATCAGTCATATATAAGCAGTTTGGTTTTTTAGATAATTTGCTAATAATTTCTGGTGATGAATAATTATAGACGATTATCCTACCTTTATAATTGCTTATTTCACATACTCCATCTTTTAAAGCCTCTTCAAAAGTCTAAAGCATTTCTGTCTCTTCTTCTTTAGTAAGATCCCTATTTTCATATCCGATTATGCATGTTCTTGTGTGCCATGTCCAATTAAGCTTCAATATTTAGAGGAGTAGATTTATCAA
>CAMRCO010000009.1 GCA_947040945.1 uncultured Spirochaetia bacterium
CTATTTCATCATTTACTATTTTTTCATCTACGTCATCTACTTCCACTTCATCTATTATGTTGTCATCCACTTTTGTATAATATTTATCTAAATATTTAACTATATCTTTTCTATTGCTTTGATAAGCAAGATGCCAAGCTGTTCTGTCGAGGCTGTCTTTTATATTAACATCAGCATTGCAATTTTGAATTAGCACTTTAACAGTATCTATGTTCCCATAAAAAGAAGCCCACATTAATGCTGTAAATCCATTATTACTTTTATCATTTACATTAGCTCCACTTTTATAAAGAGATCTAACAACAGAATCATTTTTGTAAATAGATGCATTAATCAAAGCTGTGAATCCATTAACATCTTTAATATTTGGATCAGCTCCTTTTTGTAATAACAAGTTTACAACTACGAGGTCTCCTTTAAATGATGCTACCATCAAAGAACTTAAACCTTTATCATTTTGAGCATTAACATTAACGTCCCACTTAGAAAGTAAATATTTAATTATATCGTTCTTTCCATTTTGAGTAGCAATTAATAAAACACTTGATGAGTCTGATGTAGTTGTTGACACATCAGCCTTTGCAGTTTCTAGTAAAAATTTTACAATTTGAAAGCGTCCATTAAAAGCTGCAAGTGTAAGTGCTGTGTTGCCATTTGAAGACTTAATATCAACTTCAGCTCCATTCTTAAATAAGTATTTTACAATATCAACATGACCATTTCTTGAAGCTTCCATTAAAGCTGTTACTCCATAATTATTTCCTATGTTAATGGTCTCTTTAGATTTTTCTACAATATACTCTACGGCATCAATATAACCATAAGTTGAAGCTAAAATTAAAGCAGTAATTCCTTTCTTAGTCTTCTCATCAATATTTCCACCAATACTATTTAAATATTCTATTATATCTATTTTACCATATCGAGTAGCTATCATCAAAGCTGTGTATCCATTATTATTTTTTAAGTTAACATCAATACCATAATCTATTAAATATTTTATAATCTTAATATGTCCATTTTTAGAAGACTCCATTAAAACATTATAGCCATTATTATTTTGTATAGTACTTGAAGCTCCACGACTTAATAAGTATATTAAAATATCTAGATAACCTTCTTCTGAGGATTTTAATAAAGCAGTATTACCTTCTCTATTTTTAGCATCAACCTGAGCACCATTCTCAACTAACATATATACAATATCTATATGTCCAGCATAAGCTGCTGAAATTAATGCTGTATCTCCATTTTCATCAGCCACATTAAGCTCTTCGCCAATATCTATAAAATACCTTACTGTATCAATTTTTCCATATCTAGATGCTTCTATGATATCGTAATTATCATCGTAATTATCATCATTACTTGAAGTTTTATAATCATATAAAGAATAAGCACTTAGACAAGTGATATTAATTAGAAACAGTATAAAGCAATAAATTTTCATTCTAGCCATTATATTATAAATATTCAAAATAACAAACTACACAATAATCAAAAAATTATAACATATTAATCCTATTTGGTTTAAATATGTTATTGTAACATTATCGAAATAGTATTATAATACATAAGAAAAAGTTATAGGAGCTTTATTGAAAATGAGTATAAAATATCGTCTAATATTTGTTATTATTCTAGCTATGTTTATTACAACATTTAGTGCTAATATTATTCTTAACAAAATTAAAAATAATACTTCTATCAATAACAAAGATACTGAAATAACTATACTTTTTGATAGCATTAAAAATAAACTTGAATATAATATAATACTTTCAAAAAATTCTTCTACATTAATGTCTAAAACTATTTCTAGTTACTACAACCTTCTAGATAGCGAAACGTATGTAAAATCAGAAAACACATTTTCAAATATACTTAAAGATACCACATCAGGAATTGATCTTGACTATAACGCTATTTATGCTATTTTCATAAAAAATAATATTTTTAACAATTTCGAGAATACAGAAGGTATATTCTATACTTACTCTACAAATACAAATAATGTATTAAGTATTAAAGGAAATAATATATTTACAAATTCTACTTATAAAAATGATTATAATACCCCTTTAATAACAACATCTTCAAATAAGTCTATTCACTTATCTTCTCCAATATACAACAGTCCAGATACTAATATAATTGGTGTCGCATCAGTTAGTCTAACTATAGACAAAAAAGAACTAGCAGCTAATTTACCTAAAGAGTTAAGTTTATTTTTAGTGGACAATAAAACAAAAGTAATAATTGAAAGTTCTGATACAAACACTATAGGAGAAAAAATTTATTCCTTGATACCATATTTGAATAATTTTGATTTTAATAAAGATATAGATAAAAAAACTAAATTAAAAACAGAAGTTGTTTACAAAGATATTCCCCATATAAGTTATGTGTCATCTATTGATGGACTTATTACATTAGTTTTAAGTGTTCCTAAAGACTATTATTTAACTAAAACTCTAAATGATAATATTAAATTAGATTATACAATATTTATTTTTATGTTTATAAGTATTACAATAACAATACTTATTATCAATATAGTATTAAGCCCTATTAATAAAATATCTAATAAAATTGAGACTCTAATTGATACTAGAAATTTATCTATAGATAGTCCCATATTATCTGGTAGAGGCGAGCTTACCGAGATTAGTAAATGGATTAATATATTAAGATTATATTTTAATTCTACACTAGACAATGTCAAAAAAACTATATATGTATCACGAAAACAAAGTGACACATTAGATGAAAAAATGAAAGAAAACTCACAAACAATAGATAACATGAATAATGCAATAGGAATTATAGAAGGAAATATTTCATCAGAAATAAAACAAATAGAACTTGTTGAAAAGAGTAATTTAGAAATCAAAGGTTATGTTCACTCTAATACATATTCAATTGAAGAGATAGAAGTAGAAACCTATGAGCTTCAAAGTAAGTTATTTGAACAAAAAGGACAAATAGAAGAAATTTTGGCTACAGTTGAAGAAATGAATAAAATGATTGGAAATGTTGACAGCATTATAACTGATGCCTCAACTAAATCAAAATACCTTTTTCAAGTATCTTCTAAATGTAAAGAGAAAATGCATAACACAACACTTGCGACTACTGAACTTGTTGATGCAATTAATTTTATATCAGAATTCGTAAGCTCAATTAGGTCAATTGCACAACAGACTAATTTACTTGCAATGAATGCTGCTATTGAAGCTGTACATGCTGGAAAATATAGTTATGGATTTGCTGTTGTAGCAGAAGAAATTAGAAAATTATCTGAAGTATCAAATGAGGAAGCGGACAATGCTGATAAAGTTTTACAAAAAATTGAATCCAAAATAAATATAGCATCTAAAGACTTAATAGACACTTCAGAAGAGTTTAAAGACTTGCTACTAGCATCACAAAATGTAACCGACATAATGGAAGATGTTCATTTATCATCAATTGAACAAATATCTTCTATTACGGGGATGCTTACATCAGCAGGTTATTTATCTTCAACAAGTGATAATATTAAAACTCAATATGCTTCTATTGTAGATAGATTACTTATAGTTAAAGATGGTTTTTCTATGCTAGACTCTATCTCTGAGGTTTCTTCAGAATATATGATTAGCTTACGTGTTACAGCAGATGAAATAGACAATAATATAAAAACACTTTCTATAGGAGCTAATAATTTATCTAACACATCAAAAATAATAAATAATTTTTCACGAAACATATCTAGTATGATAACTAAACTTGAATTAGATATTTCAAGATATAAAACTATAAATTCAACTTTAACTAAAAAAACCACACAGCTTATTAGAGGTGGATTTATCAGAAGAATACCTAATTTTATTAAAACAATATTTGGTGAAGATGAATATGATAGATGGCTTACACTTCTACAGCCTCAATCTGCACTTATATATAAAAATGATGTTCTATCTAGAGAATGGTACCCACTCTCATCATCACATACTGAACCTATTACAACTATTTGTGAAACATTCTATGATAATTCATTAAGTGGATTAAGTAACTTATATAATTATTACTATGTAAGCACATTCCCATTATATTTAAGACTTTTATGTAAAGTCATGCCAAAAAGCATTTCTTTTGCTATCTTAGTTAAAAAAATTACTAGCTACCTAAATCCTATTAAATTTGATATTATAAAACTAAGATCAAGAATGGCAGTTCTACAGTTAAATGAACTTACAGAGTCACCAGAAACTCTAGAACATGCTATATTTTATTTTATAACAGCATTTGTAAAAAATACTATTGGAACTAGAACTTCTATTGAAATTACAAAGTCAGTTGCTAAAGGTGATATTTATACAGAATATGTTATAAGATGGTAATTTAAATATTTATCTTGTTATAATACTAAATTATATGGCTTTAAAATAAATGATAAAATCTTTACTTACAAAATGCGAAAAAAATCCAAAGGACTTAAACAAAGAAGAGTTGTCTTATATTATTTCAAATATAGATGATGACGAATTAATTTTATTAACTTCTCTTGCGGATAAAGAAAGGCAAAAACATTTTCAAAAAAGAGTTTATAGACGAGCAATAGTGGAGTTTACTTCATATTGCAATCAAAACTGTTTTTACTGTGGAATAAGAAAAGGCAACAAAAATGCAGAACGCTACCGCCTTACACAAGAGCAAATTCTTGATTCTTGCACCACTGCATATAAACTCGGATATCGTACCTTTGTGCTACAGTCTGGCGAAGACAAAGCTTATGACACTAATAAAATGTGTAATGTTGTTTATACTATTAAAAAAAAGTTTCCTGATTCAGCAATAACATTATCAGTTGGCGAAAAAACTTATGAAGAATATGAGGAATATTTTAAGGCAGGGGCAAACCGTTTTTTATTAAGGCATGAAGCGGCATCAAAAAAACTTTATGAGCATATTCATCCAAGCACTATGAGTTATGATAACAGAGTAAAATGTTTATATAACTTAAAAAAAATTGGATTTCAAACAGGTGGCGGTTTTATGGTTGGGCTACCAACTCAAACAAGTGAATGCCTAGCAGAAGATATTTTATTTCTAAAAAAATTACAGCCTCACATGATAGGTATCGGTCCATTCCTTGCACAACATGACACACCTTTCAAAAATGAGCCATCTGGAACTTTAAGGCAGACAATAATTATGCTTGCCCTCACACGCCTTAGTTTACCAAAATCGCTTCTACCCGCAACCACAGCATTAGCTGCCCTACATCCTGATGGAGCAAATGAAGGACTTAAGGCTGGGGCAAATGTTATAATGAGTAATATGTCGCCACCTGATGTTAGAAATAAATATTTACTATATGACAAAAAAGCTGACTTCGAAAAAGATATTTTTAAGAATCATTTCAGTACAGAGGAATTAATTTCAAAATATGGATTTTGTTCTGACATGGGCATAGGGCATCATCCTGATTCTAATAGTTTTACGTTATTAGAGAATAAAGAATTTATTTAATAAAAGAGAATATTATGATAAAAAAAACTCCTAAAGGCGAGCGATTTCATATAGGATTATTTGGTAAAACAAACTCTGGAAAATCATCATTACTAAACGCATTAACCAGTCAAGAGGTTTCAATTGTAAGCGAAACTCACGGCACCACCACTGACCCTGTCGAAAAAAGATTTGAATTATTAGACACAGCTCCAGTTGTTTTTATTGACACTGCAGGATTTAGCGACTCGAGTATTCTTGGAGCTCAAAGAATTGAGAAAACAGAGAAAGCTTTACAAAAAACAGACTTAGCTTTAATTTTACTTTCTTCTAAAGATATTGATTATGACTGGTTTAAGAGTATGGCAAGAGAATGCAAAAAACTTTCTATTCCATATTTAATGATAATTACCAAGTCAGACCTTTTAAGTAAAGAAGAGTTTGTATTAGTTAAAAAAACTTACCCCGATTCTCACAGCTGTTCTATATTTGACAACATAAGTATTGATAACATTTTAAGCATACTTAGCAATCACATCGCTTCAAATAAAGAAACTCAAACACTACTTGGAGACAAGCTTGTCCGTGGACTTAAAGTTTTGCTAGTTATACCAATTGACAGCGAGGCTCCTGCTGGACGCATTATTCATCCACAAGTACAAGTTATCAGGGAATGCTTAGACAATGGTGTTGAGGTTGCTATGGTGCGTGATACAGAGCTTAAAGATAGTCTTATTCGTTCGAACTATGACGTAGACCTAATTATAACTGACTCACAAATTTTTAAGTTTGTAAGTGAAGTTGTTCCTGAAAATATATTACTTACTAGCTTCTCTATTATTTTTTCTCGCTATAAAGGAGACTTGGATTATTTCTTAGAAGGAATAAACGCTCTAAAAAATATTAAGCATAATGACTTTGTTGCCATTTTAGAAAGTTGTTCTCACAATATTTCTTGTGAAGACATAGGACGATTTAAGATTCCAAAGGCACTCGAAAAACATTTAGGTTTTGCTCCGAACATCGACTTTTATATGGGAGATGATTTTCCTACCGATTTAAATAAATATAAACTTCTTATTCACTGTGGAGCTTGCATGACAAATAGACAAGCCATACTTTCACGTATTAAAAAATCGAAAGACGCTGAAGTGCCTATCACAAATTATGGAATATTTCTTGCATTTATGACAGGCATTCTTCCAAGGGCTGTAAAAATATTTAAGGACTAAAAACCTAAAGACATAAATCTCTTTCACCATTTCTAATGCGATCAAGATATTTAATTGTAGTGTCTTTAACTTTATCACTTGGCATCAATTTTAATTCTCTATCAATTTTCTCTTGAGCTAATTCCTTAAACTCATCATCTCCATAATCTAAAGAATATTCTAATAAAGTTATTAAACTATTTGGATGACAAAAAGTTTGAATATCTCCACTGTGAGCAAGATGCATAAAGTCCTCACCTGTGCGTCCACTCCTATAACAAGCCGTACAATAGCTTGGCAATTGATTATCTTTAAGCAGCCATTTATTAATTTCTAAAGAGCTTCTGTCATCATGCACCAAAAATTGTGATGGAGACAACTCCTCTTCAGACTCATCTTTATAAGCACCGACACCTGTGCAAGAACCTGAACTAATTTGTGATACCCCATAACGAATTACCTCAGCACGCATTTCCATACTCTCTCTTGTTGAAAGTATAAGACCCGCGAAAGGAACAGCTATACGGATAACCGCAACTATTTTCTTAAAAGTTTCATCATCTATAATATTGGGAAAATCACTGAGATTCATTCCTTCAGCTTTTTTTAGCCTTGGAACAGACACTGTATGAAATCCTGTATTATATGTTTTTTCTAAATATTCATTATGCATCATAATAGCAAGTATTTCAAATCTATAATCAGAAAGCCCAAATAATATTCCACCACCAACATCATCAATTCCTGCCTCCATTGCACGATCCATAGCATTTAGGTGAAAATCATAATTAGCTTTAGGCCCTTTAAGATGAACTTTTTCATAAGCAACTTTATCATATACCTCTTGAAAAAGAATATAAGTTCCTATGCCCGCCTTACTAAGTTTTTTATACTCTTCTACAGTTGTTGCTGCAATATTAACATTAACACGGCGAATACTTCCATTATCAACTTTTGTATTGTAAATTGTGTCTAGGCATTCTAAAATATAATCTAGATTACAATTTTGAGGATCCTCTCCCGCTTCTAATGCAACTCGTTTATGACCCATTTTTTGAAGATGCTTAACTTGTGTAGCCACCTCATTTTGTGTAAGACGGCGACGATTAAAATCATTGTCAATTTTATAACCGCAATAAGAACATTTATTAACACAATAATCGCTAACATATAGCGGAGCAAAAATTACTATTCTCTTTCCATAAATATCTTGTTTAATACGTTCTGCTATACTAAACATTTTTTTTATATGTTCAGGCTTTTTAATTGCGAGTAGCACAGCAACTTCTTTATGAGTAAGCCCTTTTTGTTTACTTGCTTTTTCTAGTACAGAATTAATTTCAGAGTCTGTTATATTAGAAATACTACTCACTAAGTTTATTATATAATCTCTATCTATTTTCATGTTATAAACTCCAATTTATATTTATTAAAATGCATTCCAAATTGTATGATAAACCACTTCTAAAATCAATAGTTTATTATATATTAAAATAAATAATAAATGCTATAATTATTACAAAACTTACTACTAATTCAATTAATAGTAGATATATTTAATATAATAATATAAAGTTATAAAAAATTATTAAGGCTAGAAAATGAAAGAAGTTTATAAAAATTTATTTATTGGAAGCAAATATGATTGTGATAAATTTATTGATGACGATGACTACGCAATTTTACATGCTTGCCGAACATGCCATATAGAAATTTTAGAAGATATAAATGAAAATGACGAAAAATATTTAATTTATAAAAAAGACAGCGATAATATTTATTTAAACATAGTAGACATGAGTGAATACCTTTCCAAAATATACACTGAAAGCATTATAAAAGATGTTATGAACTTTATAAGCTTAAACATAAAAAATAAAAAAGTATTAGTTCATTGTGATTTAGGGGTCTCTCGCTCAGCATCAATTGTATTAATTTATTTAGCAAAAGAAGGCATTATAAACAATAAAAATTTTAGGACTGCCCTACACGACTTTGAAGCTATTTACAAATCGTATAGCCCTAGTTATAATTTTTGCTCTTACCTCGAAAATAACTGGGATATTTTAATGCAAATTTAATTTTTTATTTCTGCTTATCTTTTTTACTAGAGTTTAGAGAATTCCTTTGCCAAAAAACTCCATCACTATAACCTTGTATTCTGTCCCCTAAATTAGCATCGAGTATTCTTTTCATCGAAACAGAGGCATATATTTTATCAATTTCAATACCAATATATTGTCTGCCAAGTTTCTTCGCAACAACACAGCTAGTGCCTGAACCTAAAAAAGGATCAAAAATAATATCATTTTCATTACTGCTAGCCAAAATTAATTTCGCCATAAGTTTTTCTGGCTTTTGTGTTGGATGCTCTGTATTTTCAGACATAGACCAATAAGGCACCGACATTTCATCCCAAAAATTAGATGGGTATGTGTCTCTAAAGTTTCCATCTTCTGTTTCTTTCCAATCTTTAGGTTTTCCATTTTCCTTATATGGAGCGATAACACTTTTTCTTGTTTTAACTTTATCAACATTGAAAGTATATTCATTTGACATTGTAGCAAAATAAATATCTTCATGGGCATTCTTCCAATTTTTTTTTGCCCCACGCCCCTTCTCTCTTTGCCATGTAATTCTATTTCGTACATTAAAGTGTTTTGACAAAACAGATTGCAGTGAACTTGAATTATACCAATCGCCACAAACATAAATTGATGCATTTGCTTTAAGTGTGTGTTTAAGTTTAATTATTATATCTTCAAAATAATCTCTATATTTATCATCACTCATACGCTTAAATGAAACTTCGCCAAAATCTTTATTTAAATTATAAGGAGGATCAAGTATTAGTAAATCTACAAATGAGTCAGGTAAATATTTATACACATCAAACATACTACCTAAAATAACTTTATTGACTATGTTATTTATTTCAATATTTTCTTTCACGTCTTTTATAAGAGAGAGAGATAAATATTTAATTTCATCTTGATTTAATGTTATTGTTTTATTTCTTTTACTTTTCTGCATATTTTTAATTCGATATTTAAAAGTAGCATATAACTTCTTAAAAGTCAAACTAAAACATAATATTTACTTATAACTTTTGTATAAGATTGCAACAAAATTATTTTATTAAAAGTTAAAAATAAATCAAAAATATAATCTATGGATATAAATAAATGGTAGTACATATTGACATTATAAAGCCATTTGAAACATGGCTCAATGAGGACAAACGTATTAAAGTAGCATTTGGTGGACGTGGCGGTGGAAAAAGTGAATCTATTTTACGCATGCTTTTAGTTTTAAGTTTCACTAATAATGAGTGTACTTTTTTATTTGCACGTGAAACAGAAGCGTCTATTAAATACTCAACCTACTCTCTTATTACTCATCTAATTAAAAATAATCAATTAACAGAATATTTTCATGTCACAAAAAAAGTGATAACAAACAAAATCACCAATGTAAAATTTATATTTACTGGTTTACGAGAATACTCAATCGATAAAGTTAAAAGTATACATAATATTAAATACTGTTTTATTGAAGAAGGACAAACTATAACTCAGGGAAGTTGGGAAGTTCTTGAACCATCAATACGTGCCTCAAAATCTGAAATATGGTGGGCATTTAATCCTAGAAAACTGCTTGATCCAATTTATCAAACTGTAAGCAAATATACTCTCAAAGATAAAATATATACTAAAGACAATGAAAAAGATTATAAGTATTCTGAATACATAGATAAAAATACTCTTATAACAAAAGTAAATTATGACGGCAATCATTTTTTTAGTGAAATACTTGAAACCAGCAGAAGTATGAGTCTTCAAAACACTCCTAATTTATATGGCTATATTTGGCTTGGAGAATTAAAACAAGAACAAGGCAGAATATTCTTAAAAAGTAAATTAAAATTTTTTAATGTTCATAAGTATAAAAAAAATATGAGTCCAGAACATGTAGCTCGAGCCATAATTGATCCTGCATTTGGTGGCAAAAACTGTTTTACAAGTTGTATAATTTATGTAAAAGTTCAAGATAAATACTACATATTAGACTCAGGTCTTATGCGTAATCAGGATGACAAAACCACTGATGAGAGCATCACCAAGTTCCTAGAAGAAAGAAATATAAAAGAGATAATGTGTGAAGCTAATTTTCAGCAAGGTGAGTTAATTAAAAAATTGAGACAAAATAAATTTATTGTAACTCCTTTTTATGTGCGTACTAGTAAAATTGAGAGAATAATAAACGCCTCTATTCCAATACGTGAAAATTGCTACTTCGATGACAGGTCATTAGTAACTCCAGATGAAAATGAAATGCCTTACTGGACGAAGTCATCACATGGCAGAAATTTTATAGCAATGATGCAACTACTCGGCTTTAGTGATAATCAAAATGAAAACTGTATTAAGGGCGACGACTTTAGTTTTATTGATTTTCCAGATGCTTTGGCTAGCTTAATACTTTATAGCAAAAATTATTTAAATACGTTAGACAAAAGTACTAATAAAAACTACTACATACTCTTTAATAGTGAAGATGAAAAAAATCCACGAGAGAAAAAAAATAATAAGGGGTTTAATTTTGGAATTAAATAATAATGATGAAAAAAATGATCTTGATAAAAAAATATTAGACTATTATGAAAAAAAAATTGACATCGTATTAAAGCAAAATAATGACCTTAAAAAGTATGCTTTAGATACAAGTGCCAATAGCGGAATAATAGATACATATCTTACAAGAGGCACATTCAGAAGCTCATTCTCAAATCCACGTGAACAAACTATAATGGCAGAAGAGATGGCAAATGAAGGATATTTTAGCTTAGCATTAAAACAATTTACTAGCCTTTGCAAAAGTGTTAATGTAAAACTCGGGTATAAATCTAAACATTTAGAAGACTGCCCTAAACATAAAAAAGTTCTTGAGTTTGTAGAAAGGCAAATTAATAGAGTTGGTGGATACGAAATATTATTTGATAAAATTGTCACCCCTTCTTTAAGATGGGGTGTAGGTATTGCTATACCTGAACTTACCCTTACTGGAAAAAATAAAGATATGGTAGGTTTTAATAGACTTAAAACTATAAATCTTCAAAATGTAAAAGGTTTTTATTTTGACCCTAATGACACAAGTCGAGTTAAAGTATTAAAATATATTACATTTCCTAAAGCAATTGAAATTGATGATATTGATAATCCTTATAGCAATATTAACGAAGACACACCTGTCTCTTTAATATCCATCGACATAGAAAAAAATTGCATAGCATATCATGCACATAATGCACTTGACGGCAATCCATTTGGTACATTTTATCTCTACTATTTATACTCATATTATAAGCAACATAAAAAACTTTCAGAAAGTTTATACAATGCCCTACATAGTTTTGGAACATATCCTATGGGAGTTAGACGCACGTCAAGAGATAGCGGAGCTGATAACACACAATGGGAAATGGAGGCAACGGCAAGATTACTTAATCTCATGTCTGAAGGTGGAGGGCTTTATGTTGATGGCGAAGGTGAGCTTTATACACTAGATGCTCCTGATACAGAAAAAATGGTATCGTCTATGGAAATGCTTTTTGATACTGTTATGCGTACAAGTTCACTTGGACAAATTACAACTGGAATAAAAGGTGGTGGTAGTCGGGACTTAATGCGTTCACTTGATATTTTTACAGACAGCTTTGTGCTTGCTACAGTAAAAAAAGCATATCTTGATATATCTGAAACTATGATTAGAAATTTATGTGAATTAAACTTTTCACATAATTACAAAACAGAAAAACTTTTAGAGTATCCATATTTAATTGTAGAAGATCATTTTAATTCTATAACTGACAAATTAGATAAAAAAGTAGAAAAAGAAAATAAAAAATAATTAGGAGCAAACAAAAATGATTAAAAAAACTTTTAGAATACTTAAGCATAAGCTTAGGTGGTATAAACGTGATTTAGATTCTGACAACATTTTTACACAAATTAGAGAAGAGTTTATAGGAAAAGACATTTGGGATAAGGCTGTGAAAAGATTTAAAGATGAAGGATTACCTTTATCTATTTATGAAAATCATGATCACAGTAGTATTATAGGAAATGTTTTGGACATAGAGGCAAAAGATGATGGGCTTTATGTTACAAAGCATAGCTTATTTGAAAAAGGTAAAAATATTATAAGAAGCGGTAAATATACCTTGCCATCAATTGATGCTGTAATTTACAAAGATGCTGATAATAAAATTTGTGATTTAGAGTTATTTGGAATTAGCTTAGTAAGTAGTGCGGGAGCAAAAAATGTTGAGCTTGTAACTATGGGTAAGTATGGTGAAAAAATAGCTTTATCAAAAATAAAAGAAAAAACAAAAAAGGAGGATTTTATTATGGATAAAAATCTAGTTTGGCAAATGTTTGAGGATGATGACTTTATTAAAGATATACCAGAGGGTATTATTGATAAAGTTATAGAAAATCATAAAGACTATATTACAGAAAAACTTAAAAATATGTCTTTAGAAGATGAAGCCGCAATAACAGAACTTGATGACGACACCGAAGAGGAAAAAATCAAAAACACTAAAGAGACAAAAGAAGCAGAAGTACTTGCTATGTCTAAGTTTGATGACCAAATTTCATTTTATGAAGTCGAAAATAATTGCAAAGCGATACCTTCAAGTATTAAAAGAGCTAAAACATTTATAAAAAGAAATCATAAAAATATGGGAGATAAGTCTATTGGAATTGCTTTATCTGAACTTGAATTTTATGGTCATAAAAGTGAAGAGAAAATTTTAATGGGAAAACTTTATAAAGAAAAAACATTAAAAGACATTACAACATCAATATTAAAATATTAGGAGATTATAAAACAATGAGTAATAAGTTAAACTTTATGGAAGGTAAAAGACTTATAGTGAATGGAGACAATGAACTTAATATTGACTTCAGTGTCAATTGGAATGAAGTTGAGCTAGCAAGCCCAATTTCAGTAGACAATAAAAATCAAGTTCATCCATTTATTGATGGAGAGACATTTCTAGGATTATTATCATATAAAAGTGGAATAAAAAATAGTAATGTACAAATAGATGGTGTAAACATAATAGAAATATGTTACTTGAAAGCAGGAAGTTTTTTTCATGTGAGAGCAGGAGAAGACGTAAAAACTGGAGATGGACTTAAACCAGCAAGTAATGGATTTGTTAAAGCCACAGATGCATCTAGCATAAAATGTTTTGCTATCACAAACGCTTTAAAAGGAAATGTATTAACAGTTAGAGGAGGAAATTATTAATGACAAATTATAATGCAAAAGATATAGCACAACTAGAAGTGGCTGTCTCAAGTAAACTTTCAGCATATTCACAAGAATCACAACTCATAAGTAAAATGCTACCTAGTATAAGAATTAATTCAACTAATCAGCGTTTCCCAATATTTGAGGGAATGAATGCTTATAATCCTTCAGCTAATGGCTCAAGTGTAGAAATACTAGAACCAAGTACTGAATATAAGGACGCTGCTATTTTTTATACAAATAAAAAAATAGAAATACCACTTGCGACTAAGCGTTCAATGACAGCAATTGATGACCCTGATGGTAGCCAACTTATATCGCTAATAGCAAAGGCAGTTGCTGAAAGTAAATTTGTAACATTGGAATATAATATACATAAAGCAATAGCCGCTCAAAAATATGAAGCAGGCAAAAATATATTTACAGCAGGAAATATTAATCAAGATAATTCAGGACTAGGATTTAGAGAAGCCGTAAACAATGCGATATCTTACCTAAAAACCACTCTAAATGGAATGAGTCATTCAAGACGAATAATTATGGCAATACCTGAAAAAAGCTGGTACAAACTTACAGCAAGTCAAAAGCTATCTAATTTCTTTAACGGGTATGGCATGGCAAATACTAACTTCAACATACAGACTATAGAATCAATTTTTACTGAAAACTCTGGCACAAATGTTCAGGCAGCTGTTGGCGGTATGCGTTTTCTTGATAGTAAATTTGCTTCAGGAGAATCTGAACTTATATGGAATGAAGACCTTGAGTTCTATATTTTCACAAGCACAGATGATGTGTTTGCTGACAGAGCCTCAATTAAAAAACTTGAAGGAATTGAAAGACTTAGTGTAGTTGAGGATGGAAACAATACAAGAATCGATTTCTATACAGACTATGGATACTATATTGACAAAGCTGAAGCATTTACTAAAGTAACTTTTTCTATAGTATAGAAAAATTATAAAGGAAATAATATGTACATAGGAAAAGTTGTTAATATAGACCTTGATAATTTACAGATTTTTGAAAAGGTATACACACTTAAAAAAGGCACTATATTTTTAGCCCGTGATGGAGTTCTTCATAATCAAATTAAAGCTGATTTTGTAAAAATATTAAAGCATGTTAAATCTAGGAAAGATACTGATTTACGAGAATATGTAGAAGTTCAAAATTATGAGAATAAAAACTTCATAAAAAAAGAATTAGATAAAGAAGAAAGTAATATAGAGACTGCAAAAAAAGAGATACCAAAAAATACAAACAGAAAGTAATAGAGAGGGACAAAATGAAAGTAAATGTAACTATAGATGATATTAAAAGAAGCGCTAAACTTCTTGATTATGGAAACAATGAGTATAGCAAACAAATCACTGATGATGAGATTAGTTTTTATTTAATTGATATTAAAAGCCAAATTGAAAGTTGGATATCAAAGTTAAAATTATCTTTTAAAGAAAATGATATATCTTACTACTATATTAAAAGATATATCATACTTGAAACTATAGTTGCATTAGCTTTTAGTAATTATACAGAAAATAATAAAGGCTATATAGAAAGTCTTAAACTCGAAAGAGATAAATATCAAAACTTAATTGAAAAAAATACTAAACGCTTTGTAGGTCAACTTAAATCTCAAGAAGTCCCAAAACTTAGAAATGGATTTTTATTTAAATAATTATTTTAAGGATAAAAAATGATAATAAAAGAAATAAAAGAAGATTTACTTTTGTTTTTAGCTGATGAGTATTTTGATACTAATTGGAATATAAAAAATGGAAAAGGAATGTTCAATAAAGGCTTAGAGCATAAATATAAAATAAATAATTTTAGTTTAGGAAATTTTAGAGAACTAGCCAAAAATTTTTTACTTGTTCAAGTTAAAAGTATAGAAGCTACAAAAAGTGATTCACTTGGTCAAATAGGACTTATAAATTTTGGTAGCAAAATAAATATGCTGATTAGCATAGAGCAAAATACTATACCTACAAACTCAAGTTTTATAAGTGATCTATATATAGACACTTTATATAAAAGACTTCAGCAATTTATTTACTTATATAGAAATAGAATAACACCAATAAATCCTGAAATAAATATTAGTAGGTATTATGACAAAATCGAAAACACATCAAATGATATAAATAAAATTACTATAAATGCTAATTTAATATTTCATTATAAATTACAAGATTTAAGTTTAGAGGAGGAAGTAGACAATGATAGATGAGTCTTGGGTAAATTTTTTAAAAGTCCATAAAGAAAATATTACTAAAAAAAATAAAAGTAATAAGATAGAAAAAAAATATGATATTAAAAATAAGCCAAAAAAATATAAAGAGGATATTAAAAATGACAGACCATAAAGGATTAAAAGCATTTGTTGGAAGTGAATATAATATAAGAGTTGCGAAGTCTTCAAACAGTAAAGAGTTTATAGATTTTACACAAAAAGGAAATACAAAACTTATTTTTCCAACATCATTTACAGTAAAAAAGAATGTTGAAGTTATTGATCAAGCAAGAATAGGTCTTCCTACTAATATTAAAATATTAGGCAAAAGCCAAATAACAGGCGATATGGGAGATATTATAACACCTAATGGGATAGCTTTTTATACAGCTATGAGCCTTGGTGGAATTACAAAATCATTAGAAAATAATAAAGCTTTTATAAGTATTGAGTATGATGGAAACTTTATACTTGACATAACAAAAGATATTAACGGCAAAACTACACAAGTTGATTTAGTTTTAGATGAAATTACAAAAAGAGGTATTCCTATAACTGAGAATATGACTGTAAATGACTTTATTCAATTAGTTAATTCTTTTAAAACCCTAAGTGATGAAAATGAATTTTTGGCAACTATGCATATAGGACTTGGATCTGAAATATTAAATTTTGAAGAAGGCAAAAATGACTCAGTAACGTCTATTAATTCATCTATTAGAAACTTTTTTAGAGTGGGAGATTTGAGTGAAGAATACAAAGCGACTATTGCTCCATATATCAATTTTATAATCCCTAAAAGAGGAAACCCAGAATACTTTAATATCTTAGTTTCAAGTAGAAATGCTCTCCTAAATACTCAGTATGCAGGATGCAGAATGCTTACACTTAATATGGCTTATCAAAATAATAACCTTACAAATATTACAACAAATATATGGGCAGGATATGACAAAAATTTTGATGGAGAGGCTTCACAAGCAGAAGTTGATGATGTATCAAATGCATACTCTCAAACCAATGGTCGCACTAAAGTATTTTATTCAGGTAAAACTGCTATGGCATTATCAAGTATAACAAATAATTTTGAATGGATAATTGAGCCTAATTGGAATATATCAAATGCCCCTTATGAAGTGCCAATATCGAAGTATGCTGACAGTTATGATATAGAAGCTATGTTTAATGAAGAAACTAAAGATATTTTTCAGGACAGAGTAAACAATAATAAAAATATATCTTTAATGATCGAAACAAGCACAATGAAAAATGGTAAAGAATATAAAATAATAAAATCAACAAAAACACTACTTGGACAACCACAGTATCCGTCAATTGCTGATGGCGTTATAAGTTTACAGGCATCAGGATTCACGTCAAAGGCAAGCGTATATGACCCTTACACAACTCTTATGATTATAACTAGTGATATAAATATAGGAGTTAATTATACAGAAGAGGAAATATCAAAAGATTTTTCTGGATATACAAATATATAAATTTAATTTTTTAAGGAAATAAAATGTACAAAAATGATATTATCGATTTTTCAAAAGATCAAATTATTACAATACCGGTTAAAGATATAAATGTTAAAGACAAAGTTGAGCGTAGATATGGGGACTTATCAAAATGGTTTAAGTCAGGAGACCGCATAGAGTTTGATGACAGTGCTGCTACTTTTATATCTATAAAAAATTCTGCCACTATTTTAGAATGTTTCAAAACTATAAAGCTTAGTGTAGTAAGAGATAGTGTAGAAGTTAACTTAAATAAAGAACCTTTTCACTGTGTATCAATGATAAATAAGTGCATAATGAGTTTTTTTGTCCTTGGGGCTTAGATCTTAAAGTAAAAGAACTTAGTTTAATAGCCCCCTACTATTATAAAGGAACATCTGAAAGTATTTTAGATTTATATTTCAAGATAACTGAAAAAACAGTTTCAAAAGGTCGTGATATACTTATAAGGCATAGTCAAGTTTTAAGAGAAGCATTAGCTTTTACATTAAGTGGATTAAGTTACCAATATGATGATTATGAAAAAAGAGTACTACTAAATTATGCTATAGGTTTTTTTAAGATAGAAGAAAAAAAATTATTAAACAAAAGTTAAATGTGGAGAACATAATGTCTGATTATTATAATAAACATCTTAAAGAAATATCAACAGATATTGCTTTAACAAAAAAATCATTTAATGATATTCAAAAAGAATTTAGAAGCCTAAACTCTGAAACAGACAAACTTATAAAATCTATAAGCAATATAAAATCGGCTTCAAGTTCCAAAGTCAAAGATAGTAATGATAGTGAAAATGAAGGTATAGAAGAGGTATCAAATACTGATAATATAGAGTACATAAATAATGAAATTAAATTATTAGATGAAACTTTACTTAAAGATAGACTTGCTATGCAAGATACTCTTTCTAAGTCAATTACAAGTAGCAATGATGAAATATCAAAATCATCAAATAACAGTTTAGGTAATTTAAGTTCATCACTAAAACTGGTAGAAACTGAAATAACTAATTTAGAAGTAGCAACAGATAGTTCTAACACTAAAATAAACTCAATGTTTGATGCTTTAGATAAAAATGCTCGCAACTTATCTGGAGCATTTGGATCAATATCAAACAGCATTATGAGTATAGTAAAAGATAATTGGAGTGCTAATATAACAGATTTATCAGAATATGATAATGCAATTGAAGAATCAAAAAACAAACAAATTGAGGCACTTAAAGAACTTGAAGAAAAATATAAAGAAAACAATGACATTGAAAAAGAATTGTATATTGAAAAACTTAATGAAGAATATGAAAGGTCTATTGAGGCAAATGATATGCTCAGTGCTAATGCAATTGAAAATCGTCTTAAAGAACTTACAGAAGGAACTGAAATTGATAATAAAGAAACTGCTTTAAAAAAGAAACAAGAAGAAGAAAAGAAGAAAATTTTAGCACAAACAAATTATGATATATCAGTAGCTGAATATAATAAAGCAAAAGCAGAACATGATAATGAAATAGCATTAGCTGAAGTGAAAAAAAATAAAGCTATAGCTGATGCTACTTTGGGGTTGGCAAATGCGACTATACAAGCAGCTGTTATGCCACTTACGGCAGGTGCTAGCGGTGGTATTATAGGTTTTACAACAGGAGCAATAATGGCAGGAACCGCATTGACTGCTGTTGCCTCTGCTGTAAGTGGTATTAGTAATGCTACACAAAACCTTGACTCTATAAAAGCAAATGCTCCTACCCCTCCTGCTTCTCCAAAATTTGCTTATGGAACTTCTGGGTACACTCTTAGGGAAGGCGAAAGTGCTATTGTTGGAGAAATGGGACATGAGATTGTAAGAAATAAAGGTGGAGATTTGGAAGTTATTTCAACAGAAAGAACTAAAGAGATTTCTAGCCCTAATGGTATTAATATCAATAATTTTATAGTTGAAGTTAAAGAGCTTGTAAATGCTGACCAAGTAATAGATATATTAAATGAATTAAAAAGTAGGAATTTCAAATATGCCTTACAATAGTAGACTAAAAATAGTTAAAGATAAAGATATAAAATATTTTAACCTAATAGATATTTCAAGCAGTGTTTCTGTTGATACTATAAAAAATGATTATAAAGTTATTGATGGAAATAGAAATGAAGGTATTCTTCAAGGTATAGGTTTAGTATCGGCAGGAAGAAAATTAAGTTATGCTATTCCAATATATGAAATAAATAATACTGATAAAAACAGTTTATATAAAAACATAGCTGAATATACTTCTCTTTTAATGAATAGCTACTCCTATAGTTTTTATATAGAGCATTATATAAATAATTTTTGGTATTCCGCACGTGTAAATATTATAGAAACATCAGGCTATACATTAAAATTGACTAACCATATTGAAGGCTTTAGTTTTAAATGCCAAATGATAGATAATTTTTTTACTGGTGACACGATAGAAGAAGATATAGGATTTAAAGGTATAGGAATTAAAGATATTGAATATTTTAGTAAATCTCTAGTTCCAAGTAATATTTCTTTTGAATGGGAAATAACAGGAAAAGCTGGAAATTTAAACGCACACTTAATTCATAGCAGAAATTATGGAATGCGTATTCAAACAAATTTACCATCTGGTACTCATAAATTAAAATATAAAAATGATACACTAACGCTTTATGATGAAAACAGCAATAATTATAATGGCATTTTAATAGAGTATAGTGGCGTACAACCATTTTTAGATATAGGTAGAAACATATTAAATATAAAAAGTAATTATAATACAATCAGTTTTATAATTAAATATAGCAAAGGTATAGCATTATGAATTATACTGGATTTATACTCAATTATTTTTTGTCAAACTCTACTAGCATATCTGAAAAAAAACCTGATATAGATACATATATAAAAATAGCAACTGACATATTCTATTTATCAGTAGGAGCAAATTTTGAAAGTTTTGAGTTTAAAAAAAATAAACGTGGTGGAGAAAGTGGAAAAATAAAATTTCCTAAAGTATTTGGTCGTTACACTATAAATGATACAGTGGAGTTTATACTTAAAGGCGAGAAAGTATTTAAAGGTGTAATTGAAAAAATAACAGACTATGGACTTACACTTGAAATTATTCCTCTATGGGGTTTACTTGATTATGTTTTTATTACAAATACTTTAGAACTTGAAGAAAGCTCAAAAGTATACGACTTAGTTTTGTCCCTCAAAGATAAAATAGAAAGTATAGGTATTAAATTTAATAAAGAAAATATTTTAATTCCAAAAGATGATAACACATTAATCACAACTACCTTAGCAGGACGTAGCATAAGAGACATACTCGATGAACTTGAAAAAGAGCTTCCTAACAATTATGTTTATGGAGTCGATAGTAATAGCGAGTTTTACTTCAAAAGTTTTTCTGAAGAGGCTACTCTAAAATTAAGCTGGCATAGAAATAATTTTTCTGATACTGAATATGAAGAAGATTACTCAGAGCTTTATAGTCAGTATGTTGTAAAAATTAAAGATAATAGCATGAACGCTTTTAACGTTTTAAAACCAATTTTAGGAGAAGACCCCAAATATCCTAAAACATATATAACTGATTTAGTAGGAAAAAAAACACGCATTTTTGAATATAACTTTGAAGCAAATGAAACTGAAGCTCTAGAATATGCTTACAATCATTTAAAAGCACAAGTGGCTATTCAAAAACTTAAAGTAAAAAATATAAACTATAAAAACATATCCCTTCAGCAAAATAAAGCTTATAAAGTTATACTTAAATCTCAAAATAGTTTTTTTGAAGATTTCAATATAGATTTCTCAACATCGATTACAGTTGGCACTGATAGAAATTCTGGTGAGATTATAAAAATAGGATACCCAATTGGATATGCTAGAAGAACTAGATACACTAATGGAGTACTGTATCTTAGTAAACAAATTAATTATTTATCTTTATGTAACAGAGCTTTAGATATATATGAAATTATTGTCTACTATATTAGTAATAATAAAACTAACTTATTTAGTATAACAGATGGAGTGAATACTATAAATAAATTTGGTAAAAATGGAATCCTTAAATGTGATATAAAAGGATTTGATAAAAGAAATTTAATTATAAAAAATGAAAAAAATGATGCCTTAAACTATAGTGGAATTATCTTTAAGAAAGTGCGTGCTTTCTTTACACAAGGAAGTAGAGAAATTGATTTAAATATCAGAAGTATGGATTATAAATATAGTAAAGGCATACTAAAACTAGATATAAATATGGCAAAACTTAATTCAGTACTTACAGGATATTTTTATGAAAAAGAAAAGAAACTTGAAAAATTAGAAACTTTACTTACGAATAGTAAGAATTAAAAAATTATTTAAGGACATACAATGAAAAAAATATTTAGTATCAGTTCAACATACAACCCATTTAGAAATAATATAGACTTAAAAAATGTAAGCGAAAACTTTTTTATAGGGAGTAGTAATTTTATTAATGACTCTATAATAAGTGTTGAAACAGGTCTTATTCCAACACCAGAAAGTTTTCTGACTGAAACTTTTGTTGCAAATATATTAGACACTAATGGTGTTATTTTGAAAAAACTTAAACAGAGAATAGGCGAAAAAGGAAATAATAATTATCCTAAAGAAGATGAAGTTATTTGGTTTGATATAGAAGGAATGCAAGGAGATTATTGGGTTAATGATATTTGGGAGAATAAAATACTTAGTTTATCAGGATACTTTGAAATGACTGCCATAACAAGTAAAACATCAGCATTAAACCTTATAGGTTGCATTATGGCTTTCTCTTGCAATGATTTAAATAAATTACCACCTAATAGTATGCATTGCGATGGAGCAGAAGTATCAAGAACTATTTATAATAATTTATTTAATGTTATAGGTAATTCGTGGGGACATGGTGATGGAGAAACTACATTCAATTTACCTGATGGACGCAGTGGAACACTTAAAGGAATTGGAAATGGAGTGCTAATAGATGATGACATAGAAAGCCGTTTTCAAGCTAAAACAGGTGGTAATGCTGGCAGTCTAGTTGGTAGCTATCAAAAACATGGTATCGAAAGTAAAAGTTTTAATCACAATCATACTATAGAATTTATTTTAGATGGCAATAAAGCTTCTGGGTCAGGGGATTATGGAAATTTAGAAGGAATAGATATGTCTAATAATAATAAGAGTGTCCGTACAAAATATAATGGACTAATAAAGAGTCAAAATACAGAGCTTACAGTAGGCGATGCTAATTCTACTCGTGACAATAATTTAGGTGTGCATTGGATAATTTTTTACTAAGGATTTGAAATTTGGAAAATATATTTATAAAAATAATAAACGAGGTTATAAAAATTTTAATACCTGCTACATTCACTTTTTTCATAGGATATATTTTAGCTTATAAGAAAACATTAAAGGCTGTTATAGAAATACAAAAAATAATAGCGAAAAAAGAAATTATATTTATTTTTAATAAGTATAAAAAAGTTAAAAAAATACCATTAGAAGAAAAACTAGACTTAAGTAATTTATATAGTGCTTATAAATTACTTAAAGGAAATGGACAAGTAGATACTATAATAGAACATATAAAAAACTGGAAGGAGAAAGACATCACATGAATACTAATAATGGCAAAGGAAAAATAATATCATTAATTGTAAAAGTATATGCTATATTATTTGGAGGAATAAGTTTTTTTATATTAAGTATTATATTTAAAAGATTCCCAAGTCTTGATGAGTCTTTAGGTATTCTTTGTTTAATGCTCGGGTTTGAATGTGTAATAGCGTCAATCGATATATCTATGATTATAAAAAATATTAGAAAATAAACTATTTAATTATGTTTATTTGCCATTTGTAGCTTAAGATACGCAAGTATAAAACCATCAATTGCCCCATCCATAACAGCACTAATATTTCCAGTTTCATGCCCTGTTCGTAAATCTTTTATCATTTGATATGGATGAAAAACATAACTACGTATTTGATTGCCCCAAGCAATATCAGTTTTTTCGCCTGCTATTTTTTCTTTCTCTTTATCTAACTTTTCTTTTTCAAGTTGATAAAGCTTCGACTTCATAATTTTCATAGCCATTTCTTTATTACTATGTTGGCTTCTTTCTGCCTGACACTGAACCACTGTATTTGTTGGAGTATGAGTTATTCTTATAGCAGAAGAAGTTTTATTAACATGCTGTCCTCCAGCACCTGATGCTCTAAACGTATCAATTCTAAAATCAGACATATTAAGATCAATTTCTATATCTTCATCAATTTCTGGCATAAGGCTTACAGCAGCAAAAGATGTATGCCTTTTAGCGTTCGAGTCAAAAGGTGATATTCTAACAAGTCTATGCACTCCTATCTCTGAACGCAAATAGCCATAAGCATAAAGTCCTTCAATATAAAAATTTATCTGCTTAATGCCTATCTCATCACCATAAATCTCATCAACTATCTCTATCTTAAATCCACGATTCTCACAAAAACGTATATACATTCTTGACAACATAGAAGCCCAATCACAACTTTCAGTACCACCTGCTCCCGCATTAAGTGTAAGATAAGCATTTTTAGTATCAAACTCACCTGAAAAAAAGTTCTTAGTTTCTATTTCATCAAAATGCATTTTTATAGTAATATATTCACTTTCAATATCCGCTAACATAGATAAATCATTATCATCCATAGCAAGCACTGTAAGATCATAAAGGTTAGAAATATCATTTATAAGTTTATCTAAAGGTTCAATTTTATCAATTAAAAACATACGTTTTTTCATAATATTTTGTGCTTTTATATTGTCAATCCAAAAATCATCTTTACCAGAAAGCAAATTAATATCTTCTATTTCTTTATAAATTGCATCAGGGTCAAAGATACCCCCTTAATGTAATTAAAGTCTCTTTTAAATCTACTAATAAATTTTTAATTTCAGAAAGTGTCATTATATTAAAATCCAAAATGTATTAGTCAATTTCAAATATTACCGCCCCATTCGAAGGTTTAATTATATATATATCAGCATCATGCTTTGTAGATTCTTTATACTTTAAGTAAAGCTCTTCTACAATATTTTCAACTTCAGAGTTTTTGAAAAACATAAGAACACCACCACCAAAACCATTGCCAGCCATTCTTGCACCAATAACGCCTTCTATCTTCATAGCCTCTTCAACTAACACATCAACTTCAAGTATGCTTACTTCATAAAGTGTACTTAAGTCTTTATGCGTTTTAAGTAAAATGCTTGACAAGTCTTTAACAGAAGATTTTTTTATAGCCTTAAAACTTGATGATACTCTCTCACATTCCTCTACAACATACTTCACTCTTCTTAATTCCTTGCTAGTAAGAAAACTCTCAAAACTTGGAATATCTTTAGATTTTATGGAAGCAAGATTTTTAATCTTAAACCCATGTTCTATAATCTTCTTAAACGCACTCTCACATTCTCTTTTTCTTGAATTATATTCATTATCACTCGACATTCTTTTCTTATTACTATTTACAAGCGCTATAGAACAATCTTTTATATCAAAATCAATGTGTTCATATTCCATAGATGAAAGATCAAAAACATTTAACTTATTCTTTTTTGAAATAATCATAGTCGCATGATCGGTTATAGAAGTCTTTTGTGAAGAAAACTTAGTTTCCCCTTTATAAGACATCGTAGCTAAGTCTTGCCAAGCAATATCTTTATAATTATTTTCTCCAAGAAAAGCATTTGTCAAGCAAAGAGAAAGTGCAGTCGATGATGCTAAAGATGCATGAAAAGGAATCTCAGTATGTATAAACATATCCATACCAGTAATATTATAACCCGATTCTTTTAATACTAAAGCAACCCCTTTAGCATATAATGCCCACTCATCACCTGTCTCTTTTTTTATATTATCTAATAAAAAGTTCTTTTTAGTCTTAAATGTTTGTGAATATAAATTAATTTTATTATCATTTCTCTTTCTAGCAACAATATATACACCACGATCAATAGCAGCTGTTATAGTTTTTCCACCTGAATAATCGATATGCTCCCCAGATATCGTAATACGCCCCGGAGCATAATAAAGTTTTATATCTCCTCGATATCCAAATATTTCTCTAAAACGAGAAGCAATTTTTATGTGTAAGCGTGGTGTGTCCATAATTCCCCTATTTTTAATAATATATAAAATCTAATCAAACATTACAAAAATATACTAATTTCAGAACCTATAAAAGACTGATTTTGAAAATAAGTGGTAGCCCCACGTCCCCTCTGATAAGAATACTTTATACTTACCACATATCTATAAAACTCAACACCTAAAGCTATATTAAGTGCAGGATGCCATCTATCTTCCATAAGTCCATAATCATCTTTTTCATCATAAATAGCTGCTATATTTATACCTGCTATCAAATTAATATCATATTTTGAATATAGAGAATATCTATAATCAAGTCCAACATGACCTTTAAACAAAGGTACTCCATTACCTATAGCATTAAATGTTCCTTCAAATCCGCCATATACTGTGAAGTTTTTAATATAATAATATAATAAAACTGATCCAAACTCATAGCTAGCAGCTTTAAGAACTTGTCCTTTATAGCCATCTACAAAATGTGTCGACTGATGATAAAAAGGATATACCCTAATTTTCAAATCTAAACCTGATATAAATCCATCCATCCATAAATCTAAATATGGAGTAAATTGACCATTAAAATCATAAACATTAAATATAGCATCTTTAGTTCCAAACATTAATATTTCCATAGCCCCAGCAACACCAACTGTAACATATTTATTTCTATAAAATATTATTTCAGTTGCAATTTTGACGTCTGTTGACAATGCAACGTCATCAAAACTCCAACCACCAGTACCGGGCATTTTGGAAAGTGTAGATTCTAAATCAAGGTTTTTATTCAAGTAAAGCCTACTTATAAATGCCCTAGAATCTTGCCAGCCTGTATAGAATCTATCAGTATCATATATTCTAAATATATGCATATCATTTTTATCTTCTACATCTTGAGCAAATAAAAAGCTATTAAAAATAAAAAATAAAACAATAAAATACTTCATAATATTAAACTCACAAAAAAATAAATGAATATAATATATATAGCGAATTATACAAAAAAGCAAGAAAAATAATTAATGAAAATCCACTTTATCATAATTCATTTCTTTATATGCCCCTTTAACTACAATACCTTTAACTACTAACTTATCATCTAAAATAACTAGGTCAGCAATATACCCAGCCTCTAAACGACCATATTTATCATCTATACCCATAGCTTCAGCAGGATAAAGAGATGCCATCCTAAGTGCTTCCTCTACACTTGCACCTATCATGTTTACAACATTTCTTACAGATTGGCTCATAACTATGGAAGACCCAGCTAATGTACCAGTCTCATCCACATATCTGTCGCCATCTCTATATATTTCTTTTCCAGCCCACATAAACTTATCTACATCAGTTCCAGCGGCAACTATAGCATCTGTTACAACACAAAGTTTCCCTGTTTTAAGTTTATAAGCAAGCTCAAGTGAAGCAAAATCACAATGTAGCCCATCTGCTATAATACCTGCATATACATCTTTGCTCTCGAGAACAGCACCAACCGCACCGGGCTCTCTTGGTCCCCAAGGACGCATGGTATTAAACAAGTGAGTTGCAAAAGTAAGCCCATACGGAATTTTCTCTTTAACTTGAGCATAAGTACCATTGGTATGCCCCATTGATACCACAATATTATTTTGAGACAATTCTTTTATAATGTCTCCATCAACCTCTTCAGGTGCTACAGTAACCATTACGCATTTTGATGCTATAATTCTATCAATCATTTCTTTAGAAGGTTTTCTTATATATTTTTTCTCATGTATACCATTTCTTTCTAATGATATGTATGGGCCTTCAAAGTGAATACCTAAAGCCCCCACTATAGACAAATCCTCTATATGATTAAATAAATCTATTACTTTAAGCATATTCTCATCAGTTGTTGTAATAATGGTAGGTAAATATGAAGTACACCCATATTTATGATTGGTCTCATTCATTCCTTGAAGTGTTTCAAGTGTAGTATCACTATTTATATTAAAACATCCGCAACCATTAAGTTGTAGGTCAATATAACCCGGTGCTACTGTTTTCCCACCCAAGTCTATTATGCTTATAACAGCATCAACATCAATTTCTTTTTCAATACTTTTAATCTTATTATTTTCTATTATTATAGAATGCCCTAAAATAAACTTTTCACCATCAAATATTCTACAATTTGTAATCGCATAATAAGACTTATATAATCCCTTAATAAGCTCTTTTGGATGAAGACTTTTATTTTCAAGCATTTTAGAGTATTTGTATGTTTTAACTTTAAGTTCAGACACAGCATCCTCATCTGCCACAATAATAAGTCTTTTATGCGCTTGTAAAGCAGATGTTGGATAAAAATGCGAAATAGGATTTTCAACTACTTGTGACAAAGCATGTGAAACCTCATACCCTTTAGCCATAACAAGAAGATACTTAGCATTGTAAGCCTCTTTTAATCCTAAAGTATAACCCTCTTCAGGAAAATCACTTAATGGAATATCAAGCTTATTGCTCTCAAAAGATGCTATAATATTGCTAACTCTTTTATCACGAACCCCAGACTCTAAAGAAGAAAGAGGCGTATTTAATATAAAAGTTCCATCCTCACCAAGAGTGTCTATAAGTAAAGTTATGCCACCAAGAGTTTCTATTACTTCAGCCATTCGCCTAGATTCTAATTTTCTATTGCGTGCTTTACTATCAAAAAGATGTATATTTTCTTTTGGTATTTTAATTCTTGATAAAAACACATCTTCTAAATAACTTTGAGAATAAGTTTTCCCAATATATTCACCAGATGACACTATATGAACATTTTCAAATGAAAGTATATCATCATCATGGAATGAAACTATTTTATCATAAAATGTTTTATCAACATGCCTGAAAGGCAAAGCAATTACAAATGGATTTTTATTTTTATTTTGGTCAAGAATACACTTAGCAACATAATATGCAGCCCATTCATTTACAGCATTTTCAGTTATAATTATTCTCATAAATTAACAAACTCCTTATTTTAATGCATAGAAGCTGACAAACTAGAAGAAGAAAGCCTCATGGATGCACACTTATCTATTACAAAGCTTACATTTTCATGCTTTTGAATCATACTTAAAGCATTACTATCATTTATACCTAATTCTACTAAATTTTGAACATTAATAGAACTCTCTACCCCAGAAGATGTTATCAATATATTTGACGCACTAAAAACAAGCGACATGCCCATACTAAATGTACGTGTTGGCACAAACCTTATTTTATTATCAAACAAATAAAGCAAATTATTTCGAAGCTCTCTAGTTAGAGTTTTAGGTCTAAATGATGCTGTAAGTGAAGAATGTATGTCATTGCCAGCAAATATACCTGTGCTAGACATAGAAGCCCATACAAAATCAAAGAAACCAAATTTATTTATTAGTATCTCATTTTTAGTCATCTGACTTTCACTTGATGAGCCATCAAGCAAAAATATATTCTCAGATGGCACTGGTATATGCTGAAGTATATTATCATTTAATAAATATGCTCTACTTCGTAAATGTGTTAAAGGAAGCCCCACATACTCAAATTGTTGAAAAATAAATATTTTACTAAAGTCTATATCAAAATTAGAATGCTTTGCTACTATACACTTATATATATCTTTATCCTTCTCTTCAGATGGTAATGATATAACAAGCCTATCTTTTACTTTAGTACTCTCTTCTAAATACTTCAAAATATAATCAGATGTAAAATCTAGATAGTTTTCATAGGAGTCTTTTATACAAAATTTCATATTAAACTTATACCTCCTTAGTCTGATAATATTGTAACACTTTGTCTATTTTCTGTATAGTCTACTATATTAGTGAAAACATTTGTAGAAATATTGGTAGAAACATTTGTATATCCCGCATTAATAAAGTATTTTCTGCCCCTCGCATTAAACTCTATAGTGTCTTTATTAAAACTTAAAACCTCTACATCAGTTATAGGCCTATTATTCTCCTTAGTCAGTATCACTACCCACGGAGAAAATATTTCTTTTTTACTTTTAGGTACAACACTCACAACATATAAAGGAGAGCTTTCACCAATATCCATAGATGTTATTTCATGATTATACTCATCATCAAGAAGTATATTAACATCAGTGATAGAATTGCTTCCTACTATATTAAACATCTTTGTAATTTGATTATACGAAACAGGAAGTCTAGATGTAAAACGCCAAGTATATTTTTTATTGCTATCAATATTATCTGTTATATTATTTAAGACTTCTATATTGTCTTTTATAACAATCATATTAGGCTTAAAATAATAAAATCTTCTACTATAATCTTTAATATTAAAGTTATAGGAATGAATAGGATTAGCTTCAGCATGAGTATATAGTAAATTATTATTATTCACACTACTTTTAATATACGTATAAGTTCCCGGATAATCCCTTACATCTAAGTCATCTATAGTCATTATACTATGAGCATACTGAGAATATGCCTCAATGTTTGCCACCATACTAAAACCAGCTTCATCAATAATTTTGTCCCCATAATTATAATACACAAAACTAAGCCTATCTTTATGATTCATATTATATGACTTATTTTGATAATTACCCTTTGCATATAAAGCAAAATATGCATATCTTTTATTAAAAAAGTTTTGATTATAAATTACAGTTTCAATATTCTTAAAATAACCATACTGATAGGCAAAAAAAGTTCTCGCAGGTATTGCACCATAATTTCTGTAATTATGCCACATAAGAGAATATGGCAAATATGAAGTTTCAATAGTTTCCGCATAGCCATAATTTGCATAATTTTTATATAATGCATTATTATACTCTCGACTAAGCAATTCCATAACCACATTTCTAGCACCATTGTCATAACGTATATCTGTTCTATAATCTATAATATTATCTCCAAATGGCATTGTGTAACCACTTGGATAGCCTACTACAGATAAAAAATATCCTAACTTAGAAAATGATTCTGTATCAAAATAATTAAATATATTAGCATTTTTTAATGTTGTGGCAAGGCTCACTATAGGCATTAAATATTCGAAACTTTCACTTATAGGCACTTTTAAACTACCATCATCATGTATAGAAACTGCTATAAGGCTAGTAACATAATTCATTGAGAATTCATACCATTTTCTTACATCGTTTTCTCTCAAATTTTCATTAAGCATATTAAGACTAATTAAAGCAAGAGTTGATGCATATTTCAAAGAATCTTTTTCGTAAAATGAAACTTTATTAGAAATTAAATAATTATATAATATATCCCCACTTCTTAAAATACCAGTTTTTACTCTTAAAAGCTCATCAGCATTAAATGAATCATAAAGCAAATCAAATGGTAAAAGTAAAGACATAGCCAAAATATAGCTCGCCTCTATTTCAGAATAATCAGTAATTGTAGTAATATCAATATCAGAAACATCTTTAACTGTTTGTATTACATTAGTCATCGCTTTAAGATTATCAAGATTTAAATATCCATATAAAGACATAATCATAGTGTGAGATGGGAGACTATTAAACCCAATAGAATTATCAGGTATATCTGTGTTGCCATAATATATTTTATTTTTATTCCAATTATATAAATTATTTTCACTATATTCTTTAAATGACAAAATATTTTTTGACAAAACATTGTCTCTAGGGATTCTATTAAGGTCATAATAATATTTTAATGCACTTAAATTATTCGTATTAATAAATATAAAAGGTCTTTGAATATCTACTATTGGAATAGATAAATTATACATATCAGACATTTTAGTTTGTTCATCAGAAATGAAAAAACTATAAATACTACTTTCTTCATCCTCAATTTTTATAAACCATTTACCACTGTCTAAAACATTAGTCATCTGTAAAAACTCTTTACCATTAATAATATACTGATATGTGCTTTCATCATCAAAGTTTATATTTTTAGATATTTTAATAGTAGATTTATTCAGAGCCTCATCAAGCACAATGAATGGTGGATTACTGCTCGCATAATTACCGCTTCTTGGTAATATTAATTTTGCATTTTCTCTAAAAGAATATTTATTTTTTTCTTTCTCTTTAAGTATTTTTTTAGACCCTTTAACTGAAACTTTGAGAACATCACTCGTATCAATATCCCCTTCTGTTTTTAGTTTAATTAATGCTTTTTCTATTTTTTTACTTGGGTCTATATTTGGCTCGAAATCTGTAAGATTTAGTTCTTTTGATACTCTATCTCCAACATAAGGATATTCTAGACTATATAAATGCTCAATATTATCTTGAATTAAAGAAACCTCAATAGCAAGAGGTAAATTATCTGTTTCTAAATTATATGTAAACAAAATAGTGTCTTCAAATGAATTATTCTTAAAAAAATCAACTGGAACACTTCTAGGATTAACTTTATTATATGGAGGATATATTATTGTATACTCATCCATTTTTCTATTATAATCTATTTTTATCTCATAAACTGTTTTACTATTTGAACAACTTAAAGATATTAAAGTTAAAGCAACTAAAATTAATTTCATTTTATACACCCCAATTTTATAAAGTCCCAATTTAAATACACTACTGTTCCAGTCTCACTCTGTGTATCCCACGTAGATAATAAGTAATATCTTGTATATTCTTGTCAATCATATCTTTATATTCTTTTGGAAGATTTTGATCTTTAACGACATTAAACATTTCAAGACCTTCTTTTAAATTACCTAAAAGCGAAATCTGTACAGCATTCCTAAGTATCTTTTTATATTTAGAATAATACAGGTTTTCTGGCATATTGTCAAAGCTATATGTTATAATAAGTTTCTTCTCATACTCATCATAATCACCTAACAACTTCATTCTCATAACAGGTAATTTACTCGCAGGCTTTAATTCTTCCTCAGGTTTATTAAGCTTTGATGTGTTAATAGTCTCCTTAACTTCAGGCTCTTGAACCTTATTGTCCACAACTTCATCTACAATTTCTTTCACAGGCTCTTTTGCCGTTTTATCTAAACCATCATCTAATTTATCTTTCAATGCTAAGCTAAGTTTATCTTCCAAAAGTTTATCTATTTTTTCTTCAATTGTCGAGTTCATATCACTTTGAAAAACATCATCATCTTTATTATTTAGCTTTTTTTGAGTTTCACTTCTTTTTTTATTTTTTGCTAAAATCTCTTTAAGTTTCAATGAATTTTCTTCTCTTTCAATTTCAGAGTCAGTTAAGGCTCGTTTAAGATTTGATATTGTTTCATTACTTTTAGAAAGTTCTTTTTTTACTTTAGATGCCTCATTAAGATCAATTTTTAATGATTCTTTTTCAAGCTTTGCTTTTTTAATATCTGACTTAAGCTTTTCTATTTCTTTTACATCTTTTGAAGTTGCTTTTTTTATAGTTTCATATTCTTTACGCAAATATTCATATTCTTGTTTATTTTTTTTATTTTTAGCATCTGCATCTTTTTTATATTTAGACTCAAGCATTTCAACTTTTTTATCACTAGATTCAAGCGTTTTTTTTAAGTTTTTAACTGTAGCTTCTAATTTGCTTAGTTCATTATTTTTACTTTTTAATGCTTTAATCTCTTCATTTGCTGAACCTAATTTCTTTTTAAGATTCAAACTATCATCTTTTTCTTTTTTTACTGCCATAAAAGTATACACCCTAATATTAAATATCTATTATTACGTTAACGGAAATATTGAGTTTTTATTAAAAACATTATATATTGCATTTGTCTTATTACGACTAATTTAAAGGAGACATTTAATGAATAAATTAATAGGAATATCAGGATCAATCAACTATGAATGTGAAGGAATATACCCACAGAATTTTATAAGCACAGCATATACAGACTCAGTATTGACAGCAGGTGCTGCTCCTATTATTATACCAATATGCCATGATGACAATGCTATAAAAAAAATTGTGTCCTCTTTAGATGGAATAATACTTTCAGGTGGGCCAGATATACATCCATCTCTATTTGATGAAGAACCACATAAAAATATAGGCTCTATTGTAAATGCCCGTGACATACTAGACTTTAAGATCATTAAATATGCATTCGAAATGAAAAAGCCTATTTTAGGAATATGCAGAGGGCTACAAGTTATTAATGTATTTTTTGGAGGAAATCTATACCAAGACATACATAGCCAAACAAAATCAGAAATACAACACCAACAAAAAGCAAGAGGTGACCTCGCAACCCACAGTATAAACATTAAAGCAGACTCATTTTTACATAATATTTTTGGTGATAAAACATTAATAAACTCTTTTCATCATCAATCAATAAAAGATATCGCTAATAGTTTTGAGGCAATAGCTACTTCCATTAATGACAATATTGTAGAGGCGATAGAATATAAAGAAAATCATTTTATTGTAGGGCTACAGTGGCATCCTGAAATGTTAGCCGAAAAAAATAGCCAAATGCAAGAAATATTTAACTCTTTTGTAAAAGTTGTAGAAAACAACTAGTCTATTACAACAATAACTTTACCTTCTTTTAAGGCACTTTTAAGAGACTTGCTACTCATTACGATGCTCGCATCTTCATTATCTATAACTATGTCCCCTTTAGTGCTACCTCTAACGCCCCAAGCAACAGCATAATAAGGATTTTTAGCAATATCCCCAAAGTCTCTTTCAATAGCATTAACATTTGTTGTATATGTTATAAAGCCAATATCAGATACAGGGTTTCTATTTACAAATGAAATATTGTGTATTATATTGCCGTCTTCATCAGAAACAGTTGGAAAAATAGACGGTTCAAACCCAAGCCCACGAGCATCAATTACTAAGCTGTCATAATCTTTACCCGCATTGAAGTATGTGAGAATAGGAAATGGTTCTACAGGAGCTATATCTTTAATAAACGTATTTATAATATTATATTTCTTATTAACTAAATCTAATGCCATAACAACTTCAATACTATTTTTAGTAGGATAACTTATGCTAACTAAACGAGCATTTTCAGAAGCAGAAAAAACAAATTTTTCTAATATAACATTGTCTGATAAAATATCATAAACACTTTTTTGTCCATCAAAAGACATATCAGCTAAAGTTGTGTAAATAGATTTTGAGTTTGCCTTTTCAGCCATATTTTGAAGCATAAGATAAACTTCTGATGACATCGTCCCATTAGAGTTATATTTTGCCAAAACTGATGAATACACTGTATATGTACTAAAATCAACTTCAGAATTGACCTCTGATATAGAGATATAATTTTGTATGTCCGACCTTGTTTGAGAAAATAAAGTCATGCCTACAAAAAAAAGTAATATAAAAGTAAAAGTTCTCATTTAATATAATATCGAATTCTTTGCATAAAACAATAGCAAAAAATATTTATTTATTCATTAAATGATGCATTTTAATTTTTCTATTTAGATACATATTTACTTTAGGTAAATTTGGATAAGGGCTATTAATCTCTGAGTTTATAATAGCATCATAAGTTTGCATTTTAATAGCATAAGGATAATGCCAATCATTATAATCATATATACTTGAATTATTAAAATTGTTATAATAATTATTTCTTGTTCGTCTATAAAGAATCTTTTTTTCATAATCTATATATGATTCTCTTAATGCATCATAAGGGGCAGGGTTTTTGTATCGATTATAATTGTTAAAGTTATTATAAGACTTTGCTTTATACATGTCATAACTTTGTGAAAAAAGACAAGCATTAAAAATAAGTAATAAGGCTGTAATAAAAAAACTCATAATTACCCCCATAAAGTATAACTAAACATACATAAGTAAAACCATTTGAAGGTAAATGAGTAAAATTATTTATCTTTTAAGATTAACAACTGTTGCAAGCAAATTATCACTTGTTTGAACAGCTTTAGAATTCATCTCATAAGCCCTTTGAGCTACTATCATATCAACCATTTCATCAACAACCTTGACATTACTCATCTCAAGAAAACCTTGATGTATTCTAGCATGCCCATCCAGTCCAGCTTGTCCATCTATAGCAGGTCCACTTGCCACAGTTTCCTTAAACACATTTGAACCTATTGATAAAAGTCCTGCTGGATTAATGAATCTAGTTAAAACCATTTCTCCAATAGGAGTCGAGTCATCATCTCCTGCCACTGTAACTTCAACTACTCCCTCATTTGTAATTAAAATCTTTTCAGCCAAAAAGTTTTCAGGCAAAGTCATTTCTGGAAGTAATTTAAATCCTTGTGATGTAACAATTTGTCTGTTAGCATCAACTTTGAATGATCCATCTCTGCTATAAGAAACTGTTCCATCAGGCATAAGAACTCTAAAAAATCCTTCGCCTTCTAAAGCAAGGTCAAGTTTATTACCAGTTGCCTGAAGAGACCCTTGATCAAACATTTTTTGACTAGCAGCCGACTTAACACCAAGCCCCACTTGTATACCTGTAGGAGACACAATATCTTCTGTTGATGTTGTTCCGGGCATTTTAAGAGTTTGATACATTAAGTCCTCAAAATCAGCTCTAACCTTTTTATAACCAGTAGTATTAACATTCGATAAATTATTCGAAATAGTATCTGTCTTAAATTGCATAGCATTCATGCCGCTAGCAGCAGTCCAAAGAGAACGTAACATAATAAATGACTCCATAAGTTAGTTGTAATACAATAATCGGTATATATCAATATTGCTTTATTTAAATAAAGTCACACAATATATATATTAATAATTAAAGAAAATATTTTATATTAATATATATATTTATTATTGACATGTAAACATAACTGTATTATACTAGAAAAATAGGTTTAATTTAAATAATGGATTTAAAATGAGATTACTAGTTTATGATAAATCATCGTTTGTTAGAGATAGTTTTATTATCTCACTTCTCCCAAAAGGATTTGAAGTAATAACTGTAAAAGAAAAAAAAGATATTCTAACTACTTGTGCTAAGTTGCCGTTTAATGTAGCTGTTATAGAAGTTTCTCCTGATGATGAAGAAACAATGTTTATAATAAAAACTTTTAATACTGATGAAGCATACTCTAATATTAGCGTCATTGTTAATGTGCTTGACCCTACAAAAGAGTTCATGCTTGAACTTCTTAAAATAGGTGTTGCAGGATATTTGATTAAACCTTTTAATGATAAAGATTTATATGAAAGGCTTTCTAATATTCTTACTAATGCAAAAATAGACATAAGCAAACTAAAAATGGTAAATATAATGCCAGAAGATAATGATAATGTAGATATAAAATTTAGATCAAGTATAACAAATAAAGTTGTTAAAGTAACAATACTTGAGTTATCAGCTGTTTCTGTCAAATTTAAATTTCAAGAAAGTGTAAGCTCAGAAATACAATTAAAACAACTTATAGATAATGTTCAAATTCAAATAGGTTCATCTCGTGTTGTAACTCCCGCTTTTGTAACATGTAAAAAAGATGATATTGCTACAGTAACATTTCATAACATAACACCATTTGACTTAAACAAAGTATGCAAATATGTTTATGATGCTAATTTAAGAAAGTACTTTGGCAAAGATACAGAAATAGCTAAATAAATATGATTTGAAGTATGCTAAAAAATAGATTAAGTATAGTCCATTCTACTAAATTTGATAAATATTTTTGCTATAGATAATTTTAAGGATAACAACTTATGCTAAACAAAGCAGTATTATTTTTGGTCTTTAATAGACCTGACACAACTAAAAAAGTATTCGAAGCTATAAGAGAGGCTCGTCCTCCACGCTT
This sequence comes from uncultured Spirochaetia bacterium, assembly GCA_947040945.1. Lineage (GTDB taxonomy): Bacteria > Spirochaetota > Brachyspiria > Brachyspirales > Brachyspiraceae > CAMQVF01. The sequence continues at coordinate 37,682 of CAMRCO010000009.1, forward strand.
ATATATTGCCTCTGATGGTGCTAGAGAAAACAAAATTGGCGAAAAAGAAAAATGTGATGAAGTCAAAAAAATTGTAGAAAATATTGACTGGGAATGCGAAGTGAAAACTTTGTTCCGTAATAAAAACTTAGGATGTGGCGTTGCTGTAAGCGAGGCTATAAACTGGTTTTTTGAAAATGAGGAAGACGGAATTATTCTTGAAGATGATTGCCTTCCAGATCAAACATTTTTTTCTTACTGCGAAACTATGCTCGACTATTATAAAGACAATGAAAGTGTTATGCATATAAGTGCATCTCATTATCTTGATTTCAAATATGGTAACTCTAGCTATTATTTTACTAGCATTGAAGACTGTTGGGGCTGGGCAAGTTGGCGAAGTGCTTGGGAACACTTTGACTTTACACTTGAAAAATATCCACTACAAATGATTGAAGAAAAACTATTTTATATGTATAGTAACTATGAAATGAGAGACTATTGGAAAAATATTTGTGTTTCAATGAAAGAAAATAACAAAACAGATATTTGGGATTATCAATGGACTTTATCTATAATCGCAAATGATGGTATTTGTATTAAT
>CAMRCO010000010.1 GCA_947040945.1 uncultured Spirochaetia bacterium
GGAGCAAGCTCTCTATTCATATTTTTTACTAATATTTTTTTACAATCAACACAACCAATAGACGCATTTTGGCAAGACTCAAAACATTCTTCTTGATCTTTTTGAGGTGAGAAAATTTTATGCCAACTATACACATTACATATAAGAGGGTTGCCCGGGTCAGATTTTCTTTTTCTATTTTCATCAGTCATAGCTTTTGTTAGAATTAGAGTTTCTGTTTCTTTATCACTTAAGTTAAGCGGAATATGATTATTAAGTGATTTACTCATTTTGCTTTTGCCATCAAGTCCAAGTATTTTAGGTACTTTACTGTAGGCTACTTCTGGTTCAAGAAAACACTCCCCATATCTGTTATTAAACTTTCTTGCAATCATTCGTGTTAGCTCAATATGCTGTGTTTGGTCTTCCCCTACAGGCACATAATGAGGTTTGTAAAGTAAAATGTCAGCTGCCATTAAAGTGGGATATGTGAGTAGCCCCGCATTTATATTCGCTTCATTACTTTTAGATTTATCTTTATATTGTGTCATTCTTTCAAGTTCAGATACAGGTGTTATAGAATTAAAAATCCAAGCAAGTTCAACATGAGCTCTTACATGAGATTGAATAAATATGCTACATTTATCTGGGTCAAGTCCACATGCCAAATATTCTGTGGCAGCATCGAATATTTTTTTTTGAAACTCTTTAGTGTCATATTCTATAGTGATTGCGTGATAATCAACTATACAAAAATATCCATAATAGTCTTCAGTCATGCTAACCCAATTTTTTATAGCTCCTAAATAGTTGCCTATATGAAGTGAGCCTGTAGGTTGAATTCCGCTTAGCATAACTTTTTTCATAGTAGTTTATATTATCCTTTCTCTATAATTACATTTTCAAGATCAACATATAAAAGACGTCTGTCTTCTGTTTCTATTAATAATTTTCTGCTTATTGGGTTTATGTCTTTTATAATGGCTTTTGATTCATTAAATTTTACTATAGTGCCTATTTTGGGTAAATCTTTTTTTATTTCACAATAGGTTTTATATTCATAACCTAGACAACACATAAGCCGTCCACATTGCCCCGATATTTTCGAAGTTGCAAGAGGCATTCCTTGTTCTTTAGCCATTTTTATTGTAATTACTTCGAATGCATTACCCATAACATTACAGCATATTTCTCGTCCACAAGGCCCACACCCACCAACTGATTTGGCTTCATCTCTGACTCCAATTTGTTTAAGCTCTATTCTAGTCTTAAAGTGAGAGGCTAAATCTTTTACAAGTTCTCTAAAATCAACTCGCTGGTCTGCTGTAAACTCGAACAGTAGCTTAGCTCTATCTATAAAGTAGTATGAACTCACAAGTTTAAGACTAATGTTATGCTTTAATATTTTTTCTTTAAATACTTTATAAGCTTCTTTTGAGTCTATATCATTTGTTTCTGCTTGTTTTTTGTCATCAGAAGTTGCGAGTCTTAAAACTGGATATATTCTATTTTTTTTGCTTTTAGGTTTTTTGTCTGAAGCATTTTTTTCAGGGTCGCATTTACACACATCACAATTCTTTTTTAAGAACAATAAAGTAGAGCCATCTTCTGTGTTAATGCTTTCCTCTACTTCAACATCTTCAAATACTAAAACAGTACCATACTCTATACCGCTTTCAGTTTCTATAATACATTTATCATGTAATTCTAATTTTTCTATATTTCTATATGAAAACTTACATACGTAAGATCTAAATTTTATGCAAGCTATATTTTCTTTCACTTAAACTCTCCAATAAACTCTCCAAACATAATCGATATATTCTAACTCTATTTTTTTGAAATAGCAAATATATAAAATTAATTATTATTTATAGATATTATATTTGCTATAACTTTATTACGCTTTTTAGCTATTAATAGGGCAGTTACAACATATATTAAGAAAAAAGATGCTGCTGTTATTGAGGTTATTGTTTCTTTACTTGCGATGTCTGTAATATTGCTAATAAAAACACCAAAGAAATATCCTATAAAAGTGAGCACTATTGGCATTAAATATACAAGAACTAGAGTATGCATTTTGAACTCTGTAATGTCGACAGTTACGTAGCTTCCAATTTTCGCATTAATATTATTATACGCAGTGATTCGCATAGGCTTATCAGGTGTACATGCTTTGCATTCGCCACATGCACTAGTACGAACTAGTTCTACTATAACTTTGTTATTACTTTTTTCTTCTATAACTAAAGCTTGCTCTATCATTTATTTTATTCCTTTTTTGAACTAGCAAGCAAAAATATTTCTCTACTTTCATTTCTTGAACTTTTAGGTTTGAATGTAGAGACTTTTGTGAAGTGTTCTGATAAGTCCGATTTAAAATCGTTTAAGTCTCTGCCGTCAAATGTTTTTATAAAAAAATGTCCGCCAGTTTCGAGAACATTAATAGTACTTTTAAATATTATATCACAAAGAGAAATAGAGCGTAGGTGATTTGTTTCTTTATCTGAAGTGGTGTTGGGCATAGCATCACTTATTATAATATTAAATAGTTTATTCACAGAAACAAATTCATCTAAGTTAATGTCTCTAATATCTCCTTCTATAAAGGTAAATCTTTCATGTTTGAATGTTGTTGATATTATATCGACTCCAAGAACAGTTCCTGTTTTAAGCACTTTATTAAGCATATACTGACTAAATGATCCGGGAGAACACCCTACATCTAGTACAAAGTCAGTTGATTTTATAAAGTTAAATTTTTTTTGTGCTTCTTCTAATTTATAAACACTTCTTGCTTTATAGTTTTCATCTTTCGCTTTTTTGTAGTAAAAATCGTGTCGATTCTTCAAAATGGTAATTCCTCATCTGATTGATCAATATTAAATTCAATACTAGAAGAAGATACTTTATTTTGTAGTAGACTTTCAATTTTTTTAAGCCCTATTATTTCTATATGTGAAATTGTGGCATGTCTTATAACTTCAGGGCTTGCCATTGCGTATGTTATTATGGCTGATTTCATTATATTAGATTTTTTATTGTATTCAAAAATAGATACTATTTCTTCTATTTGTATCGGTTTAGGTGATTTTCTAATATAAATCATCTTAGTAGGGGAGTTAGGAGTAATATTTTCTCTTGAAAAAATTACTATAGAGTCTTCTTTTGTATATTGATAACTATATGGGTATAAAAGCATATTAGATACCATATTTATAGATTTTTCTAAAAACTCATCTGTAGAACTTTGAAAGAAGTTTAATATAGTATCTGAATATCGTATATTTTGATATTTATTAAGTTTTTCTGAGACATCTTTATAGTTTTCATCTAAAAATAAAATATTCTCAAATAATTCAATAGCTTTATTTATTGCTTTTGTTTTTTCATAACATTCAGCTAGTACATACTTTATAGTAAGTAACAACTCTTTACCTTTTGGACGCAATCTTAATGCTTTTTCTAAAGACTCTATAGCGTTAGTATAATTTTCAAGTGATGTATAACATAAAGCCATTTCATATAAAATACTATCTTTGTATAGTAAATTAGGTAAAGCTTCTTTGTAATACTCTATGGCAGTTGAATAATCTTTTTTATTCATATATGCTCTAGCAAGCCCATATTTTAGTAAAGTGTCTGTGTACTTAGTTTTTGATATACTACTTAATATGCTAATAGCCTCATCATCTTTATATATAAAAGAAGCAGACACTCCTTTATATTTTAAATTTTCCATAAATGTTTTATCTATATTTTCTGTTTTGCTAAAATAATCGTATGCTATACTATATTGTGCATTTTCAAAATATATAATACCTATTTCAAAATATATAATTTTTTCATTACTATATTCTTTAATCAGAGATATATACTCTGTAAGAGCGTCTTCTTTATTTGCTATTTTATATAATGATTTTGCTAGAGCCAGTTTTCTTTCTAAGGTTTCCCCACCATTTTTTATAGAACTTCTATACTCTATAATAGCATTTGCGTAGCTACCTTTATTAAAATATAAATTTCCTATCTCTTCATGTATCTCAGATAATTTGCTTTTATTTCTTGTTCTAGTAAGCATTTTTTTTAGATAGCTTAGTGCTTTGTCATAATTTTTATTTTCAAGAATATCTTCAAACTTATCACTTGTGAACTGCCTTTTCTTAAAAGCAAGGTGTGAAATTTTCTTGTACACAAAAATAAGTATAGCAAAAACTACTATAAATACTATTATAAATACTAATATATTCATACTTTATCCTATAACAATTTCTTTATTATGTAAAGACTTTATAGCTATTCTATTATTAATTTACACTACGTATATACTCTTTAATACCAACACCTTTAAAGCTAATTTTATTATCATTTAAAGTTATGTATCCTTCCATTGTCCCTTCTTCTACTTTAGATATATAATGTGATACTGTTCCAGATTTATTTTCTATTTTATGATTATCTTTCGTAAAAATAAAACTAAATCCGTTTTTCCTAGAATAATAATCGGTTGATTTTTCATAAGAATGAATATCAAAATTATTATAAGTATGCCATTGGTTTTTATAAAAAAATCTAATTATATTGCTATTCTTTGAAAAAGGCTTTGAGCTATATATATAAACAGGTACAGGATTTACATCATATTGTATATAAATTAATGCAGCAGTCAGATTGTGAGAATATCTATAAGGAGGATCTCCAACTATATAGTATGATAAAATATCACTAGTATCATCTAATTTTATAGAATGCCCGGGTATACTAATATTTCCAGAAGGTTTTCCGTAAGCGTTTGCTATATATAATGCTTTGTTTTTAGACCAATTAGCCATTGAAGCATAGAATTTTTCAAAACTAAAATCAAAACTACCAACTAAAGTATCTTTTATGTTAAATTCAATATCTGAGTTTATATTATTAAATGATGGCAACTCTAAGTAAAATGAACCTATATTTTTATTAAATCTTACTTTTGTAAAGTTATCATAAAAATCTAGAAATGTTTTATTACCTTCTTTTATTGCCAAGTTATTTATATCTTTATCCACTAAGTTGAAAGATACATATTGGAAATCTCTTATATTTCCATTTTTATAAAACTTCCAAAAAAATATATGATTATCATTAAATAAATATAGATAAAGAGTTTCACGTGCATTTTCTAAACCATTTACACCAAGTGGGATGCTTTGCGATGGGGTCTTAAAGTCTCCTGTATAATATATTCCATCATCATTTGCTATTATATTTTTGCTAATTTCTATAGCAATAGTATCTTTAGGGATTGATTCTTCTGGTATATAAATATAATGATAATATAAAATTATTGCAAAAGCAACAACTATAATGGGTGTTATTATGAGTACTGCTTTATATTTGCCTAAGTGGTTTGTAGAGTAAATATAAAGGTCATTTGGAATTATGACCATTCTTTTTTTAGACATATAAGTATTTATGCCTCATTGAGTATTGTTTCACTTATATTGTTTTTTTCATTTTCAATATCACTTTCTGTTCTTATCATTACAGAATTATCTAAAAGTTTTTCTAATGCAAATAGGGCAACTTCTATCTCATCTTCTTTTGGCATTTTTGTTGTTATTTTTTGAAGTAGAAGCCCCGGTAATATAAAAAGTTGTCCTGCCTTAAATTTGTTTAATTTGAATCCTATTTTTAATAGCTCATAAGATATTCCTGAAACAATAGGTAGAAATAATATGTTTATAGATAGAACTGTAAGGTTTCCAATTATCTTATTTGGTACTCCAGATGCGAATACAACTGAATATACAAAATAGCTTGTAAACATATAAAGCACTATTGAGACACTTAAAACTAAAAATAAAAATGTCGTTCCACATCTTGGGTGTATTGTAGTGTAGTCTACGATATTTTCTTTTGTTGGGTATTTTCCATGCTCATAAGCATTCACAACCATGTGCTCAGCACCATGATATTCAAAAACACGTCTAATATCTTTAAATAGAGATATTATTAGGAGGTATGATACAAATATGGCTATTTTTATTAAACCTCTTGTTATATTAAATAATACTATATTGCTTTTCTCATCTATGCCTAAAAGAGTAGTTGCCACATAGGGAAGTGCTATAAAAAGACTTACCGCTATTAGAAGTGAAGAGAGTAATGTTAGTGTCATAGCGAGAGGTGTAATCTCTTCTTTTTTTTCTCCTTCAGGCAATGATATGTTAGCTGAAAAAATTAAAGTGCTATATCCTAGTTTCATCATAGAGACAAAGTTTACAACTCCACGTATGAAAGGTGTTTTTGATAATTTGCTACCTTCGTCTTTTACAATGTCTTTTATATAATCTATTTTATTATCAGGCTTTCTTACAGCAACAACATAATGTGTTTTATTTCTAAGCATGATTCCTTCTATAACAGCTTGTCCGCCAATTCCTTCTTTTATTCTTTCTTTATCTAATTTATTTGTCATGTGTTCCTCTTTTTTTTATTATACTATTTCGCTTTTAGCCTCACGACTCATAAGACTTATGACAGCATCTTTTATATTTGCTTTATTAAAAATAATGTCATAAACAGTTTGTGTTATGGGCATATCTATATTATGTTCTATCGCATATTCATGTACGGCAAGTGCAGCATAAGCTCCTTCTGCGACTTGTCCATAATTTTCTTCTTTTATCTCTTCATAAGTTTTGCCACTTGCAAGAGAATATCCTAGCCTATTGTTTCTACTTAATTTGCTAGCACATGTTACTATTAAGTCACCAACACCAGAAAGCCCATATAAAGTTTTTTCTTCCGCTCCTTTGTGTAGGGCAAAACGTACAATTTCAGCAAGTCCTCTAGTCATAAGGGCGGCTTTTGTGTTGTCTCCAAGTCCTGAACCTTCTAAAATACCAGATGCTATCGCTATAATATTTTTTAATGCTCCTCCAATTTCTACACCAATTTGGTCATGAGAATTATATACTCTTAAATGAGGAGTTATTATAAGCATGTTTCTAATATGTTCTGATATGTCCTCACGCCCTGCTATTACTAAAGCTGTGGGTACACCCTTAGCAAGCTCTTCCGCATGAGATGGGCCTGACAATGTTAGTACATGAATATTTTTTTTAATTATAGAGTATGATATTTCACTCATTGTTTTGCATGTAGATTTTTCTAATCCTTTTGTAGCAATAATTAATGTTTGATTTTCTTCTATGACAGGATTTATTTTTTCTAATGTATGCTTAAAAGCAAATGATGGGGTAGCCATTATAATAATTTCTTTACCCTTAATTGCTTCGTCTATACTCATAGTAAAAGTAATATCTTTATCAAGTGAGATACCTTTTAGGTAGTGAGTACTTTTATTATTTTCTCTAAGCTCATTATAATTATTTTCACTGTGAACCCAAATCGTTATATTATGTTTTTTATTTAATATATTTCCTAAAGCAAGTCCAAATCCACCTGCTCCTATTATTCCTATAGAACACTCTTTCAATATGCTTTCCTTACAAATTAATACTTAAAATTTTAATAAAGTCCTCTACATTATATTACATATATATATTCTTAGCAATTATATTAAATAGGGGATAGTAGTAATATAAATTAATAGTTTGACAAATAGAGTATTTAATATAGACTATAGAATCTTTATTTTATACTGCTTTATATAAGGAAAGTAATGAAAACAATTGATGCGAGAGATATTCCTTGTCCAAAACCTTTAATACTTACAAGGCAAGCATTAGCAAGTCTGGAAATAAATGAAAAACTAGAAGTTCTTATAAATGATAAACTCTCATATGCTAATATAACTGATTTCTTAAAAGATATAGGACTTGAGTTTACTGTAAATGGGCTTAATTTTATTATTACAAAAAATAAAGAAATTAATGGACAAACTGAGTTATTATCTAATGGTGTTGAAAATAAAACTGTTATAGTGATAGTTGATAAAAATTATATGGGTAGTGATAATAAAGATTTAGGTTCACTACTTTTAAAAGCATTTTTAGATGCTATAAAATATTCTAATCCTAAACCAAAAACGGTATATTTTTATAATGAAGGCGTTTTATTAATAAATGATAAGGCTTATAAAAAAATATTAGAAGAATTGCGTGAGTCTCAAATTAGTCTTAAGTTTTGTGGAGCTTGCCTCAAATTTTTTGAAATAGACACATTAGTTGCTTTTAATGAGCATGCTAATATGCTTTCTATTATTGAAGCACAAGCGAATGCTCGCACTATAATTAGGATATAAATAATATGAATGATAAAACATACTACTATTTTGATAATGCTACAACAAGCTTTCCTAAGCCTCCTGAAGTATCAATTGCTATGAAAGAGTTTACTTGTAATTTTGGTGGCAGTTATGGGAGAGGCTTTACAGATAGAGCAAAATATACAACGAGTAAAATTGAAGACTGTAGAGATGCTGTTGCTAAACTTATTAATGTGGATAAAAGCCAAAATATTGTTTTCTCGTCAGGGGCTACTCGAGCAATAAACGACATACTAAATGGAATTGATATTTGTGATGGGGAAGTGCTTATAAGTCATTTAGAGCATAACTCTACACTTCGTCCACTTTATGCCAGAGAAAAAACTCATAATATTAAAATTAATTTAATGCCTTCTATACCTGATGGCAGAATTGATTTAGATTTACTAAAAACTGTTATTACAAAAAAAACATTACTTGCTGTTATTAATATGGGCAGTAATATTAGTGGTGTTGTTCAGCCCATAAAAGAAATAAAAGAAATATTAGGAGACATTCCTATTTTGCTAGATGCGACTCAATGTGTTGGTCAAAAAGAAATATACACTTCTCTTTGGAATATTGATTTTCTAGCATTCACAGGTCATAAAAGCATGCTTGGGCCTACAGGTACTGGTGGTTTTTATATAGGTAATGAAAGTTTAATTAAACCAACTCTTTTTGGTGGCGGACATGGAGAAGGGTACTTTACTCCCTACAGTATGCCAGAATCATTTGAGAGTGGTACTCCGAATACTGTTGGGCTTATAGGACTTCTTACCGCTTTAGAGAATAAACCATCTTGGCAAATTAGCATAGATGATATGTTTGACACTATTAAAGAAATTGAGGCTATGAATAAATGTAGAGTTTTATGTAGTCGTGACAAAAATGCTTCATGTTTTTTATTTTCAATATTGCCTAATAATATTAGCATTGCTGACGTAGCGTACAAACTGTATAATGATTTTAAAATAGAATGTAGATATGGGCTTCATTGTGCTTTTTTGGCACATGAGTTTTATGGTAATGATAATGGTGCTTTAAGATTTTCATTTTCTCCATACACTACAAAACAAGACTTAGCTTATTTAATTAATTCACTTTGGAGTACTTTATGAAAAAAACTTTTTGCTATTTACCAACACCAAGAGAACTTATAAAGGCAGAAAAAATACTGCTTGATGCTGACATAGAAGTTATTGTGCGTCCGTCCCCTGAACCTATATTTGGGTTATGCGGTATGGCTATTGATGTTGATGATAATGACATTGGCTATATCGTTTCGCTACTTGAAGCCGCAGGTCTTAAAATTACAATTAAAGAATATATTAAGTAATTTTTTTAGACAAATAAAATATATTAGTCTATTTCTTAGTTTTTTATTTGACAATTAGAATTTTGGTATTATACTGAAGTATTATGTATATTTTTCAATGGAGGGAAGTTTTATGAAGAAAGTAATTTTATTTTTTACTATTGTGTTTTCTTTTTTGTTTTTGTCATGTGGTGGGGGAAGTGCTGGAAATGATTTTGGCACAGAGAGTGGTTCAAATGGACCTTTAGTAGATAAAATTATTTTTGAAACTAGAACAGATATGAATATTGCTATTAAAGATGTTGTTGCGGGCAAGGCAGACTTAATGGCTACTGGTGTTGATGGTAGTGTTTATTTGTCTCTTAGTGAGGATGACAAATCTAAACTTGAAACTTATGCGGTGCCTTCAGGTTCTTGGACACTGCTTTTAAATCCCTATCCTAATAAAGCTCCATATACTGTAGAAACTCAAGATGGAAAAACACAGTTTAATCCTCTTGCCATTAAAGAAGTACGTTATGCACTAAATTGGCTAATAGATAGAAAAAAAATAGTTGATGAAGTACTTAAAGGGGCAGGAGAGCCTAGTTTTACACAAGCAACTGTTGGGCAACCTGGCACTTATCTCTACAACTTAATTCCTGTTAAACTTGGTATGACGGTTACTGGTAATGAAGTAGAAGCCCTAGAAAAAATTAATAATGCAATGATTGAGGCATCAAATTTGCCTGAAAACAAAGGTAAACTTCTTAAAGTTGGTGATTTATGGGAATATAATGGAAAAGCTGTAACTCTTAAAATGATTATTAGAGTTGATGATCCCACAGGGCGTTTACCAGCAGGGCAAGCTATTGCTGACCTAATTGAAAAAACAGGAATTAAAGTAGATAGGCTTTTGTATGACAGAAGTAAAGCAAGTCAATTAGCTTATAATACTGACCCTAAAAATTATGAATGGAGTATTTTAACTGAGGCATGGGGGGCAGGGGCTACACGTGCTTGGTGGGATATAACATTAAGACAAATGTATGTTACTACTGGAAATAATATGCCTGGGCGTGGAGTTACTAGTTTTTGGAATTATAAAAATGATGAGGCTACTAGGCTAAGTGATAAAAACTCAAATGGGCGGTTTCTTACATCAGAAGAATATTGGAGAGACAATTTACGCCTTCAAGAAATAGGATTAGATGAAGCGGTTCGTATTTATTTAAACAGTCAAACACAGTTTTTTGTTGCAAATAAAGAGGCATTTGATAGTCGAATGCTTTATGGTGTGGGTGAGGGTATAAATCATTGGTCGATGAGAACAGCTGATATTAAACCGAATAAAAATGGTGAGAAAGTGCTTAGAGTGATACAGCATTCATCTCAAGGTTCTTTATTTTTAGCTCCTTGGGACCCAATTGGAGTTGGTGGTTTTAGTGATGTTTATTCAAGCATGATTATAGGTTCTGTAACTGATAGCTTAGCTTCTTTTGAATCTCCAAGTACTGCTAAATATGAATTTATACTGGGAGAATTTGATAAAGACACTGTAGAAGTTGGAGTTCTTGCTAATCCAGTTAAAGGCGGTAAGCCTTTGGGTACTGTAAAAGTTTCACCTGAAGCTATCCTTTATAATCCTTATAAAGGATTGTGGGAGAAAGGGAAAACTATAAAAATTGATGGCACTAACACTAAATTTGTGAATGATGACAATCCTGTAACTTATGTTAAAGGGGTGTTTAAGCCTAAAAAGTTTATGTGGCATCACGGGATTGAGTCGAGCTTAGTTGATTCAATGTACAGAGAAATTTTTATAGCGAATATTGTAACAAAAACTTCAGACAGTGATAAATATTATGACGCAGCCCTCGCCTCTCGTTATAGATCCGGTATGGATGGTGCTAGAGGTAGTATAATAAATGATGACGGAAGTTTTGAGTTATATTCAATGTTTTATTGGCCTATGGACGAGAGTAGACAACTTGGATCTTTAGCTTTGTTTAGAAGTCCTAAAAGTGGTAACCCAAACAGAAATACTTTAGTACCATTTGAGATAAATGAAGCTATAATGAAAATGATTACTGAAGGGTCACAGTCGGGTGCAGTATATAGTTTATCGGAAGACCAGTCATTCACTCCAGTTGATGTTAAAAATCCTACTTGTGTTGCTGATATAAAAGCTAAGCTTATAGAAATGCGTGACGGCTCTTATATTCCTAAGGGAGTAGAAGAGTGGCTTACAGTTGATCATGCGATAGAAAGGTATAGTGCTGCAATAAACTTTATTGATAGTTATGGGCATGCTTACATTTCAAATGGTCCTTTTTATATTTCTAAAATAGACACTAAAGCAAATTATATTGAATTAACTGCGTTCAGAGATTATCATTATGAAATGAAATATTGGATAGATAAACTTTCTATGACAATGACTAAAATTGAAGACGTTGATATGCCTAGTATTGCTAAAAAAAATGAAGACTTATTAATTGATATTATTGTGTCGTCTTATGATTATCCAAGTATTGACATTAAAGAGCCTCATGCTGAAACTAAAGTTAGAGCTTTGCTACAATTACCCAGTGGTGGGGAGCGAGTTTATAACGGAGTTTTTGAAAGTGACATATATAAAATAAATATTTCTAAAGAAGATTTAGAGGCATTACCTAATGGTAGCTATACTATTGTTTTAGAGTCATCAATAGGAGAAGAAACGCCATCAATTGTTACTAGAAACTTTGCTCTAGAGTAGGGAGGGCAAACTATTTATGTTTTTATATTTTGCTATTAAAAGAATACTTCGTGGCATATTGATGTTTATTATATTAATGTTTGTAGCATCAGCTTTATTTAATACAGTTGGCGAGAAAACACTTATATCTCAAATTCATGATATGGTAAATGCTGAAGTTACAAGCCTCACGGATGTTAAAGCTGAAGATATTGAAGCTATAAGAGAAAGCTTACTTGAGCATTATTATAAACTTTATTGGCTTGACAGGTCGGTTGGAGAGCGAATATTTCTTCGTGCCATAAACACAGTAACGTTTAACTTTGGGCGTTCAACTATAATGACAACATCAAGTGGAAGTCGTGAAGTTATTAATATTATAGGTGAAGCATTACCAAAATCAGTTATACTTTTTACAACAGCCTCATTAATACAAATTATAGTAGGGCTTTTTATAGGTTTAATTAAAGCAAAATATGCTGGCAGTGTTTTTGATCGCTCAACTAGTATAATGACAATGATTGTGTATGGCATGCCAAGTTGGTGGTTTGCGATGATTTTAATAATGTTTTTTGTATATAAACTTAATATATTTCCATCAAGTGGACTTCATTCAATACCTCTACAAACAGGAATAATGTATTATGTAGATATGCTTTGGCACATGATACTCCCTTTATCTACACTTGTAATTTTAGGTTTTTGGGGTATTTCATTTGTTGTACGTAATATTGTTTTGGGTACTTTACAAGAGGATTATATAATGGCTGCACGTGCACGTGGAGTTCCTGAAAAACTTGTTTTATTTAGCCATACTTTAAGGTGTGCGGCTCCTCCAATTATTACAATTAGTCTTCTAGGGCTTTTAGGTTCTATTGGGGGATCAATTATTTTTGAGGGTATATTTTCATGGCCGGGTCTTGGTAACCTTTATTGGGTGGCAGTTCAACAAAATGACATACCTGTTTTAATGGCTAATCTCGCTATCACAACTTTATTATATCAATTTGGACTTGTAACATTAGATTTATCATACGGGTTTTTAGATCCTCGAGTGAAATCTGGAGGAAAACAGTGAGAATAATATTTAAGTTTTTAGAAAATTTTTGGAGTGAGTTTAAGCAGTACAAAACGGGCATTGTCGGGCTTTCAGTTCTTGTTATTGCCATTTTAATAGTGTTGTTTGAGGGCTTCATTATCACATATAAGGAAGCTCCATCAAGGTGGCGAGACATAACATATTGGCAAGACAATTCAGCGTCAGCTCCACCAGTATGGCTTAATTTTTTTAAGAGCAAAAAATCGCCTATAACAGAAAATATTATTTATGAAGATATTGAGATTGATAACTTGGTTTATAAAACTAAATTTGTGTATGATTTTAAGGCAGATGAAGCTCCACTTGACATAATACTACATTCTATGATTACAGGAAATGCAGCATTTAATATTAAAGTTACAAGACCTGACGGAACGAGTATTGTTTTGTTTGATGAGTACTACAGCGACTTAAACAATACTGATTTACGTGTATCACTTTTCAATGATGCTAAAACTCGTGTGTTTAGATTTTATCGTGAGAGTGTTTCAGCAATTTTTAGAAATAAACTTGATGCTAACACGACAAGCCCAATGTATGTTTTGTTTAATACTAAGGGTAATGATATGGCATCTGAGTTTATTCCGCTTAAAGGAAAATATATATTTGAAACTAAAACAACATTTTCTGAAAATTACACTGAAGAGATTCTATTTGAAAATCCTTACATCGTTGCTGTGGGTTCACTTTCAGGTTTTTTAGGAACTGACAACATGAAGCGTGATTTGTTTTCAGGTTTAGTAATTGGTCTTAAATGGGCTTTATTTATTGGAATGGCTACAAGTTTTGTTTCGGTTATAGTTGGCGTTATGTATGGGATAGTGTCCGCTTATTTTGGTGGTAAAATTGATGTTTCAATGCAGTTTGTTTATCAATTGTTTATAGGCATACCAACTCTACCTGTTATGATTGTAATGTCAGCTGTTTTTAAGCCCACAATATGGACGATGATTGCTATGATGATAACTTTTTCATGGACGGGAAGTGTAATGACTGTTCGTTCTATGGCTATGCAAATGAAGGAAGAAACATATATTGAGGCGGCTCGTGCTTTGGGGGCAGGTCATAAACGAATAATATTTTCTCATCTTGCTCCTTTGCTTTTACCATTTTCATTTGCTTCAATGGCATTGGCAGTGCCTTCAGCAATAGTTTATGAATCATCACTCTCACTTCTAGGTTTAGGAGATGCGAGTATTGTAACATGGGGTCAAATACTTCATGACGCAATGAAAGGTTCTGCTGTTCTTTCAGGGCTTTGGTGGTGGATAGTGCCTCCGGGGCTTTTAATTGCTCTGCTTGGAATGTCTTTTGCATTTTTAGGTTTTGCTTTAGATAAAATATTACATCCTAAATTAAAGACGAGGTAATTATGTCTCATTTGCTTGAAGTAAAAAATTTATCAATGTTTTATCATACATCTAAAGGGCGTGTTAAGGCAATTAATGATATTAGTTTTAACATGAATTATGGAGAAACTTTGGGTGTGGTTGGAGAATCAGGATGCGGTAAAACTAGTCTTGGAACTTCATTGCTTGCTATGCCGACACCTCCAGGGCGTTTTGAAAGTGGTAGTGTTATTTTGGAAGGCGAGAATATTCTTACAATGAAAGATGATTATATTAGAAAAAATATTAGATGGTCTAAAATATCTATGGTGTTTCAAGGAGCGATGAACTCACTTACTCCAGTTTACACAATAGAAAATCAGATGATTGAAACATTAAAAGTGCATATTGATATGGATAAAGTGGCAGCTAAAAACTTAATAGCTGAATATTTATCCTATGTTGGACTTTCACCTGACGTGATGAACAGGTACCCTCATGAGCTTTCAGGGGGGATGAAGCAACGAGTGGTAATAGCGACGGCGTTGTTCTTAAAACCGAAACTTGTAATACTTGATGAGCCTACCACTGCACTTGATGTTATTGTTCAGGCTGAAATAATTAATTTACTTAAAAAACTTAAAAGAGATTTTAATTTATCTTTTATATTTATTACTCATGACTTAGCGCTTGAATCTGAAATATCTGACCGTATTGCTGTAATGTATGCGGGCAAAATTGTAGAAATTGGTAGCAATGAAAATATTTATGGCAGTGTGGGGGCGAAACATCCTTATACACAAAAACTTCTTAAAGCAACGCCATCTATAAGTAAAAAAGTAGAACATTTAGAGTTTATCGAAGGCACTCCTCCAGACTTGGTTGGGGATTTTGTTGGCTGTAGATTTTATGACAGGTGCGAAAAACGTATTGATATATGTGAAGCTAATGACCCATTATTTAAAGAAATGAGTGATGGTCATTTTTGTGCTTGCCACTTGGTTTAATAATTTTAATGAGGTAAAAATGGAAGATAAAAGGGACATAGCTGTTAGCGTTAAAAACTTAAAGAAATATTTTTTTCCACATCAAAATATAATAGAGTCGATTACTCAGAGTAAAAAAAGCACACCAGTTAAAGCGGTTGATGACGTGTCGTTTGATATATACAAAAATGAAATATTTGCACTTATTGGGGAGTCAGGCTCTGGTAAAACGACTGTTGCTAAACTACTTATGAAGCTAATACCTCCAACTGATGGGGATATTTTTTTTGAAGGAAAAAGTATAGTAAACATTAGCAAAGAAGAATCGGCAGTGTATAGACGCAATACTCAAATGATATTTCAAGATCCTTATGCTTCAATGAATCCACGTTTCACAGTTAAAAATGTGCTTAAAGAACCATTATTAATTCATAAAATAAAATGCACTGAAAAAGAAGCAGAAGAGAAAATTATTAAAGCACTTGATGACGTGAAAATATATCCTCCGCATGAGTTTTTAGAAAGGTATCCGCACATGCTTTCAGGTGGGCAAAGGCAGAGAATAGCAACTGCGAGAACTCTCATTTTAGAGCCTCGTTTTATTATAGCTGATGAACCTGTTTCGATGATTGATTTGTCAACTAGGGCAGAGATTCTTCACATGATGAAAGAAGTTCAAAAAACTCTTAATTTAAGTTATTTATACATAACCCATGATTTGTCTACAGCGAGGTATTTTGCCGACCGCATAGCCGTAATGTATTTGGGGCATATTGTTGAGATTGGGCATTCTGATGAGATAATAGACAATGCGAAACACCCATACACAAAAGCATTGATTGCTGCAGTGCCTGAACCTCGCACAGGGAATCTTCATAAAATAAAAGAGTTGCCCATTAAGGGTGAGATTCCAAGTGCCAAAAATATTCCGCAAGGTTGCGTTTTTCATACAAGGTGCCCTTATGCGAAAAATAACTGTTCTGAAACTTTACCTGATTTTGTGAATATAACTGACACCCATAAAGCTGCTTGTTTTTACACAGATAGTTTAGTATAGTTATTAGTCAATATTAATATTTTGAGAATATAGAGAATGTTCTTGCTTGAATTTTTTTACTTGTAATATATTATGTTTTTTAATTAATTAATTTTATGTTGGAGTAATTTATGGCTAGTAAAAAGAAGAAAAATACAAACACTAAAGAAATGAAAATTTTACTACCAACAACAAAAATAAAAGAATCAGTTAAATGTAAAAATACAAAGCAAGCATATAAAATATTTCGTGACCTTCTTGATTATGAGGAATACGAACTTAAAAGCCAAGAACATTTTTGGATTATGGGTATAGATTCTGCTGGCTATGTGGTGTGTGTTTACATTGCAGCCATTGGGTCTGAAAACAGAATGATTATCGACCCCATAGACATTTTTAGTATAGCAATTGCTTGTAAAGCTAGGAAAGTTTTTCTTGCTCACAATCATCCAGACGACAACGAAGACACAGAGTTAAAACTAAGTACTGCTGATTTTGATTTTACTAATAAACTTTATCATGCATGTTTGCCCTTTGGAATTACAATACTCGACCACATAATTTTGGGTGATAATATCTATTATAGTTTTTATGAAAATTCTTACATGGCTATGATTTATTCTGACAAGACACATAAAAGTTATCAGCTACTCGAACCTAAGTTGGAGGAAGAGAAAGAAACTTATGCGAGGATAAAAGAATTAAAAGGTAAACAAGAAGGACTTGTTGAGGGTAAGGAGATTGGAGAGCATGATAAAGCTGTTGAGATGGCTGAAAAAATGCTCGCAAAAAAAAGACCTATTGACGAGATACTTGAGTTTACGGGGCTTACGGTAAAAGATATTTATGACATTAAAGGCGGTGTTGATTATTTTATTGGTGTTGCTAAGAGCATGCTTGCTGATGGTCTTGATATATCTAAAGTTTCAAAATATACAAAACTTACTATAGAGGCTATTAAAAAAATAAAAAAAGATATGGGTTTGTACTAAACCGTATCTGCTTCTGACTTCCAAGCTCGTACGTCTGTACAGTGGAACTACACTTAAGTTACATTTATGTTTGTTCGAAAGTGGAGAGCCCCATTCTGCTAAATACCCAAATGTTTTTGAGGAGCTAGTTGCGAGCTTGCGAGCTCTGTTGCCACAGGCACACAGACGTGCGACGCGACGCAAAATATTTATTTGCTTTATATAAGTGTATCTTGATATTAATGTAAGATATGGTAGTATATGTAAATTGATGAGGTATGATTTAATAAAATAACTGTTAATCATTCAGTAAAATACTATATTAATTAAAATATAGCGATTAATAATTTTACTTCTAAATTTAGAAAAATAAATAATTAACAATAAGTTATCTTGTATGGAGTTAGTCAAGTGAAAATAATTTCTCTTTTTAGTGGCTGTGGTGGTTTAGATTTAGGATTTAAAAAAGCAGGTTTCAATATAGTTTGGGCTAATGATTTTGATAAAGATGCAGTTAAGACTTATCAAAAAAATTTAGGGATGGAAATAGTATTAGGAGATATAACAAAAATTAGTAGTAGTAATATCCCAGATAATCCTGATGTAGTTTTAGGCGGGTTTCCTTGTCAAGGATTTTCAGTAGCTAATAATAAAAGGTCTATGGAAGATAAGCGAAATTTTTTATATAAAGAGTTATTAAGAGTGGTAAAAGATAAAAAGCCTAAAGTCGTTTTAGGTGAAAATGTCAAAGGTATTTTATCTATGAATAAAGGAAAAGTCATAGATATGATAATATCAGATTTTAAAGATATAGGGTATAAATTAAAAGTATATAAAATAGATGCTTCAGAATATGATGTGCCACAAAAGAGAGAAAGAGTTTTATTTATTGCTGTAAAAAATAATAATGAGTTTACATTAAACTTGAAAAAGAGTTCGAAAATAAAAACTGTTAAAGATACTATCTTTGATTTATATAATTTACCTATTAGCTATAATCCTATTATTGATAACGATAGAATTATATATAATCATATTGCATCAACTAATGTACATGATAAATTTTGGGGTAGAAAATATAAAGTGAACCAATATGATATATGTGATTATTTGAAAAAATGGAGAAAAAAAGCAGCCATTTCTACAAAAAAAATAGATGATATTTTTGGATATAAACATACAGCTGGGCATTGGTTTCGAAAAGATAATAATTCAGGCAGTATTCCTAAACCAAGTGATTGGTGGAAACTGAAAGGAATATTGAAATTTGATGATACTTATGATAAGCATGTTACAGAATTAGAAGAAAAAGAAATTAAATTTGAACAATCATTAAGAATAACAAACTGGGATACTCCAAGCGATACTATAACTGCTACATCACCAGAAATACATATAAATAAACAAAGACGTTTATCAGTTAGAGAATGTGCTAGATTGCAAACTTTCCCTGATGATTTCATTTTCAAAGGTTCATTAAACAGTATGTATAGACAGATAGGTAATGCTGTGCCACCTGTTTTAAGTTTCAAACTTGCTACTCAAATTAAGGATTTTATAAAAAATGTTAACTAATCTTGAATTAGAAAAATTAGAATATAAATATCTAGAAAAATACTATTATTTTTTAAAATTTTCTATGGATGAAATATTGATAGGATTGAATAGTAAACAAAAAATTAAAAACGATTGGTTTGATATATGGAATAAAGATAGCAATTCTAAACAAAGTTTTTCTGTAGGTGCGGAAAGAGTAATATATTATTATATTAGTAACTCTAGAATATTAGGAGAGCCTAATTCAAATCCTGTTAGTTCTGACTTAATGTTTGAAGTAGCAGATGCTTTTGTTCATATAGACTTAAAAACTGTACAAACATCAAATATAGGAGATATAAGTACCAGTATTTTTATAGGAAACAATCAAAATAGCTATAAGTCTAACGTTGATGTAGGAGGTAAAACTTTATTTTATGATAAAGCTAACTTACCTAAATACTATACTTTCGAAAATACTAAAAAGCCTTGCTTAACATACTTTATTACGATACTTCATGATAGTGATACGTTAGAGAATATGATGATTAATATTATGTGCATGCCTAATGGACAGTTAGAAGAAGTTTATGGATCTAGTGTTTTGCAGGCAGGAAAAACTAAAGATAATATTGATAGAGATAATAATAAATTATCTACTGTTCGTTTTAAATTTTCAAAAAATGAATATTTCAAATTATTAGAAAATAAAAAGAGAATAAAGATTGCTTATTTGAATGATAATATTAAAAATAATGACATCTATTCTAGTAAATTAGAACATTTTATTAGAATACATTCAAATCAAAATGATTAAATAGAATTTAAATTTATATCACATGTCTTTGTCACTTTCCCTACACGTATGTGTGCAGGAAGCACGGGACACTGGAAGTGCATGAGACAGACGTAATAACTAAAAACTACTAAACGAACGAAAATCTAATCACAAATACCCACAACAGTATTTATGACTTCACTAACCAAGCGTACAAACTAAAAAATTTACAAACAAAAAATATATACTATTAATGAAAGCTATAAGGAATTATTAATTACTACTATACTACTTTGAGTATGCCGTAGGCAGGTATTGATTTTAGACTAATAAATACTACATATAGAACTAAAAAACAACACACATGTTGAAACATACGCCAAAAGTGTTGGATTTGTAGGACTCTATCTACAGAGTGTTCCCTACGGGACGCAAAGCGGGATATTGGGATAACTCATTGACAAAATTGAGCTTTCATATTAACATAACTAATGATACTAAATTTATAGCATATAGGAAATAGGGTACAATTTGAGAAAATTAAGACTTGACATAGAAGACCGAGAAAAACTTCACCTAGCATCATTCGCCTCAAAGTCATCAGATAGTGAGGGCACAGTTAATCCACGTGAAGAGGATAGCATTAGAACTGTGTATATGCAAGACAGAGATAGAATTATACATAGTGAGTATTTTAGGCGTCTTAAAGATAAGGCACAGGTTATAATGTTTTCGGATGCACCATTTAGAACAAGGCTTACACATACACTTGAAGTAACTCAAATTGCTCGAACAATTGCTCGTGCTTTAAGGCTTAATGAGGACTTAACAGAGTCAATTGCACTTGGGCATGATTTGGGTCATTGTGCATTTGGTCATGCAGGGGAACGTGCTATACAAAAATATTACCCATACTTTCATCATGCGGCTCATTCACTTAGAGTTGTCGAATGCTTAGAAAAAGGTGTTGGGCTTAACTTGACATTTGAAACAAGAGACGGAATACTTAAGCATACTAAAGGAAAGAGCGGAAGCCTTATTTCAAAAGATAGTAGCTTTATGCCAAAAACTAATGAGGGGCTTGTTGTTAGAATGTCTGATGCCATAGCCTACATTAATCATGATATTGATGACGCTGTTAAGTATGGAGTGCTTACCGAGAATGACTTGCCTAAAGATGTAATAAGTGTTATTGGTGACAATTATAGTGACCGAATAAATAATATGGTTATGGGTGTTTTGTCAGCCTCACTAGAAAGTAATGAAGTCTCAATTGAGAGCGAAGTTTTAGAGGCAATTAATGCTCTGAAAAAGTTTATGTTTGAGAATGTATATGAGTGTAAACCTATTTTAGATGACACTAAAAAAGTATATGAGATAATATCATGCGTATTTGACCATTATCTTAAAAATATTGACTTAATATATAAAGATGAGCTTTTTTATAGAGCGGAAAGTTATAAAGATGATGTTCTGCTTGTAAAAGATTATGTGGCTCACCTAACTGATAATGAAGCTTTAAATATTTATAATAATATAAAATAAGTGTTGTTTATAACATTAGTATAGACATAAAGTTCTTTACTTTTTTGATTAAACAAGGTAAACTTTATAATCGTGTTTTATTTAAAATAAATTAGAGAGTGTAAAAAAAATGGCTAAAATTAAATCTGTTATAGTCGCATCTGAATCAACTCCTTTTATAAAAACAGGCGGTCTTGCCGATGTTGTTGGGGCATTGCCTAAGTACTTAGAAGGATTAGATGTTGATGCTGTTGTGATACTTCCTAAGTATAGAGATATTGATTTTACTAATTATAATTTAGAATGTGTACTTCCAAGTATGTGCGTTGTTATGGGATTTGGAGAGGAGTGGGCATCTGTATTTAAGACAACAACAGAAGAAGGGGTAACTTTCTATTTTGTAGAACATCATAGATTTTTTAGTCGTGAGGGTCTTTATCATGACAATAACTTAAATGACTATCAAGATAATGCCTATAGATTCGGTTTCTTTTGTAGAGCAGCACTTCAATTGTGTAAAGATCTTAAATTAAAACCAAATATAATACATGCTAATGATTGGCAAACAGCAGCAATTCCTGCTTATATGAAAATATGGCATTGGGATGACGAGATAGGGCGTGCTGCAAGCATACTCACAATTCATAACACTAATTATCAAGGCACTTATAATGCTGAGGTTTATAATTATCTTGGTCTTGGTGCTAGTAATTATAGCTCTGACACATTTGAAGATAATGGAAATGTTAATCTTCTTAAAGGTGGAATATTTTTTGCTGATGTCGTTACAACAGTAAGTCCAACTTATGCTAAAGAAATACTTACTCCATACGGTGGACATGGACTTTCTCCTTATCTTGCGAATAAAACAACTAATTTTTTTGGTATAGTTAATGGAATTGATGACGTTATTTGGAATCCTGAACATGATGAGTATATACCTGAAAATTATTCTATAAAAAGTATGAAAGGAAAAGCTACTTGTAAAAGAGAGCTTCAAAAAGAGTTCTTGCTTGAAGAAGATGACAGTATTCCAATAATAGGTATTGTTAGCAGGTTTGTTGACCAAAAAGGCTTTGGCTTAATAACTTCTGTTATAGATAAAGTTGTTGTTAATATGAGGGTGCAGCTTGTTGTTCTTGGTACAGGCGACACATATTTAGAAGGTTTTTTTGGAAATATGCCAAATTTTTTTGCGGGTCAAGTAGGTTCATATATTGGATATAGCAATAGGCTTTCTCACTTAATTGAAGCAGGAAGTGATTTATTTCTTATGCCTTCACTTTTTGAACCTTGTGGGCTTAATCAAATGTATTCTAAAGCTTATGGAACTTTACCAATTGTTCATGCGACAGGTGGACTTGAGGATACAGTTCTAAACTTTGACGAGGCAACAAATAAGGGTACAGGATTTAAGTTTTATACTCCTACAGAAAGTGCTTTGTATAATACTATAGGCTGGGCTTTAAGTGTTTATTATGACAAGCCTAAAGTATTTCAATCTTTACAAAAGTCAGCTATGACTTGTGATCATTCGTGGTTAATCAGTGCGAAGGAATATGTTAAGGCATATAAACTTGCTATCAAAAATAAGAAGAGTTATGATAAAATGTGTGACTAAGTTTAACTCAGAGTTTAAGGTATTAAGTAATTATGGAAACTAAAGAAAAGAATATATTGTTTGTGTTAGCTAATCGAAACTTTCAAGATTTTGAGTATTTTGAAAGTAAAAAATTCTTTGATAAAGAGGGCTATAAAACAAAAACAGCCTCATCCTATATCAATGAAGCTATTGGTGTGTCAGGAGGCATTGTTAATATTGATATGCTTTTTACTGAAGTAGATGCCTTATTATTTGATGCTATAATTTACATAGGTGGTCAAGGCGTCATTATGCTTTGGGATGACTGGAGAGCAAAAAATCTTTCTACTATTTTCTTAAATAACAAAAAAATAGTAGCTGCTATTGGCAGTGGTTGTGTTATTATTTCTAATGCGGGTATGCTTACAAATATGAATGCTACATGTGAAAAAATTGATGAGGGACAATTGATTAGAAATGGTGCGAAAATGCTTGACGAGGATATTGTTGTTTCAGATAATATTATAACAGCAAGGTCTTCAAGTGCTATAAAAATATTTCCTTCTAAAGTTATTGAACTTATAAAATAAAAAAAGAGGATAGTATTAAAACTACCCTCTTAAGATATGTAATTTCTATTATGCTGTTATTTCTATAATATGCATACTTTTTATACTACATGTACTTCCTGTATCTTTTGAAATTTCATCAACTAGACTTTTAATTGTTATTTTATTATCTGTGAATAATTTCTGATCAATTAGTACTGATTCAGAGAACCAAGAGTTCATCTTGCCTTCCACAATTTTCCCTACCATATCACCTGTTTTACCAGAATCAGTAGTGATTTTTTCAAATATTTCTCTTTGTTCTTTTACAGCAGCCTCGTCTAAACTATCTCTATTAACAGCTAAAGGTTTTTCACTAGCAGTATGCATAGCAATTTGATTAGCTAATTCAAAAGATTTTTCAGTTTTAGGCTTACAATCAAATTCAACTATTGTTAGAAGTTTGTTTGTAAAATGCTTGTAGATTCCAAAGAAACCATCTGTCTTTATGTTCATGACTTTACTTAAAACAGTTTTTTCGCCCATTTTCTGTATTAAAGCATTAATCATATCAAGTACAGTGTCGCCTGATTCTGTTTTTGTAGCAAGCACAGTGTCTACAGTTGGATTATCAATAGAAGCTATAATATTAACTATATTATCAGCCAAAGTTTGAAAAGTTTCATTTTTAGCAACAAAATCTGTTTCACACTGAAGCTCAGCATAGGCTATATGGTTTTTTTCATCGTTTAAAAATATTTTTATAATACCTTCTTTAGCATTACGTTCACTTTTTTTAGCAGCAGTAACAGCTCCACGTTCTTTAAGTAAACGAATAGCTTTATCAATATCTCCATCAGATTCACTAAGAGCTTTTTTACAGTCCATAATTCCAACGCCTGTACGTTCTCTTAGGTCTTTAATCATATCCATAGTAATATTTGCCATATTTATTATATCCTTATAATTATCTAATTTTTATTTATTCTGTAGTAGCAACAGTATCATCATCTTTTTTAGTTTCTACTACTGCCTCTTCTTTAGTTTCAGATACTAATTCTTCTTCTCTTGCTAATGATTCTTTACCAGACTCATTTAAACCTTCAATGATTGCTGATGATATAACATTAGTAAACAAAGTGATGGCACGTATAGCGTCATCATTTCCGGGAATAGGGTAGTCAATAACATCAGGATTACAGTTTGTATCTACTACAGCAACAACAGGAATACCTAATTTTCTAGCTTCACTTATAGCAATAGCCTCTTGAACAGGGTCTATTACAAACATCATGTCAGGTAGGTTTTCCATATCTTTTATACCTGAGAAGTTTTTTTCAAGTTTTTCTTTTTCTTTTAATAATAAAATAACTTCTTTTTTAGGTAATTTGCTAAAAGTGTCATCAATTTCCATTTTTTCAATACGCTTAAGTCTTGCGATACTTTTTTTAATTGTTGGATAATTAGTGAGCATTCCTCCTAACCATCTATGATCAATATAGTACATATCACATTTTAGAGCTGAATCTCTAATACTTTGAGATGCTTGTTTTTTTGTTCCAACAAATAAGAAAGTTCCGCCATTTCTAGCAGCCTCTTTAACAACATTATGTGCTTTTTCAACATACTTTAATGTCTTCATGAGGTCAATAATATAAATATCATTTCTCTCCTGAAAAATAAACGGCTTCATACGTGGGTCCCATTTTCTTGTTGGGTGTCCGAAATGCACGCCTGCTTCAAGCAAGTCTTTCATAACTGGTAATGCCATAAAAAATCCTTATAAAAATAGAGTACCGACTTGGTACTCCTTTTCTCAAAATTATTATCATAATGCTTTGATTACAAATTATTGTAACAACACAACTTTAAGCCGTGTTTCGCTAATTATGGAAGAGTTATACCTAAAAATCGATCTCTTTAATTATATATTATTATGATTATTTTACAACTATTTTATTCTCGTATTTCTGTAAAAAAATACTTTTCAACTTCTAAACAAATAGTATGATATATTGGCAAATGATATTCTTGTATTCTGTATGTTTCATTAGATGGAGCTTTAATTCTGATGTCGCTCACAAGTGATAATGCTCCTCCATTTTTGCCTGTCATAGAAATAATTTTTATACCCATAGCTTTTGCTAATGTTGTTGTATATAAAATATTTTTTGAGTTTCCTGATGTGCTAAAGGCAATAAAAATATCCCCACTTTCGCCAAAGCCTAAAAGTTGCTGTGCAAAAACAAGATATGGATCTCTATCATTTGAGTATGCGGTGCTTAAACTAGGGTGCGAGGTTAGGGCAACGGCTTTTAATGGGCTTTCTAATGTATTTCCTATGTATTCGCCATTTAGGGAATCTATTTCTATTAATTTATCTTTAAGTTTTTTATCAATTTTGCGTTTTCTCACAAACGACTTCATGAGCTCTCCTGCCATGTGCTCGCAGTCAGAAGCGCTTCCTCCATTACCTGCTAAAAGTACTTTGCCATTATTTTTATATGTTTCTATAATAGCTTTTATGGCAGACTCTATTTCGGGAGCTGTGTCTTTAAGGGCGGGGTATCTTTCTAATAATTTATTAAGCATAACACTTATTTCCTAATATAAAATATTTAATGAACATTTTTAAGCATTTGTGAAGCATGCTCTATGCTTACCTCTGTTATTTCTTTGCCTGCCATCATTCTTGCCACTTCATATATTCTTTCTTCATTTTTTATTTCATTAATTTTTGAGGTAACAACATCAGAGCCTTCGTCTTTTGTAACCTTAAAATGACTTTTAGCGTAAATCGCTATTTGTGCCAAATGTGTAACAGCAATAACTTGTTTATTTTTTGAAAGGGCAGCTATTTTCTCACCTATAACTTCAGCTATCCCTCCACCAACACCAACATCAATTTCGTCAAAAACCATAGTCTCTGTAAAGTCGCCAGTTGACAAAACTGTTTTAAGAGAGAGCATTATTCTTGATACTTCTCCACCTGATGCAATTTTTCTAAGAGGTAAAAATATAGCCTGTTTATTTGGAGCGATAATAAACTCTATATTGTCAATACCTTTGTTTGTTGATTTATATTTTACTCCATCAATTTCAAGGACACCGTCATCACTTTCTTCATTGCTTATTTCTATGTCGAATCTTGTCGAAGACATTCCAAGGTCACTCATCTCGCTTTCAATTTTCTGTAAGAATTCAGTTCTTTTTTCTTTTCTAATTGATGACAACTCTTTTGCTAAACTACTCGCTTCCTTACGGTTTTCCTCAATTTCTATTTTTAGATTTTTTATATCAGTTTCAGAAAAATCAAGTGTGCTAAGTTTTTCTCGAGCATTGTTCGCATATTCAAGTATTTCTTTAATGTTTGATCCATATTTTTTCTTCAAAGTATTTATAAAAAATAATCGCTCATTTGACTCTTCAAGCGTTTGTGGATTATATTTTGTTTTTTGTCTAATTTCGTTTAAAACGTTTTTAATGTCTTCAAGGTTTAAGGTAACTCCTTCAACTTGAGATATAATGTCTTCAATTTTATTTTCATATACACTAAGGCTTTGTAATAAACTTAAATCTCTCATAAGTTTTGTGTATGCCCCATTCTCGCTACCAAAAATATCTTTAATAACAGTAGAAAGTATATTGTCAATATTTTCAGCATTACTCATAACACTAATATCATTTTTTAAGTCTTCATCTTCATTTATTTTTAATTTAGCATTTTCAATTTCTTCTAAAGCAAATGTCAGAAATGACTTTTCTTTAAGTATAGTGTTTTTATTATTCATTATTTCATTATACTTATTTTCAAGGTTCATAAGTTTTTTGTATGAGGCTTGATACTTTGAAAGCAGTTTATCTACTTGTAAATAACTGTCATAAAAAAGTATATGATTTTGTTGATTAAATAGTGATTGATGTTCATGTTGTCCATGTATATCGACGAGCAAGTCGCCAAGCTCTTTAAGTTCAGCTACACGCACGCCTGTTGAGTTTATAAATGATTTACTTTTTCCGTCTTTGCTAATTTCTCTTTTTATAATAAGCTCATTACCACTTATATTGATTCCCCATTCGAGTAATTTTTCTTTAATAACAGAATTACCACTTGTAAGTTCAAATGTTCCTATAACAAGAAGTTTTTCAGCATTAACACCAACAACTCTAACAGATCCTTTCTCGCCTGTTATAAGCTCAAGTGCACTTATTATAATACTTTTTCCAGCTCCAGTTTCTCCTGTAAGAACATTAAAGCCATTATCAAGTACAATTTTTAATTTATCTATTAAAATAAAATTTCTAATCTCTAAAGATTTAAGCATTACTAAATACCCCAGTTTAATTTGTCAAGAAGTGTGTCATAAAACTTTCTATCATTGTTTTGAAAAATAAGACAACTCTTTTTTGCTGCTGTAATATATATTTTATCCAAATTATTTATTTTAGCAATATGGTCTCCGTCTATTGTTATGTTCGCAAGTGAAGATTTTTTATTAAGTTTAATTTCAATATTGTCTTTATCAGGTATAATAATTGGTCTAAATGTTAAGGAATGTGGAGCAATTGGAACAAATGATAAAGCACGAAGCGAAGGAGACACTATAGGACCTCCTGCACTTAAAGCGTATGCTGTAGAACCTGTAGGGGTTGCTATAACAACTCCATCACCTACAAGTCTTGATATTGGTCTTCCTAATATAGTAGCATCTAAATGTATAGGGCGTCCTTCGGGTTTGCTAACAACAATGTCATTAATAGCATTATAATGTTCAGATGTAGATTGATGATATTCTACTTTAATAGATAAAACAAGACGTTTTTCTATTGTATGTAGTTCATTTTTACCACTTAAAAAATCTTTTAATATTAAAACAGCATCTTTAGGTACAATTTCTGCTATAAACCCTAAAGTACCATAATATATAGGCAACACTGGTATATCATACTTTATAGCTATTTTTAATGCTGATAAAAGAGTCCCATCACCGCCAATTGATATTATTAAGAAAGCCGATTTTAGACTTATGCTTGCTTTTTCTCTGTAAGATTTTTCTCTAATATCATAGTCTATTATTACGATTTTTTTATTATAATACTCAGATATTTCTCTGATTTCAGATACTATACTACCTGTTCCTTTTTTAGTATTATTAACTACCACCCCAATATGGTCTTTTATCTTTCTGTCCATTATTGTGTCATTTCTAATATATCTTTTACTTTTTGTATATACTCTTTAGCTTCTTTTACAGTTTTTGCCTCAGCTATAATACGTACTGCATTTTCAGTGTTTGATGCACGTACATGTACCCAAGAGTTTTCAAATTCTACTTTTATTCCATCAATGTCTACTATTGTAGCATCCTTAAATAAAGCTTTCATCTTTTTAAGAACTGTTTTTTGATTAAATGATCCTACCTCAATTTTATCTTTCACTATTTTATAAAGTGGCAATTCAGCTACAAGCTCTTTTATAGTTTTTTTACTTGTAGCCATAAGTTCTAATATGAGAGCAATACCAAGTAAAGAGTCTCGCCCGGGAGTTACTTCAGGAACAATTACTCCTCCATTACCTTCTCCACCAAAATATAG
This sequence comes from uncultured Spirochaetia bacterium, assembly GCA_947040945.1. GTDB lineage: Bacteria > Spirochaetota > Brachyspiria > Brachyspirales > Brachyspiraceae > CAMQVF01. The sequence goes on from CAMRCO010000010.1 coordinate 29,257, forward strand.
TTTATTCTTTCTTAGGTAATCAGATACATTAATCTCACCAATCGCTGTTCTAAATACTTTACTAGAAGTTTCTTTTGCAATGTCATCTATCATTGATGATGTTGATAGGTTTACGGCAGCATTTCCTTTGCCAACCATCCACAAATATTTAGCACATAAAGCAAGTGTGTATTCCTCACTTAAAGCAGTCCCGTCATCTAAAACTATAGCAAGCCTGTCAGCATCAGGATCTTGAGTGAATCCAATATCTGCTTTTTCTTTTTTTACAAGATTTGACAGACTAGTCATGCTACTTGGTGAAGGTTCTGCTGTGTGTGCAAATTTACCTGTATTCTCATCATTAATAGAAACTTCTTTAACCCCTAATGCTTTAAGTAGAGGAGGAGTTGCGAAAAGTCCTGTCCCATTAACATAATCACATGCAACCTTAAAATTAGCTTTTTTTATTTTGTCAGCATCTATAAACCTTACAACTCTTTTAACATGCTCATCTATGGCATTATCTATTTTTTCATATTTACCTATTTTTAATGCACTCTTAAACGATGTTACTTTATTATTATAGTTTTTAATTAACTGATTAATACTTTCTTGATCAAGAAATCTACCATTTTTACCAACAAGTTTTAATGCATTCCACTCAATTGGGTTATGACTTGCTGAAACAATTATAGCACCATGAAGGTTTAATTTATTAGCCATATATAGGGCTGTTGGTGTTGGTATAATGCCTGCATCTATAACATCAACCCCTGATGCTATTAGTGTTGATGAGACTACATTAGATATCATCTCACCTGTAAGCCTTGTATCTCTTGCTAGAAGTACTTTCGGTTTTGATGATGTGAGTAAGCTTGTGAATGCTGATGTGTAGTAAACTATTTCTGGTATATTAAGATTGTCTCCTATAATTCCTCTTATTCCAGATACACTTAACTTTAATGTAGACGTAGACATTTATTCTCCTTAAAAAAATAATTTATTACGAAAATTGTATTAGCTCAAAGTATAATAGCAAAACACTTTCTTGTCAAAGATTTTTTTTAATTAATTATGTAATCATTTTTATTGTTGTAATAATTAATGTTTCTCTGTATAATCATTTTATGTATATAATAGAATTTGAAGATATCGGAAAAGAAATTATATGGGGAGGAAATAAACTCGCTTCCACATATAAAAAAGATTTTGATAAATCTAAAAATATAGCTGAAAGCTGGAATATTAGCCCGATTAAAGGTAGTGAAAGCATTGTTAAAAATGGAGTGTTTAAAGGCAAAGCTATTAATGAGCTTGCTTCTGAAAATATTTTTGGATTAAAATCAAAAGATTATTTTCCTATCTTTATAAAAATGATTGATGCTAATAAGAAACTTTCAATACAAGTGCATCCTAATGAAGAATATGCTATGAAAACTCATAATGAGCATGGCAAAAATGAAATGTGGTATATTATGGATGCGGAACTTGATGCTAAACTTCTTATTGGACTTAAAAGTGGTGTTAGTGTCGATATGCTTAAAAGTGCTTTAGAAAATGATGAGAATATAGAAGATATGTTTCACTATGAAGACATAAAGAAAGGAGATGTGTTCTATATCCCTTCTGGTTGTATTCATGCTATAATGGGTGGAGCTTTAATAGCAGAGATACAGACTCCAAGTAACATTACATACAGAATATATGATTGGAATAGAGTTGGAGACAATGGTGAAAAAAGAGAATTACATTTAGAAGATGCTTTTAATGTAATAGAACCGTTTTGTGTGAATGATACTAAAATAAATAAAACATATAAAAGCTATGATAATTATAAAATATCTCATATCATAGATAATGAGTTTTTTTGCGTAGACGAGATTATACTAGATGAAGGAAGTGAATATAGTTCTAGCACAAATGCTGAGTGTTTTGAGATAATATTTATTTTAGATGGAATGGGAAATATTTCAGCTACAAATAAAATTGATATTTATGCGGGCAAAACATTGCTTATCCCGTCTTCACTTGGTAGCTTTAATGTATGTGCTGACTCTGAATTGACTTTTTTAATGATTAAGCGTTTAAGGTATTAAAAGTGGCTTTAATAGAAATACATAATGTACACAAAAAATTTGGTAATCAAGAAGTTTTACGTGGTATTAATTTAAGTATTAATAAAGGCGAGACTCTTGCTATAATTGGAAACTCAGGTTGTGGGAAAAGTGTGCTTATAAAACATTTAATAGGATTGCTTCAGCCTGATTTAGGAGAGATTTTTATAGATGACAAAAATATAAAAGATCTTGATAGAAAAAATCTTGAGAGTGTTAGGCGAAAATTTGCTATGGTATTTCAAGGGGCGGCTTTGTTCGATTCCTTAAATGTATATGAGAATGTTAGTTTTGGTTTAAGGCGTATTGAAAAAGATTTAAGTGAAACTAGATTAAAACAAAAGGTTGCTGAAGTACTTGATATAGTTGGAATGCCTGACACTGAACATAAAATGCCTTCTGAGTTATCTGGAGGTATGCGTAAAAGAGTGGGGCTTGCTCGTGCTGTTGCTATGAATCCTGAAATACTTTTGTATGATGAGCCGACAACAGGACTTGACCCTATAATGTCACGTGTTATTGATGACTTAATAGTTAAAATGAAAAATATTTTTAATGTTACGAGTATTGTTGTAACGCATGACATGGTTAGTGTTTTTAGAATGTCAGATAGAGTAGTTATGGTAGATAAAGGTAAAATTATAGAAGGAGGAAAACCTGAAGACCTATCGAAAATAGACAATGATGTGCTTCAAAAGTTTTTTCGTAGCAGTATTAATGAAAATTTGTCTGTCGATAATATTGGTTAAAGGGGGTATTTTATTATGGATAAAAAAATTAAATTGGGGTTGTTTTTTATACTTACAATAACTCTTTTTGTAATAGGTATTATTGGTTTTGGTAAGATTAAGCTTAGTAGTAGTGGATATAAAATATATATCGATTATATTTTTACAGGCGACTTACGTGTTAATGGAAAAGTAGCTTATAGAGGTGGCGGTATAGTTATAGGTTATATTGATGATATTCAAGTTAATAAGGATGGAACTCTAAGAGTTACTACTATTATAACTGATAAAAATATTATTCTTCCAGAAGGAACATTATTTACAATTCAGGCTGTAGGTTTTGGTTTAGGCGAGAAATATATTATGTCTACACCACCTGTAGTTGACACTTATGGTATGAAAGGAATAACGCCAGATTCTATAGTGCGTGGAGTTGACCCTATTAGTTTAGAAAGCACTTTGTCTGGGGTTGATGTTGATAGTCTAAACGAAATTATATTTGATGTGTATGAAGTGTTAGACTCTTTAAGTACTATGTTAGTGGCAAATGATAAAAATATAACTTCTAGTATAGGTAATATAAATAGTACATTTTCAAATGTAAGTGATATAACAGGTAAATTATCTAGTGATGATAAACTTTATAAGGATATACAGGAAACTATAGCTAACTTAAAAGCTTTTAGTGAAGAGATTAAAGATAATCCATCTTCTTTACTTTTTGCACCTGAAAAATAATTACAATATTTGGAATAATTACTTATGAATAAAATTATAGAAAAAGAAATTAATAAAATATCTAAAAGATTACTTAATAAGTGTTTAGAAGAGGCTAGTTTTATAGCAGAGAAAACAGGTAAGTATTCTCTTAAGTTTTTTGGAAGCCCTAAAAAAATTAAAAAAAAAGGTAAAAACGATATAGTTACAGAAGTAGATATTAAATGTGAAGACTTGATAAGAAAACATTTATCTAAAAAATTTAAGGATTTTACTTTTGTTGGGGAAGAGTCAGAAGAGAATAATACTCATAAAGCATTTTCTTGGATAGTAGACCCAATTGACGGCACTAGCAATTTCGCTCATAATTACCCATTTTATTGTGTTTCTATTGGGCTTGCCTATAAAAATGTTCCTATATTAGGTGTTGTTTATGCACCATTAACTGACTCGCTTTATAAAGCACATATAAAGTCGAAGTCTTATAAAAACGATAAAGTTATAAAGGTATCTAAAACAAAAAAATTAGTAGACTCTATGATTAATACAGAGTTTCATTATAATATTACAACTGATGATGAGTTTCTTAAGTGTAGGATGAATGAATTTGAAAACGTATCAAGAGAAGTAAGAGGCGTTAGGGGTACTGGTTCTGCTGCACTCAATTTATGCTTCGTGGCTGAAGGTATAGTTGAGGGTTTTTTTGAGTATAACCTTTCTGCTTGGGACATTTGTGCTGGGATGATTATTATTAAACAAGCAGGCGGTTTAGTCACAGATATTAATTTAGAACCATATGACATATTTTCAAAAAAACAATTTATATCTACAAATAAATATATACATAAAAGTCTTATAGCATTATTGTAATTTAGCCCAAAGTTTTTTAGACACTTCTATAGATTTTTTATATATTTCTTCAATGTCTACTTCTGTAAACTCTCTGTTTTTAATTATTACTTTACCACCAACAATAACAGTATTAGTCATTCTTCCAGAAAGTCCAAATAGTGTGTGCCCTCCAATATTATTTTTGTTTAGAGTGGTGTAGGGCATATAGTCAACAATTATAATATCAGCCTCATAATCATTTTTAATCATACCAGTTTTTATACCAAATTGTCGTCTAACTATTTCTCTATTATTTTCTAAAAGCATATTAGGAATTTGAGGCCAACCAATATTAGTGTTCACCATATTATGTCTTTGTAGGCACATAGTAACTTTAAGAGATTCTAGTATATCAGAGGTATAGCCGTCAGTTCCAAGTCCAACTAAAATTCCTTCTTCAAAAAAACTCATAAGAGGAGCACATCCAACAGCATTCCCCATATTAGATTCAGGTGCATGACTCATAACAGTATTAGTTTCTTTTAATAATTCATGCTCTCTTTTGTTTGTGTGTATTCCGTGTACTGCTATAGTTTTCTCGCCGAGTATATTATAATTAAATAATCTTTCAATGACACGGCAACCTGATTTTTTTAATGAATCATGAACATCAGAAATATCCTCTGCTGTGTGAACATGAAAACCACTGTCAACTTTGCTTTCAGCTTCTTTACATTTTTTAAGGCTTTCATTTGATAATGTAGATGATGCATGTAGCCCGAATAATGCTGAAACAAAACCAGATTTTTTTTCTTTTGCATATTTTATAAACTCTATATTCTCATCAATTGAATCTTGAAATTTATCTTTACCATCTCTGTCAGATGCTTCAAAGCATAAAGATGCTCTTATTCCCAAATGATTTCGTGCCTCTTCCATAGCCGTTAAACTTCCTCTAACACTTCCATAACTAGCATGATGATCAATGACAGTTGTAACGCCATTAAGTAGACTTTCAATAAAAGTAACATAAGCACTATATTTAGTGTCGATAAGTTCTAGTTTACGATCCATTTTCCACCAAATATTTTGAAGTACATCAGTGAAGTTTTTATTGTAGGCTTCAGGGAATGAACATCCACGAGCAAAAGCACTGTAGGCATGATGATGAGTGTTTATTAATCCGGGCATTATAATCATACCCAAAGCATCAATCACTTCATGCTTAGCGTACTCGTCAAGATTAGGTGTGCCTTCAGCGACTTTTTTTATTTTTGAGTTTTCTATAACTACAAAACCGTTTTCTATAAATGGATTTTCTTTATCTAAAGTTATTATTCTACCATTTTTTATTAGCAACATAAAAATACTCCTAAAAAGTTATATTTATTCTTTTAATCCATTTTTAAGTAAATAGATTTTATTTTCTTTTAATGCCAATGTAAGAAAATTAGCTGTTTCATTTGATAAAAATACAGATGATATATAGTCGTAGCTTGAACTTTCTTCTCTTTTAGGATTTTTTTTGTCAAAATTAAATTGATAGTATTTATTAAATCTTTTAGCAGTTACGGAAAATGCATCACCGTCATCTGAAAACTTAAAAGAAATTATTTCTGTGTATGCTGGACTTTCAAAATCAGTTGAGTAGATAAACTTTTTACCATTTTTTTCTACACTTAAGGCTAAAATATTGTCAGAATAATAAATATCATAAAGCATTTCTACGCTGTATATTGTAGATCTATTAAGTATTATATTATTTTTGTCTTCATAATTAACACCTAAAACAATGTTCTCGCTGTTAGGAGAATATTTATAGGTTATAATTTCACTGTATCCTGCATTCGTGTTGCCCGATTGTGATAAATAATATTCATCATTTTCTTTGAATATAAATGTAAGTGTTTTTGAGTTTGGAGAGAATGATAAATCACTTATATTTTCATATTCAGAAAATTTTGTTTTTTCAAGAAATACACTTGTCATCGTGGAATCATTTGTATTTATATTTGTAGAATCAGAATTTGTGGAGTTAGTATTACTTTGTTCCTGACTTGATATTTCTTCTGTTAATATATCATATAAATAAAGTGGTTCTGTTTCGTTTGTATTGATTAGAGCTATTGTGTCAGATGGGCCTATAACCACTATTCCTTCATAATTTTCTGGTAACTCATTATTGTTTTCTATTAGTGGTCTATTACTTAGGTTTTTCTCTTCACTCAAAATCTGAATAACAGTTGTTGTCGTTGTTTCATTTGTATTGTCATTTGTTTCAGGTGATGGGGGTAACATTTTAGCTGTGTATGCTATTAAATTATTATTTGCGAAAGTAATTTCATCAACCATACTATACACTTCGTTTATTTCATCATTGACGATAATTGTTTCCGTACCCTCACTAATGAGAACATAAGCGAGCCTTGTTGAATCATCTGAAAATGTAATTTTTTGAGCTTCACCCATAATTTTTATTTCTACACCATCTATATTTATATAGTATAAATCGTCTCTCATATATGAATAGGCATATCTTTTAGAAGTTATGCTGTAGTCGAATAGAGTGTCATAATTATAGTCTTGATACTCGCCATCTACGATGACAAAGCCAACATCAAGTTTTTTTGCGAACATCATTACTCTACTATTATTGTCTGAAAATGTGATACCATCAATTGTGTCAAACTCAAACTCGGTGTCGTTATAGATAAAAAACCACATATCTTTAGCAACTGACGTTTTAAGCATTGATGCGACTAACACACCATTGTCGAGTATTTTAAGAGTGCCTAAGTCTTTATATTCTCTGAGTCTATGCTGATTGTGAACGATATCATATTGTATATTGAAATTTTCTTGATTTTTAACTTCAAGTATGAAAGCGTAATTGTTTTCTGATAAAATGTATGACTTAGCAATTTTTTCATTAGCCTTAAGTTCATAAACTTGTGCATAAGAAAAAGATGTTAGAGTAAAAGTTAACAATATAATATTAAGTATAATAGCTTTCATAAAAATAACCTTAGTATAGTATATCGTAATAATTTAATAATATATAAATTATTTTTTATTTATATATTCCACTATTCAAATAAATACCAAAGAGGGGACGATTTTTTTACAAACGGTTTAAGTTCATCATACGTAAAATCTATTCCTATAGCTTCAGGAATATAATGGCTTATTTCATACTGGTCATATAAAAAAGTTATACCAGTTTCACTTACAATATAGCTGTCACCAAGTCTAATATTTTCAAAGTCAGTATAAAACTCATTAATGGTAACATCATCACTTTCAGCATATTCTTTTAATTTTTTTCTCATTAATGCAATCAGTTTATAGTCATCCACATTAATAATTAAATCATTCACTGTCAATTTTTTTCCACTAGAGAGGCTGTAGGTAGCAGAGCCCAATCTATAATTCGAACGAGCCCCACCTGTAGAACTCCATTCAACTGAGTCAACTGATAATATATTATTATCTATATAGTTAAGATAATTGCTACTCTCAAATAACCACCAATTATATACACTATTAGGATCTTCTTTTATCCATTCTTTCCATTCAGAATAGAGTGGCTCAAACTCACGCCATTTACGTAATTCTTTATTTATTTTTTCTATACTAGCTGATTTTTTAGAGCTAACTATTTGAAGTATTCGAGAATTATAATCAAAACTTGTGTTTTCAAATTTAGCATCACTTTCACTGAATACGTAGTTTTTTATTTCTACAACATTATCTCTTGCTTTTAATTCAAACTCAAAACTATTTTTATTGTTTTTCCATGTTCCTTTAAATGTATTGTCATCAGAGAATAAACCCGTAAACTCACCTGTAGAGTTTTTTTTATCATTAGCATCACTAGAACTTCTATATTCTTTTAGTGTTACTGTAGA
>CAMRCO010000011.1 GCA_947040945.1 uncultured Spirochaetia bacterium
ATTAAACTTTTTTACAAAAAATTAGATTAAACTTTTTTGTATACAAAGAAATGTATTGAAAGTCCTTTGGCTCTCATTTTCTCTTCATACAGAGTAACTTTATAGCCTTCTAAATATGGCTTATACTTTTCATCTAATGTATTTTCAAATAGGGTAGTACTTTCGAATACTGGGTTTATAGTTTCTAATGCATAACATTTATCATCTGTAACAGCATGAAATAATGCATCACTTTTTAATATTGAATGTACTAGGCTTAAAAAATTATGTGTGAATATGCGTCTATGTGTATGTCGTTTTTTAGGCCAAGGGTCTGGGAAGTTTAGGTATGCTTTGTCGAAATAATAATTTTCTTTAAGTAAGTTTTCAATAATGGTATTTGCTTCACCAAATAATATTGTAATATTTTTTAGGTTTCTTTTGTATGCTTTTGATAATGTTTTTTTGGCAGCTTTGAGTGAATACTCTATACCTATAAAATGTGTTTGAGGATTTTCTAATGCATGTTCAACTAAAAATTTTCCATTGCCAGAACCTATTTCTATTTCATAATTTGCAAATGATTCTAACCTTTGTTTAAGGCATTCTTTTGTGTCCTCATCAGATGCTGTTAATATATATTGTTTTATAATTTCGTCTGTAAGTGTAATATTGTTTCTGATACTAATTCTCCTTAATTTCTTAAAAAACTATTTTTCCCATTAAATAATATCTTTCATCGGTCGAGCCTTGAAATCCAAAAGTAAACTGATTATATTTTATATATGCAGTATATTCAAGTAGGAATAAACTGTTGTCTTTATTAACATTATTATCACTACTATAGGGTAAATAAAACATAGGTCTTATGGCTATATTAAATACGCTATACTCAATGCCAATTTCATTTCTTATATAATGGGCAACATCGACTTTTAACGTGTATTCTAAAAGCAAATTAATCCATAGCTTTTCATCTAAGAGTGGAATTTTACCTGCACTTGATACTTGAAATAAATGCTGTGAGAAGTCGAAGTCATCTGGTGAAAGAGAGCTTTTGCTATTATTCTGATATAAAGCAGACACTTCAAAATATTCAAAATTAAATTTTACCAATGCTGCGAGTGGGATTGAGTCTTCCCAAAAACCTTGAGAGTATGATACTTCATAATAATTTCCGATTAATCCAGCTCTAAATCCAGGCTGATTTTCTATTCGAGGTAAATACCAATGAGGCGTATTTGCATTATAAGAATCTGAATCAATAACCGAAGGCATTAACATAAAAGTAAAACCATTCACATCATTTACACTTCTTGTTCGCATAGATATAAGTATTCTAGTAAAAAAAATAGTTTCGATGCCAGCATCATAAAGTGATAAGTCAGCAGTAGGTTCAGTATTTACACCAAGGTCAAATTTGCTTGAAACTGTTATAAATGGTTTTATAGAAGTTGACCAATGAGGATAAAAATTGCGACTTACCATAAGATACATACTAGGCATATAAAATATTGACCTGCTAAAATCAGCCCCAATATCCATTGTTAGGTGAACATCTATTTTTGAAAGCTCACCTAAAAGTGTGGTAGGGCCAAGGCTTTCTATTGTTCTAACTTTTTTATAACTATTATGTATGTAGTCGTATGGGATTAATCTTCTTGTGTATCTTTTATTTTCAAAGCCTATATAAGGATGTATATTTTTATATGTAGAGAGGAGATCTTGAAATTTTGTAGTGTATGGGGACACTCCATATAGTGTTAGTCCATAAAATATTGTTAAAAAAATTATTATAATTATTTTCATATATAAAATATATCATAGTGTGCAAAAATAGACAAATACATAAATACTGTATTTGCCTATTTTATATTGTGATTAATTTTTTGTGCTAACCTCTTTATCCCAACACTGCATAGCTTCGTGCTTTAGTTCAGGAGTTCGGTATACTGTATACACAGGTGTTTTTATTTCTTCTTTTAATTGCTTTTCATAATCGTTTAGAACTATCATTGCAGGTTTAATCATTATAAATATAACAACAATATTCATAAGTGCCATAAAGCCCATGAAAAAATCTCCAAGATTCCAAGCAAGTGGCATATTTATAAGAGCATCTGCTATTACCATAAATAAATTCATAGCAATAACTATATACTCAAGTTTTACTGGGCTATTGATTGATCCAGCTACCGCTTTTATATAAAAGAAGTTTCCAAGCACAGGACTATAGGCAAATAGAAGTACGCATAAAGTAATGAATCCTCCACCAAATGCCCCTAAATGCCCTGCCATTGCAAATTGTAAAAGAGCTATGCCTTGTAGACTTTCCATTTGTCAGATATAAGTGATAATGTTACTTCTACTGGACAAGACTTTTGGCTAAATTTCATTGAGAGTTACTCCTTTAGAAAATATTTTTTACTCAGTAGCTCCATTCTTCATTAAATACTCTACAATTTCAGTATGATTATTCTCTGAAGCGACCATTAAAGCAGTATGTCCCCAATGATTTTTAATGTTAAGGTCAGCGCCATTTTCTACTAGGTACTTAACTATTTCTAAATGTCCATCTTGAGAGGCACTAATCAAAGGGGTATATTCCATAGCATTCTGAAAATTAATATCTACGCCTAAGTCTAGTGATTCTTTTACTTTCTGAAGCCAGCCTGCAGATGCTCTGTCTACAATATCTACATCACTAATATCCGCTTTGTTTTCTATTAAGTAGTTAATTATTTCTGTTGAGTTATATTCCATAAGCTCTTGCCAAACTGTGTTTCCACTATAGCTATAGTTAAACCCTTTGATGGCATTGAGGTCAGCGTCCGCATCAATTAAATATTTCACTACCTCAGGGGTCTCGCCTCCATGTTGCATAGAAGCCGTTAATGCTGTGTGGCCATATTCTGTTTTGAAGTTAATGTTCGCTCCACTTTTTATTAAGTATTTTACTATTTCTAAATATTTAATAGCTTTTGCCTCGTCATCATTATAAGAAGCGGAATATGAAGCCTTGATTAATGCAGTATATCCGTCATAATTATCACTGATGTTTGGGTCAGCACCAGCATTAATTAAATATTTAACGACATCTATTTGCCCTTCGCTTGAAGCGAGCATTAAAGCTGTGAATCCTGAACTTTCACGCTTGAAATTCACTGAAGCCCCACTTTTAATTAAAGCTTTCACGGCTTCTAAGTCGCCACTTTCAGAGGCTTCTGTTAGGGTTTCGTTTTTTTCATCAAGCGACATATTGTCATAAGGAGTTGTGTCTATAATTTCTATTACTTCTTCTTTTACTCCTAAAACTACTTTGTCTTCTTCTATAACTTTATTTTCGTTTTCACTGCAAGAAACAAATAATATGAGCAACATTAATAAAATCGTTTTCATTTTTTATACCCTAATTTTTTTACTAAATAGAGCTTGATTTTACTATATAATTAAATATAAAACAAATATAGATGGTGAGTGTGAGGTTTAAGTCACTAAAAATACATCATATAAAATTGTTATAAATAAAGTCTTCGTCAGTTATTTTTTTAATATTTAATAAATACCCTTTAATAGAATGTTGTATTGACAGTAATTTATGCTATATAATGCATATATTAGTCTTCAAGGAGTGTTTGTCTTGATTAAGATAATCTTTTATGATAGCATGTATATATGTCTTATAATAATACTCAAGATAAAGAAAGCGATAATAAAGTGATAAGAGTATTGCCTCAAAATGTAGCGAACAGAATTGCTGCAGGCGAGGTTATAGAGCGACCTGCTTCAATGCTTAAAGAATTGCTTGAGAACTCTATTGACTCAAATGCCATAAACATAAGCGTTACGGCTGTTGATGGTGGTATTAAGAGCTTAATTGTGGAGGACGATGGAGAAGGAATTGATTTTGATTCGCTTCCATTAGCACTCACTCATCATGCAACAAGCAAAATTAATTCAATTGATGACCTAAACGCTATATATACTCTTGGTTTTCGTGGAGAGGCTTTGGCGTCTATTTCTGATGTCGCTCACATCGAAATTGTGTCGAGTAGGGGACTTGATACAAGTGGTGGTAAAATTGTTACACATGGTGGAGAGCTTATAACACATACTCCGCATCCATATCCTAAAGGTACTCGCATTACTGTTCAAAATTTATTCTATAACATACCCGTTAGGTTTAAGTTTCTTAAAGCAACTTCAAGAGAGTTTATTATGCTTAAAGAGGTTTTTGAGAAGGTGGCTTTAGTTAATTATGATAAGTCAATGATTCTTAAAAATGGGGACAGGGCTACATTAAGTTATAAGAAAAAAGATACTATTAGTGAGCGTGTGTTCGACTATTTAGGCACGGCTTATAATGACGAGAGTTTTATTGAGATTGAAGCAAAACGAGACTCTTTTTCGTTTTATATGATATGTTCAAATCAGCGTGTTATGCATTCAAACCGTAAGCACAACTTTATATTTCTTAATGGACGAGTAATTGAAAATAAAAGCATAGGCTACTCAATTAAAAATGCTTATAATGGCATTATTCCAAAAGATAAATTCCCACTCTATTTTTTATATATAACTCTTGATCATGAAAAAGTTGATGTTAATGTGCATCCAAGTAAAAAAGAGGTGAGAATAAAAAATGAAAGAGAAATAGCAGGTGTTCTTTATAATGAAATTCTTGCACATTTTAATGCTACAAATAAGTTTGTAAGTGTTGATATATCGAGTGGTGTTAAATATTCTGATGAGAATAGAGACTATCAAAATAATGAAGAGCCTACTTTTGACAGTTTAGGTTTAGCAAGGGACTACACTACTACTAATACATATTCAAACTCTGACTATAATAGCACTAATCAAAAACATGAGAATGATTACTCTTCTTTATATAAAGGAACTACAACTCATTATGAGGACACAACATTTTCTAATTATACAGTAGCTTTGTGTCAAGTATTTTCGTCCTATATAATAGCCTCTAAAATGGGGCATATGTATATAATTGACCAACATGCAGCATATGAGAGACTTAATTATGAAAGAATGTATAAGGTTATGGTTAATGAGCGTATTGAGTATGAAAAGCTACTTATTCCACTTGAAATAGAATATAAAGACTACGAAATTGATATTCTAGAAGATGGCAGAGAAGTGTTAGAAGGTATTGGAATAAAGTTTGAAACTAGGTCGAAGAACACAGTTATTTTAGAAGATATTCCAATTTACTTTCCTAAAAATAGTAATATAGAAATTATCATAAAGAATGTGCTTGATAACTTTATAGCGAAAGATAAAACAGATACTATTGATAAGCTCATTAAAAATACATGCAATATGATAGCCTGTAAATATTCACCTAAAGCAGGGGACACTCTTTCTTTAAGTGATATGCAAAAATTAATAGATATGCTTGAAAATGAAAATATACTCACAAGTTGCCCTCATGGTAGACCATTTATACTAAGAATGTCAAAAGAATACTTAGATAGCAAATTTTTTAGATAAACAAGCTCATGTTTAACATAGTGTTTTCCGTTAATGCTTATAGAACTAATTAAATTTGGAGATATTTAAGATGAAACATATAACTTTTATTGCCTTTTTGTACGTTGTAATGGCATTGCCTGTTTATTCTTACGAAGCAGTACCTATTAAGTACTGGGATATAGTGTACGGTTCAACTATTGACGAAGTAAATGAAAAGCTTGTTGAGGCACAGATAATAACTGCTGCTATTGTGCCTGAAGAAGGTACATTATATGTAAGTCCTTATGCTGATCCTGATTTTACTTGGTATAATTATGCTTTGTCAGAATGGATAAATATTACTTTTACTACAAGAAAGATAGAGGAGGTTTTTACAAGAGACACTTCTATTTTGCATTTTTCAAGACCTAAAGATGGCGAAGTAAAACGTATTACAGTTAAAGGTTCTGACTTGGGAGCGAATGCTAATTCAGCTGTAGGGGATAGTACTCTTTGGGTTTATAGACTTTATTTTTATAATGATAAGCTTTTTACTGTGAGTGCGAGATATGAAAATGCTACTGTTATAAAAAGAACTAAAGCTCTAAATGATTATGAGTATGCTAATCCTGGATATGTTATGCATAAAGAATTGTTTAAAAGAACATTAGGTTTAATGCATAATAAACTTGGTGGTTTTCATAGACAAAATACAAAAACTTTAGATGAATACACAACATTGTATTATGGTGGTTTTGAATCTCCTAATACGGGTACATTTGTTTCAGTATTTTATGGGGATAGCTTTAATGGTAAGTTTAATTATACGATTACTTTTGCTGATAATTTTTATCTAAATACAATAGCTAAGAGATTCCAAAGAGGAAGCTATGAGCCCGGAACTGCTGGAAGTGATGTTCCTATTGAACTAGATAATGACTTGCCTGTATTTATGGATTAAAAGTTAATATAATAATAATTTTTCTAGAGACATTTAATTTATTTTAAGTGTCTCTATTTTTTTATGTTTTAAGTCTAAAGTTTTTAATGCTTTTATTTAATAGGTTCGATAAGTGTAAAATCTTGTAACAATAATTAGTAAATATTTATTTCTATTTTTTATTTTATTTGCCATAATGATTAATAGTTTTAACCTGTAGTATTTTAGTTTTATATAATACCATAGACGAAAATGATGTTTTGTCTATGGTAAATAATGATTATAATTCTGCAAGTAATATAGCTTTTCTTCTTGATGTTTCTGAAGTATTAGAAGATTATGCTAAAAAGATATCGGTAAATAATCTCAAAGATTCTCTGATGTTGCAAAATGATACAGCACAATTGGTCAAAGACAATCAAGAGTTTAGTGTATATGTGAGCTTATTAATAAAAGGTAATATAATTATAGTTAGAAAATGTGAAAAAGTATCAGACTTAAACTTGCTGCTTGCTTAGAAGAACATTTTTCTCATTCTTTGGAGAAAGTATTTGAATAGACTAATAAAAATGTTAGAATAGCTTGACATTTTTATTAAAAAGTGTTAGGTTGACCTAACATATAAAATATGTGTTTTAACAACTGCAAATGGGTCAGCTATATCTTCAGGGCGTTTTGGAAAGCAAGTTTCTTTACGTGGTTTTGATACTCAAAATGTAGTAGTTGTTATTGATGGATAAAGGGTCGAAACACCAAGTCATCATGGTTTTGAAATATTAAGAAGTATTCCTGTATCAATGATTGAAAGAATAGAAATACTTGAAGGAGCTAGTTCATTCCTATGGGGAAGTGACGCTATGGGTAGTTTTGTATATATTCAAACAAAACAAGGAGCATGTACAAAAGGTTTATCTGGTTCTTTTGGGGCAAGTTATGGGAATAATTTTGAATTAATGGGACAGGTAATAAAACAAGACCATATATGAATCTAAGTTATGGTTTTGAAAATTATTCTATAAATAGCACTAGTGAGGCATTTGTTGTTTGGTATATTAATGAGATATTCACGCTAAAAGATGGCTATAATTTTAACTTAGGAAATCCAAACTTAAAACCTGAAAATGCTTGGAGTTATGAAGGAACAGTTGAATTCTATCCTACAGATGGATTAGTTTTTTTAGTGGGTATTTTTAGAACTGATGCTACAGACCTTATTGAAAATGTTGATGCTGGTGTGTCTGTGGTTATGGGCAAAAAATGTTAGTGATGCTGATATTGACAAAGAAGGAATTAATTGTCTATTTGGTTTCGATTTATACTTTTAAATCTTAATATTGTAAAAAATGCAGTGATAAACTTATTTGTTACAATATAATACAATTATGGTAACAAATAAGTTATTAATAGAAAAAAACTATATGGATACTACAATTAAATATTATAAATATTCTTTTGCTATGTTTTTGTTGATAGTCATTTTATCAATTGTTTCACTTTTTGTTGGAGTAATTGATATATCACTAGAGGGAATATTAAATAGTGATTTTAAGCAAATTAATATTTTGCTTATTTCTCGTCTACCTAGACTATTAGCTATTTTTTGTGCGGGTATTGGTATGAGTGTAGCAGGACTTATTATGCAAAATTTATGTATGAATAAATTTGTTTCCCCTTCTACAAGTTCAACCATTGCTTTTGCTCAATTTGGAGTACTACTATCATTAATTTGGTTTAATGGTTTAGTTTTATGGCAAAAAACAACTATTATTTTTATAATTTCAATAATGGGGACATGGATTTTTATTTGGTTTACGCAGAAAATTAAATTTAAGAATATAATTATGGTTCCACTCATTGGTATTATGTTTGGAAATGTAATTGGTGGGATTACAACTCATTTTGCCTATACTCATGGAGTTATGCAATCATTAAACTCGATACTTGTAGGTGACTTTTCTTTAATTATTAGAGGAAGATATGAAATAGTATTTTTAGTTATACCACTAATTATTATTTCGTATATTTATGCGAATCATTTTAATATTGTGGGTCTGGGTGAAGATTTTTCAAAAAATTTAGGAGTAAATTATAAAAAGATTTTATTTTTAGGTTTATCTATTGCCGCACTTATAACGACAAGTATTGTAATTACTGTTGGAACTATATCTTATCTTGGTTTAATTGTTCCAAATATTGTATCTATGTTTCGTGGAGATAAAATTAGAGGAAATCTTTTAGATGTTTCTTTGTTTGGAGCGTTATTTGTTCTTGTATGTGATATTTTGGGTAGGATTTTGATATATCCTTATGAGCTACCTATAGACTTGATTACAGGTGTTGTGGGGAGTTTTATTTTTCTTATGCTTATGCTTAAAAATTTAAGTCCTACTGTAAAGGTAAAAAATAAATGATTAAAACTATATATGCAAAAAAAATGCTTATTATAGCTATATTGACATTAATTCTTATTTTAGTTTATCAATTTATTTTTGTTGATATGGATTTTTTATATTATGCTATGTATATAAGAACACCAAAACTTATAGCTATGATTATAGCCTCTTTTTGTATTGGTTGTGCAAGTATAGTTTTTCAATCTATTATAAATAACCGAATTGTAACACCTTGCCTTTTGGGGATGAATGCTTTGTATATTCTTGTGCATACTTCTATAGCATTTGTTTTTGGAGTATCAAGTGTTTTTTTATCGAATAAGAATATATCTTTTACTATTGATATAGTATTAATGTCATTTGTATCTACAACGGTTTATAGTTTTCTATTTCGTAAAACAAAATATAATATTTTATATGTACTTTTGTCAGGTACAGTAATGGCAACATTATTTAGAAGTATATCAAATACTTTAATACGAACTATTGACCCTAATGAATATGATGTGCTTCAGGCTAGTTTAATTGCAGGGTTTTCTGATGTGAATAGTGATATTATTTTAATGTCAGTTATAATTATAATTTTTGTTATTTTTATATTTAGAAAAGAGATAAAACTGTTAGATGTAATTACATTAGGTAAAAATCAGTCCATAAACTTAGGTGTAGACTATGATAAAACTATAAGCAAGCTTTTACTTGGTGTAACGCTTTTTATTACAGTTGCAACAGCTTTAGTAGGTCCAATTTCTTTTTTAGGTTTAATCATTGCTAATCTATCAAGAGAATTATTTAAAACTTATCGCCATTCATATTTAATGATGGGTTCGTTTTTAATTGGCGTTATTGTGCTTATTTTTGGGCAAATTCTTATTGAACATGTGTTTTCATTTAACACAGTAATTTCTGTTTTTATTAATCTTTTTGGTGGAATATATTTTTTATACTTAATTCTAAAAAACAAAGGCATGTAATCTATGAAAATTAAATTATTAAATAAATCTTATGGTTCAAATAAAATTGTAGAAGATGTTAGTTTTAAATTACCACGTGGCAAAGTAATTTCTTTTATAGGACCAAATGGTGCTGGAAAATCTACAGTTTTAAATATTATTACAAGGTTAGTAAAAAAAGATAGTGGAGAAATTGAATTTGATAATAAAAAAATGGAAAAATGGAAAAGTAATGAATTATCAAAAAGGCTTGCTATTCTAACGCAAACTAACAATATAACAATGAAACTTACTGTAAAAGAACTCGTGTCTTTTGGTAGATTTCCTTATAGTGGAAGTAATCTGACAAAAGAGGATCATGATAAAGTTTATGAAGCTATAAAATATATGGAGCTTCTCGAACTTGAAAATAGATTTATTGATGAATTATCAGGTGGGCAAAGACAACGTGCTTATATTGCTATGGTAATTGCTCAAGATACAGATTTTGTATTTTTAGATGAGCCTACTAACAGTTTAGATATATATCACTCATCAAATATGATGAAAATACTTCGTAGATTATGTGATGAATTTGGGAAGACTGTTATTTTGGTACTGCATGAAATTAATTTTGCTGCTACCTATTCTGATTATATAGGGGCATTCAAAGACGGAAAATTATATAAATTTGATGAGGTATCAAAAGTCATAACAAGTGAAACCTTAAAAGAATTATATAATGTAGATTTCTCTATTAAGATGATAAACGGCAAACCAATTTCGATTTATTACTAGTTAATATAAAGGTTAGACTATAGCCTATTATATAATAATATACTTCAAAGGAGATTTTAAAAATGAAAAAAATATTTTATATTATTTTTATGGTTGTTATGAGTATGTCTTTTTTAGCTTGTGCTTCTAATGATATAGACACAAAGGCAGAAATGATTGTAATACAAGTGGATAATGGAAAAAAAGAAATGATAGACGTAGAGGTTCCATTTGATCCACAGAGAGTAGTTTGTTTAAATTATATTTCTATTGATATTCTTGATAAGTTGGGACTTGGAGACAGAATTGTAGGTATGATTAAAAATGGTTCTGTTCCTGAGCATCTTAAAAAATATGAAGATAATGAGAACATTGCTAATTTAGGTGGAATGAAAGATATTGATATGGAAGCTTTAATGGCATTGCAGCCTGATATAATACTATCAAGTGATAGAACTGCCTCAAAATATAATGAGTTTATAAAAATCGCTCCAACTGTGGCTTCTTATATTGATTATAAAAAAGGTTTTTATAATGGATTTAAAGAAAATGTTCTAAAACACACCACTATTTTTAATAAAAGTAATGAAGTGGAGGTAATTATAGCAGATTATGACAAAAGGATTAAAGCATTAAAAGAAAAGAGTAGTGGTAAAACTGCTATATTGGGTATTTTCTCTGGTGGAACATTTAATACATTAGGCAATAATGGGCGTATTTCTATTATAACTACTGACTTGGGATTTGAGAATACTGCTTCTGATATTGATGTAAACCATGGTAATATTTCATCTTATGAATTATTGCTAGCTAAAAACCCTGAGTATATTTTTGTATTAGATAAAGATACTGCTGTCGGTGCAGAGGCTAAATCGGCAAAAGAAATGCTTGATAATGAACTCGTACATCAGACTGAAGCATATAAAAATAACAATATCATATACTTAGAGCCGGGTGGGGTTTGGTATTTAGCAGATGGAGGAATTACCTCAATGGATATTATTCTTAAAAATTTAGAGAATTCTATTTAAATGCTTAGAGTTTTATTTTATCTGAATAGTAAGCAAATGTATTTTTCATAAAACATAATAAAAAAGAGTTGTTATTTTCTAAAAAAGGATTGCAGAACTTTAAGTGCTAGTAAAAAAACTTTATGAGGGAAATATCAAAACAACATCTAAAGAGGTAATGCTAACTCCTACATTAAAAGCGAAGTCCACGCATAATTTTGAAAACGGTACTAGTCATAATACGAAAACTATTAATGTTAGTATAGTCATGATTAAGAGTAGTTCTCCACCGCCTGATTATTATATGGAAGATATTAATTTTGAAATTGAAAATAAGTTTATAGATGCAGCTTGGAAAATATATTGGCTTTGATATAGTTTTTTATGTGGTAGTGATTCTGATATAGATAGTGTTGTAGATTTAGATGTTACAGCAGGTGTTCGTTATCAATTAAATATTCGTGATGCGTCTGGTTTTTCGAATACAAATCCTTTACATTCACTTTTTCCTGAAGTAGGTATAGTATTAAAATCTGTTGATATGCTTACTATTAAAGGTCATGGTGAAATATTAGATATTTTTGAAAAAGATATTGAAACTATAATTGACTTGGAACTTGCGAGAATAAGTTTTTATTTTTTAATACTTGTTGATAACTCTAAAGTAATGGATATTATGACAGAGGAACAGTTTAGTAAAATCAATGATATAAATTATGAATATCAAAAGTTTGCTTTAATATTAAAAAAGTTAAAATCTTATAGTATGCTAATTAACTAGTATATAATAATAGTTTTTTTCTAGACTAATATAATTTAAGTTTTTTTTGTTAATGACATAGCATGCGAGTAGAATCAAAATAATATATGTCATTTACTTTGCAAAAAAGTATTTATTGTGATATCATTGTAAGAAATATAATATAGGATTTTTGTATGAAATTAACAGATTTAACTATAAAGCAAGTACATGAGAAGTTGTACAAAAAAGAAATTAGTACTAAAGAGCTTTTAGAAAGTGTGATTAATGCGGTTAAGGAAGACGATAAAAGAGAAGATAAAATATATTCTTATATAGAATTATTTGAAAGTGATGCATATAATCAGGCAGAAAAAGCTCAAGAGAAAATAAACAAAGGCGAAACTTTGCCTCTATTAGGTATTCCTGTATCAATTAAAGATAATATTTTGTACAAGGGTCATTTAATGACAGCTTCAAGTAAAATGCTTGATGGATATGTCGCTCCATATACATCTCCTGTTGTAGAAAGGCTTATAGAAGCTGGTGCTATAATTGTTGGTAGAACTAACATGGATGAATATGCTATGGGTGGCACAACTGAGACATCAATATATGGCGTTACAAGAAATCCTCGTAACAGAAATTATGTGCCCGGTGGTTCATCAGGTGGTTCTGCTGCAAGTGTTGCTGGTAATTTTTCTTTTGGCTCTTTAGGTAGTGATACTGGTGGGTCAGTTAGACAACCCGCTTCTTTTTGTGGTGTTGTTGGAGTTAAACCTACTTATGGACGTGTGCCTCGTGAGGGCTGTGTTGCTATGGCTTCAAGCCTAGATCAAGTAGGAACATTTGGAAAAGATGTTTATGATGCTGCTTTAATGACAAAAGTGGTGTCAGGTTATAATAAAAAAGAGTCTACAACACTAAATATTCCTGTAGGTGATTATGATAAGGCTAATGAAAAAGATATTTCTGGTGTTAAAATAGGATTGCCTATTGAATATTTTGAGTCTAATTTAATATGTGCTGATGTTAGGAGAAATGTTGAGCAATCTATAAAAAATTTAGAAAAAAATGGTGCAAAAATAGTAAATATTAATCTTCCTCACTCTAAATATGGCTCTATGGTTTATACTGCTGTAATGTGTCTTGAGGTAGCGAGTAATATGGGGCGTTTTGACGGAATAAGATATGGTTTTCATCCTCAGGGCGACTTCAATCTTGAAGAATACTATATTGAAGCTAGAAGTAAATCATTTGATTTTGAAGCTAAGGCTAGAATTATTTTCGGTAGTCTTTTAGCGGGTAATAAATGCTTTGAAAGTCATTATAAACATGCTTTAAAAGTTAGAGCTCTTATGCAGGCTGATTTTGAGAATGCTTTTAAGGAAATAGATGTTATAATTTCCCCAACAACACCTGTTACAGCTTCTTTGCTTGGTTCTCGTGACCAAACTGAAACAGAATTAAACTTTTTAGCAGATAGTTATACATCAAATATTAACTTGGTGGGTCTTCCTGCGATGAGTGTTCCTTGTGGAGTTGATGGTAATGATATGCCTGTGGGGCTACAAGTTATAGCTAATAAATTTGAAGAGAGTACTATGTTTAGTGTTGCCTATGCGCATGAACGTTTGCTTAATTCTTAGTTTAGTGCTTTATTTTACATTTATTGTTTAAAATGGTTGGTTTTGAGTAAAAAAGTGTGAAAAAATTGGTATAATAGCTTGATTTTTTTATTATTTAGGTATAATATAAACAGTATTGTCAGGTAGGAATTAAAGCTTTACAAATATAAGTGTTTTTGACCTTATAGTAAAAAGGCTCGTTACTTCTTAATTGGAATAGCGTTTTCGTACTATTAATAATTTGAGTATTATAGTCATCGTTTGGTCGGTGATTGGTTTGAAATAAAAATATTTTAGAGGATTGTTGTATGCCTACAATTAATCAGTTGATTAGAAAAGGTCGCAAGCGTATAGTTAATAAGACTAAGTCGCCTGCGCTTCAGAAATGTCCGCAAAGAGAAGGGGTTTGTACTCGTGTTACAACGACTACGCCTAAAAAACCTAACTCAGCTATGCGAAAAATTGCCCGTGTTCGTTTAACAAACGGTATTGAAGTTACAGCTTACATACCTGGAATTGATCACACACTTCAAGAGCACAATAGAGTTCTTATACGTGGCGGTCGTGTTAAAGATTTACCTGGTTGTCGTTACCACATTATTAGAGGTACTCGTGAAGCAACAGGTGTTGAAAATAGAAAGAAAAGTAGAAGTAAGTATGGTTCTAAGAGACCAAAGGCTTAAGTGGAGTAATATATGGCAAGACGAAGAAGAGCTAAAGTTAGGGTTGTCTCAGGCGATCCTATATATGGAAGTATCGTTGTTACTAAGTTTATAAATAGACTCATGTATGAAGGTAAGAAAAGTAAGTCTGAGGCTATTTTTTATAAAGCTTTGGAGATAACTAAAGAGAAAGTAGGTAAAGAAGGTTTGGAGGCTTTTAACGAGGCTTTAGACAATATAAGACCTAGAGCGGAAGTTAAGTCTAGACGAGTTGGTGGTTCTACATATCAGGTTCCTGTTGATGTTAGACCAGATAGACAAAATTCGCTTGCTTTTAAATGGCTTATTAATGCAGCGAGAGCACGTGGTGGAAGAAGCATGATAGAAAAGCTTGCTAATGAAATGATAGACGCAGTTAATAATACTGGTGGCGCTGTACGTAAGAAGGAAGAAATACATAGAATGGCAGAAGGTAACAAAGCTTTTGCTCATTTTAAATGGTAGTATAGGGAGATTTTTAAGTGGCACGTGAATATTCATTAGAAAACACCCGTAATATTGGTATTATGGCTCATATTGATGCTGGTAAAACCACGCTCAGTGAACGTATACTTTATTATACAGGTAAAACATATAAGATTGGAGAGGTTCACGAAGGTGGAGCTGAAATGGACTGGATGGAGCAGGAAAAAGAACGTGGTATTACTATTACGTCTGCTGCTACAACTTGTTTTTGGAAAGGTAATAGAATTAACCTTATAGATACTCCCGGTCACGTTGATTTTACAGCTGAAGTTGAGCGTTCTTTAAGAGTTTTGGATAGTGCTGTTGGTGTTTTTTGTTCAGTTGGTGGGGTCCAGCCTCAAAGTGAAACTGTATGGAGACAAGCTAGCGATTATAAAATCCCTAGGGCAGTATTTGTTAATAAAATGGATAGGGTTGGTGCTGATTTTTATTCTGTTTTAGAACAGACTAGAACAAGGCTTAAGGCTAATACTCATCCTATAGTGTTACCTATTGGTGCTGAGAGTAATTTCGAAGGCGTTGTTGATTTAGTTACAATGAAAGAATTTGTTTGGTCTGGTACTGATGACGGAACAACTTACGATATAAAAGAGATTAGAGAAGAGCTTAAAGCTAAGGCTACTGAGTATAGAGAGGCTTTACTTGAGGCGATAGTAGAACATGATCATGATATCATGGAGAAGTATTTGAATGGGGAAACGATTGATGAGGCGACTGTTGTGTCTCTTATAAGGACTGCTACTTTATCTGCTGAATTTTTTCCTATGATGTGTGGAACTGCTTTTAAGAATAAGGGTATTCAGTCTTTGATAGATTCTATCATAGCGTATATGCCTTCTCCTCTTGATAAACCAGAAATTGAGGGTGTTGATGTTGATGGTAATCTCCTAACAAGATCTGTGTCTGATACTGAAAAGTTTAGTGCTTTGGCATTTAAGATTATGACAGACCCTCATGTTGGTAAGATAGCATTTTTTAGAGTTTATTCTGGTGTTTTAGAATCTGGTTCTTACATTTATAATGCTACGAAAGGTAAACGTGAGAGAATAGGTAGAATACTTCAGATGCATGCTAATAAGCGTGAAGAAATTAATGAAGTATATGCAGGAGATATTGCCGCTGCTGTTGGTCTTAAAGATACAACTACAGGCGATACACTTTGTCCTGAAAATGCTCCTATAATTCTTGAGTCGATGAATTTTCCAGAGCCTGTTATTACAGTTGCTATAGAGCCTAAAACGAAAGGTGATAGAGATAAAATGTCTACAGCTTTATCAAGGCTTGCTGATGAGGATCCTACATTTAAGGTTAGCTTTAATGAAGAGACAAGTCAGACAATTATCGCAGGTATGGGTGAACTTCACCTTGAGATTATTTGTGATAGGATGAAAAGAGAGTATAAAGTTGAGGCTGACGTTGGTCGTCCTCAAGTTTCATATAGAGAAGGGATTAAGAATAAAGTTGAAGTTGAAGGTAAATTTGTTCGTCAGTCTGGTGGTAAGGGTCAATATGGTCATGTATGGCTTAAAGTTGAGCCTAATGAGTCTAATGCTGGATTCAAGTTTGTTAATGATATTGTTGGTGGATCAGTTCCACGTGAATATATTCCTGCTGTTGAGAAAGGTTGTATTGAAGCTTTAGCTACAGGTATTTTGGCTAATTATCCAATGCTTGATGTTATAGTTACTCTTTTTGACGGTTCATCTCACGATGTTGACTCATCTGAAATGGCGTTTAAGATAGCGGGTTCGATTGGATTTAAAGAAGGTTGTAGGAAAGCTGATCCTTATCTGCTTGAGCCTATGATGCAAGTTGAGGTCGTAACTCCTGATGATTACATGGGAGATATTATAGGAGACTTAGCGTCAAGACGTGGACAGGTTCATGGATTTACGGATAGAAGTGGTTATAAAGTAGTTAATGCTACAGTTCCGCTTGCTGAGATGTTTGGGTATTCTACAAGTGTTAGGAACGTATCTCAAGGGCGAGCGAGTTATAACATGCAGTTTTCTCAGTATGAGGAAGTGCCTAAGAGTGTTGCCGAAGAGATTATCGGTGTACGAATGGGTGGTAAGTAAATAGTTTGGTAAGATTAAGGTAATGAAAGTAAAAATAAATTGACTTTTTAGTAAGTATTTATGGAGGATTAAAAATGGCTAAGGGAAAATATGAAGGTACTAAGGTACACGTTAACGTCGGAACTATAGGGCACGTTGATCATGGAAAAACAACATTGACAGCGTCTATAACAGCTGTTTCATCAGCTATGTTTGGTGGTACGTATGTTAAATATGATGAAGTTGCTAAAGCTTCAGAGAGTCAGGGACGTCGTGACTCAACAAAAATTCTTACAATTGCGACATCACACGTAGAATATGAGTCTGATACTCGTCACTACGCTCACGTTGATTGTCCTGGACACGCTGATTATATTAAGAATATGATTACAGGTGCGGCTCAGATGGATGGAGCTATACTTGTTGTGTCAGCTGAAGATGGAGTTATGCCTCAAACAAAAGAGCATGTACTTCTTTCTAAGCAGGTTGGTGTTGAGTATATAGTTGTGTTTTTGAACAAGTGCGACAAATTAGATGATCCAGAAATGGCTGAAATCGTTGAAGCAGAAGTTCTTGAAGTTTTAGATCATTTTGGTTTTGATGGCGCTAAGTGTCCTATCATTCGTGGTAGTGCTACTAAGGCTATTCAAGCAGTTGAAGCTGGAAAAAATCCAAGAGAAGATGCTGATTGTAAATGTATTTTAGATCTTCTAAATGCATTAGATACACATATTCCTGAGCCTATTCGTGAAACTGATAGAGATTTTTTAATGCCAATAGAAGATGTTTATTCAATTCCTGGACGTGGAACTGTTGTAACAGGTAGAATTGAGCGTGGAAAAATTGAAAAGGCTACTGAAGTAGAGATAGTTGGAATCAAAGAGACACAAAAGACAATCTGTACTGGTGTAGAAATGTTCAAGAAGGAAGTTGTTGGAGTTGCTGGGTACAACGTTGGTTGTTTACTTAGAGGTGTTGAGCGTAAGTCGGTTGAGCGTGGTCAAGTTTTGGCTAAGCCTGGCACAATTACTCCTCATAAGAAGTTTGAAGCTGAGGTTTATGTATTAAGCAAGAAAGAAGGTGGACGTCATAGCGGTTTTGTTACAGGTTATCGCCCACAGATGTATTTTAGAACAACAGACGTTACAGGTGTTCTTACATTAAAAGACGATGTTCCAATGATTATGCCTGGTGATAATGCTAACCTTTCAATAGAGCTTATAGTTCCTATTGCTATGGAAGACGGACAACGTTTTGCTATACGTGAAGGTGGTAAGACTGTAGGTAACGGTGTTGTTACAAAGATTTTAGAGTAATTTATATTTCTATTGAAGTATAAAAATTATTAAAGCGAGAAATTCAGACTATGAAAGAACAAAATATACGAGTAAAACTTAAGGCATTTGATGTTGAGCTTATTGATCAGTCAGCACAATCTATAGTTGTCAGTGTTAAGAAGACTAATGCTAGAGTATCTGGACCTATTCCACTACCTACTAGTATTCGTAAGACTACAGTTATAAGAAGCCCACACGTTAACATTAAGTCAAGAGAACAGTTTGAGATGCGAATACATAAAAGAATAATAGATATTTTTAATGTATCAGCACAAACAACTCAGGCTTTACAAGAATTAAAGTTACCTGCAGGTGTTTCAATTAAAGTAAACGAAGTATAAAAAAAGAGATTTTAGAGTTTGATTATGAGTAATATAAAAATTAGTATAGAGGGTGTGCCGATGATTGGTATAATTGGCAGAAAATTGGGCATGACGACCATATTTGATGAGACAGGCGGCGCTGTTGCTGTGACTGTTATTGAAGCAGGTCCATGTACCATAATGCAGATACGAGAAAATGAAAAAGATGGTTATAGTGCGATACAACTTGGTTATGGCGCTGTAAAAGAAAAACATTTAAAGAAGCCTCAAATAGGCCAATTTAAAAAGTTAAATTTAGAACCTAAGAAGTACTTAAAAGAGTTTAGAATTGAGGATATTAGTCCTTATTCTATTGGACAAGAACTTAAGGCTGATATATTTCAGATTGGAGATTTTGTCGATGCTGGTTCTTTAAGTAAAGGATGTGGTTTCTCTGGTGTTATGAAAAGACATAACTATCAGGGTGGGCCTATGTCTCACGGTTCTAATTTTAGAAGACGTGCTGGTTCGATAGGGTGTAATAGTTATCCTGCTCGTGTTTGGAAAGGCAAAGGTATGCCTGGACACATGGGTGATGCTCTTACAACTATACAGAACTTGAAGGTTGTAGAAATAAGACCAGATGATAATCTCATTATGGTTAAAGGTTCTATTCCCGGTTCTGTGAATAGCATAATAAAACTTACTGCGTCTGTAAAAAAACGTAATAAGAAAAAACAGTAGATTTTGTAATAAGGTAGGGTAAGATAATGGAAGTAGTAATACTTAATGAACATGGAGATGAATCTGGCAAGCTAGAGGTTTTAGATGCCTTATTTATGTCAGATGTTAATAAGAATGTCCTTTATGAGGCTATTAAAAATGAGCTTGCTAACAAAAGGCAAGGAACTCATTCTACCAAAACGCGTGCAGAGGTTTCTGGTGGAGGACGAAAGCCTTGGAGGCAGAAGGGGACAGGACGTGCAAGAGCAGGTTCGACACGTTCTCCTGTTTGGGTAGGTGGAGGTAAGTCTCACACACCTAAGCCACGTGATTATAGTTATAGATTGCCTAGAAAAGTTAAGCGTAAAGCTCTTTTGTCAGTGTTATCTATGAAATATTCTACTAATATGCTTAAGGTTTATGAAGATTTTACTTTTGAGCAAGCTAAGACTAAACGTATGGCTAGTTTTATTTCTAAGGCAAAAGGTCCTAATAGTAGAAGAATAGCTTTTGTTGTTGGTAAAGAGGATGCTTTAGGAGATAATTATAATAAACTTCTATTGTCTCTTAGAAATATTAAGGATTTGAAGCTTGTTAATGCTGACAGTATGTCGATTCATCCGCTTTATTATGCTGATGAAATTTACTTTACAAAGACAGCGTTATCTAAATTAAATAAAAGGGTTCAATCCCTAGTTTAAGGGTGAAAGATTATGGAAAAAAATATATATTCGCTTATAATTGAGCCAATACTAACTGAAAAGAGCAATTTGCTTAGAACCGAGCCTCGTAATACAGAAAAGCGTTATTATGTTTTTAGAGTAAGGCAAGATGCTAATAAGACAGAGATTAAGAAGGCTATTGAAAAGATTTACAATGTGAAGCCTATCGACTGTAAAATAATGAATGTGAAGCCTAGAAAAAAGAATCGTAGAATGAGTAAAAGTGGATATACTCGCTCTTACAAAAAGGCGATAGTGGTTTTAGATGGTAAAGAAAAGATAGATATTCTTAAGTAAGAGGGAAAACTAATGGCTATTAAGAAATTTAAACCAACAACTCCGAGTATGCGTTACCGTACAGTTGTTGATTTTGCTGAAATAACAACTGATAAACCTTGTAAAAGCCTTACAAAGGGAAAGAAGCGTATAAGCGGTAGAGGTTCTAATGGAAGAATAACTATGCGTCGCAGAGGCGGTGGGCATAAGAAGTTATTGAGATTAGTTGATTTTAAGAGAGATAAGCATGATATAGAGGCTAAAGTAGCCACTGTAGAGTATGATCCTAACAGAAGTGCTCGTATTGCTTTACTTCATTATACTGACGGTGAGAAACGCTACATTTTATGGCCTGTTGGTCTTAATGTAGGGGATAGAGTTCTTAGTGGAGAGACTGCAAAGGTAAAAGTAGGTTGTACTTTACCTCTTTCAAAGATACCAATGGGTACTATAATACATAATATTGAACTTACTCCCGGAAAAGGCGGACAACTTGTTCGTGCTGCGGGTTGTGGAGCTCAGATAACAGCTAAGTCTGGTGGATATTGTGTTATAAGACTTAGATCAGGTGAAGAAAGACGTGTTCTTGAAAACTGTTATGCTACAATTGGTCAGGTTGGTAATGTAGATCATTTCAATACGACTGATGGAAAAGCAGGTGTTACAAGACATAAAGGAAGACGTCCTAAAGTTAGAGGTGTTGTTATGAACCCAGTTGATCACCCGCATGGTGGTGGTGAGGGTAAAAGTGGACAAGGTAATCCGCATCCAGTTTCACCAACAGGTGTTTTGGCTAAAGGTTATAAAACAAGAAAGAAACATAAATACTCAGATAGACTTATAATGAAGAAGAGAGGGGGTAAGAAATAATGTCTCGCTCAATTAAAAAAGGACCATTTTTAGATAAGAATTTATTTAAGAAAGTACAGGCTGGCGATAATAAGCACCAGATTAAAACATATAGCAGAGCATCTACAATAATACCTGAAATGATAGGTTATACTATAAATGTTCACAACGGAAAAGCATTTGTACCTGTATATATTCAAGAAAACATGATAGGTCATAAACTCGGTGAGTTTTCACCAACTAGAGTTTTTAGATCTCATGCGGGTGCTGGTAAAGTGGGAAAGAAATAAGGAATTATTATGGAATACAAAGTAAAAGTTCGTTATATACGTGTGGGTAGAAGGAAGGTTTCAAGACTTATACCTTTTATTAAAGGGATATATGTAGCAAGAGGGCTTGCTAACCTTACAACTATGCCACAAATGTCATCTAAAATTTTAAGAAAAGCTATAAAAACTGGTATAGCTGATGCACTTTTTAAGTCTAGAAATATCAATCCAGATACTTTGTGGGTTAAAAATGCTTATGTGGATCAAGGACCAACTCTTAAAAGGATACGTCCTGCAAGTCGTGGTAGTGCTGATCCGATACTTAAACCATTTTCGCATCTAACAGTAATTTTAAGTGATGACAAAATGCCAGATAAGAAAAGACGTGTTAAGTCTGGCGGTCATAAGAAGGTTAAAGTAGAGACTTTGGAAAATAAGCCAGTAGAGATGGAGGGGTAATATGGGGCAAAAAGTTAGTCCAATAGGATTTCGTCTTGGAGTTAATAAGACTTGGTCAAGCAGATGGTTTGAAGATGTTAACAATTATGGTGATAGTCTACATGAGGACTTAAATATAAGACGTTGTATTAATACTTATTACTATAAGACGCTTAAAGATGAACAAAAGAAAATGGGTGGAAAGAAAGACTCTTTTGACGCGGCTATATCAAATGTCGAGGTCATCCGTTTTCCTGATAGAATAAATGTTTTTATCTCAACTTCAAGAGCTGGAGTTGTAATAGGTCCTAAGGGTGTTAGAGTAGAGGCAGTTAAGGCTAAAGTACAGAAGTTTGTAACAAAGCCTGTTCATTTCTCAATAACTGAGGTTAAAGATCCTGAAGTTAATGCGACTTTGGTAGCACAGTCAGTTGCTCGTCAGCTTGAAATGCGTGTTGCTTTTAGACGTGCTATGAAGGGTGTTATAACACAGGCTATGAAAAAAGGTGCTAAGGGTATAAAGGTTATGTGTTCAGGAAGATTAGCTGGTGCTGATATTGCGAGAACTGAGCAGTATAAAAATGGTTCAGTACCTCTTCATACTTTAAGAGCAAATATAGATTATGGTACAGCAGAAGCTCTTACTACTTTTGGTATCACAGGCATAAAAGTTTGGATATATAAGGGTGAGATTTTAGATAAGAAAGAAAAACTTCAAGACGATGCTGGTAAGGTTATCAGTGCGAAAGGAGATAGATAGTGTTACAGCCATCAAGAATGAAATATCGCAAACACCATAGAGGTAGAATGCGTGGAAAGGCTAAAAGAGGTAGTGATTTGTCATTTGGAGATTATGGTCTAATGGCTTTAGAGCCTGTTTGGCTTACAGACAGACAAATTGAAGCTGCTCGTGTTTCTGTTTCAAGACATGTTAAACGTGTAGGTAAATTATGGATAAAAGTTTTTCCAGATAAACCTTACACTAAGAAACCTGCTGAAACTAGAATGGGTAAAGGAAAGGGATCTCCTGAGTATTGGGTAGCAGTAGTTAAGCCTGGTAAAATAATTTTTGAAATATCTGGTGTGTCAGAAGAACTTGCTATGAGTGCTTTTAGACTAGCGGGATTCAAGCTTCCAATTAAGACTAAGTTTATTAAGAGGGAGAATGTATAATGGCTACAAAGAAAGAATTATATAAAGATATGACGGTACAAGAGTTAAATGCGGCGTTAAATAAACTACAAAAAGAGTATCAAGAGTATAGATTTGAGAAAGTTGTAGGCGATGCTAGAAAGACACATGAAATAAAGCTAGCTCGTAAAAATATCGCTCGTGTTAAAACTTTTTTACATAAGCATGAACTTTTAGAAAAAAAATAGTGAGGATTTATTGTGGAAAGTCAAGTAAAAAAATATAAAAGGGTACTTGAAGGCTTAGTTGTAAGTGATAAGATGGATAAAACTATAGTCGTTAAAGTAGAGAGTCGACAAAAACATCCTCTTTATGGTAAAACAATAAGTAAGAACAAGCGTTTTAAAGCACATGATGAAAAAAACGAGTGTATAGAGGGTGATTTGGTTCGCATTATCGAATGCAGACCTTATAGTAAAGAGAAGAAGTTTAGATTAGTTAGCATTTTAAAACGTGCTGAGAGAGTTGAACTTGTGGGTGTTGAGTCTGATGTTCAAAACGTGTTAAAGCGTGAGAAACAAGCACCACAAGAAACTGTCGTGGAGGAGAACTAGTATGATACAAGTACTAACAATGTTAAACGTTGCCGACAATACGGGCGTTAAAAAAATTAAGTGTATTAAAGTTCTTGGCGGAAGTCGTAGACGTTATGCCACATTAGGTGATGTAATAGTATGTTCTGTTACTGATATAATTTCTACTTGTTCTATCGAGAAAGGTAAAGTTATTAAGGCTGTTATAGTTAGAGTTAAAAAAGAAGTTAGACGTAAGGATGGCTCTTATATACGCTTTGATGAGAATGCAGCTGTTATAGTTGATGATAAAAGAGAGCCACGTGGAAAACGTATATTTGGACCTGTTGCTAGAGAGCTTAGGGAAAAAGGCTTTATGAAAATAGTATCTTTGGCACCAGAGGTAATATAAATGAAAAAGAAAATAGACGTAAGTTATAGAAAATATAAGATTAAGAAAGGTGATACTGTAGAAGTTATTGCAGGCTCTGATACCGGTAGACGAGGCGAAGTTCTCTCTATTGATAGACAGAAAGGTAGAGTTTTTGTTAAAGATATTAATTTAGTAAAAAAGACTATGCCTAAAACTCAAGAGAACCAGAAAGGTGGTATAGTTGAGAAAGAAGCTTCTATAGATATTTCTAATGTAATGTTTGTAGGAAAATCAGGGAAACCTGAGCGTATTGGACGTAAAGTTATAGATGGTGTTATTAAGCGTTATACTAAAAAATCAAACGAAATGCTTGATAAGTAGGGAGTTTTTATATGTCAGTGTTAAAAGATAAATATGAGAAAGAAATAAAACCTGCTATGCTTAAAGAACTGGGTATAAGTTCAATTATGGCTGTTCCTAAAATAGAAAAGATAGTTGTTAACATGGGTGTTTCTAATGCGGTAACTGATAAAAAGTTTGTAGACTCAGCAGTTGAAGAACTTAGTCGGATTGCAGGACAAAGAGCAGTTGTTACAAGAGCTAAAAAATCTATTGCTAACTTTAAGTTAAGAGAAGGAATGCCTATAGGTTGCCGAGTAACGCTTAGAGGGGATAAAATGTTCGACTTTTTAGAGCGTTTAATATTCATTGCGTTTCCTCGTGTTCGTGACTTTCAAGGTATACCTAGACGTGGTTTTGATGGAAAAGGCAATTATAATTTAGGTATTAAAGAGCATACTATTTTCCCTGAAATAAGCTTTGATAAAACAGATGCTGTAAAGGGACTTAATATAACAATAGTTACAACATCGGATAATGATGAGACTGCTCGTGATCTTTTATCACGTGTAGGATTACCATTTCGTCATAAACCTCAAACTCAGGAGAGTAAATAATGGCACGTTTAGCTTTAAGAGTGAAAGCAGAAAAAAAACAGAAGTATAAAACAAGAGCGTATAACAGGTGCCCAATATGTGGTAGACCTCGTGCTTTTATTAGACTCTATAAAATGTGTAGAATTTGTTTTAGAGATTTAGCTAACAAGGGTTTAATACCTGGCGTTACAAAGTCAAGTTGGTAGGGGAGGTATAGATATGAGTATTCATGATCCAATTGCAGATGCTTTAACTATTATAAGGAATGGTTGTATGGCTAAAAAAACTAGCGTTACTATGCCTTATTCTAAAAAAATGATAAATATACTTGAAATTTTGAAGAAAGAAGGTTATATTTATAGCTTCAAACAGATTGATGTTAAAGATAAAAACTTTTTTCGTATTCAAGTTGATCTTAAATATTATGAAAACAAGGCTGTTATCGAAGGTTTGAAGAGAGTTTCTTCTCCTGGTTTACGCATTTATGTTTCTGTAGACTCAATGCCTCAGGTTAAAAATGGATTTGGGGTGTCGGTAATATCTACAAGTAAAGGTGTTATGACAGGTAGAGATGCTATTAAAGAGAAGGTTGGTGGCGAAGTTTTATGTTATGTATGGTAGAGGTAATATATGAGTAGATTAGCAAATAAATCAATATCAATACCAAGCGGTGTTGAGGTTAGTATTCAAGGCTCTAAGGTTACTGTAAAAGGTAAGCGAGGGGAGTTGACAAGAGAATTTTTTGATTATATAATGATAACCAAAGAAGACAATTCTATATGGGTTAAACCTCCTAAAAGTGATCTTACTGATCCAGAAGAAATTAAATCACATAAGAAAAAATATTCTTCACAGTTGGGGCTTGTTTGGAGACTGATAAGTAATATGATTGAAGGCGTGAATACAGGTTATAAAAAAGTTCTGCTTTTAGAGGGTACAGGTTATCGTTCTAATGTGCAGGGTAATATAATAACTCTTCAACTTGGTTTTTCTAATGATATAAAGATGAATGTTCCAGAGGGTCTTACAGTTACTGTGGAAAAAGATACTAAGATAATCATAGAAGGCAATGATAAGGAATCTGTAGGTGAGCTTGCTATGGTTATAAAGAAGAAACGCCCAGTAGAGCCTTATAAAGGCAAGGGTGTAAGATTCGAAAACGAACGTGTGAAACGTAAAGAAAGTAAAAAGGCTTCAAAGTAAGGGGTAGATATTATGAGTTTGCAAGATAAAATGAAAACGCAACGTGCTCGTAGAAAAAGAAGTATTCGTATTAAAATAGAGGGTACTCAAGATAGTCCTAGGCTTACTGTTTATAAAAGTCTTAAATATGTATCAGCACAAATAATAGATGATACAAAAGGCGTTACTCTAGTTTCTGCTAGTTCACAAGA
Organism: uncultured Spirochaetia bacterium; assembly: GCA_947040945.1. GTDB lineage: Bacteria > Spirochaetota > Brachyspiria > Brachyspirales > Brachyspiraceae > CAMQVF01. Next base: position 26,433 of record CAMRCO010000011.1, read on the forward strand.
AAAAAGTGTTACAAGTGGCAAAAATGTAGAGGTAGCTAAAGAGGTTGGTAAACTTTTGGCACAGAGAGCGAAAGATAAAAATATAGACAAAGTTGTTTTTGATAGAAATGGCTATATTTACCATGGTAAGATAAAGGCTTTGGCAGATGCTGCTCGTGAGTCTGGATTGAAATTTTAAGGAGTATTATTGTGGCTTATCATGATAAAAGGAACATGGACGAAAAAAGTCCTTATGAAGAAAGATTAATATCTCTTAATAGAGTAGCTAAAGTTATGAAGGGTGGAAGAAGATTTAGGTTTTCAGCTCTCATGGTTTTAGGTGATAAAAATGGTAAAGTTGGCATTGGTTATGGAAAAGCTAACGAAGTGCCAGATGCTATCAGAAAGGCTGTTGAACAAGCTAAAAAAAATATAGTCTCTATTAACTTGAAAGGGGAAACAATTCCTCATGATGTTGTTGGAGAATTTAGAAGTAGTAATATTATAATGAAGCCTGCTAGTCGTGGTACTGGCGTTATAGCTGGAGGTCCTGCTCGTGCTGTATTAGAGCTTGCGGGAGTGAAGAATATACTTTCTAAGTCATTAGGTAATAATAATCCTATGAACTTAGCTAAAGCGACTCTTGAGGGTCTTATTTCTCTTAAGACAGCTAAGTATATAGCTGAAAAAAGAGGACTTACAGTAAATCAAGTATATGGGAGAGCTGAATAATGAATAAAAAAGTTATTGTTACTTTAACAAAATCTCCTATAGGCTATGAAAAATCACAAAGAGGAACAGTAGTTGCCCTTGGATTTAAGAAGAAGAGAAGAGTTGTGGAGCATGAATGTACTCCTCAAATAGCTGGAATGATAAATAAAATATCTCATTTGGTAAAAGTAGAGTATAAGTAAGATAAGGATTTACTGATGTCAATGCAAACTAATGAAAAAATATTAAGTGCTCCTAGTGGGTGTAGTAAAAATAAAAGACGAGTAGGTCGTGGTCAGGGTTCTGGCTGGGGTTGTACAGCTGGTCGTGGTAATAAAGGAGCTAAGTCCCGTTCTGGTTATAGTAGAAGAATGGGTTTTGAGGGAGGTCAAACTTCTCTTGTTAGAAGAATTCCTAAATTTGGTTTTACTAATGGTGCATTTAAGAAAAAAGTTGCTATAATAAATGTTGGAGAATTAGAGTCTCTAGAGCTTAATGCGATTACTAGAGATGATTTCTTTAAATTTGGAATATTGCCTACAATGAAAGATTATATTAAACTTTTGTCTGTTGGTGAAATTAAGACTGCTATAACTTTAACAGTAGATAAAGCAAGTAAAAAAGCAATAGAAAAAGTAGAGGCTGCTGGTGGTAAAGTTATAATAAATGAACGTAAGAAATGGGTTAGAGTAAAAGTGAAGAAAAGTGTTCAAGGGTAATTTATAATGTTTAAAATTATATCTAATATATTCCAAATAGCTGAACTAAGGCGCAGAATTATATTTACTATGCTTGCTGTTGTGGTTTATAGGGTGGGTAGTCATATACCTACTCCAGGGATTGATCCTACTGCTCTTTTGTCGTATATTTCGACAGCTCAGGGTGGGCTTCTTACAATAATGGATTTGTTTTCTGGTGGTGCTTTATTTAGATTTTCTATTTTAGCATTAGGTATAATGCCTTATATTTCGGCTTCTATCATTATGCAACTTCTTGGAATTGTTATTCCTGCTTTAGAACGTTTGCAGAAAGAAGGCGAGACAGGACGAAAAAAGATAAATCAATATGTAAGATATTTGACATTAATTTTATGTTTGGTTCAATCGACTGCGATGGCGTCTTGGATACAAAGTATAGAAGAAGGTTCTATGATATATATGGAGCCGGGTGTTGGATTTATACTTTTGGTTGCTGTTACTGCTACTGCTGGAACTTTGTTCTTGATGTGGTTGGGTGATCAAATTACAGAGTCTGGTTTAGGTAATGGAATATCTATAATAATATTCGCAGGAATTGTTGCTCGTATACCAGTAGGTGTTTATGATGTTATTCAAAAGAAAAATACACAGTACTTAAGTTCTTTAGTTATAGTATTGTTTTTCATAATATTTGCTATAGTGATATTTTGTGTTGTTTACGAAGAAAGTGGACAAAGGAGAATCCCTGTTCAATATGCGAAACGTGTTGTAGGAAGAAAAGTTTATGGGGCACAAGCTACTCATATTCCTTTTAAGATTAATCCATCGGGGGTTATTCCTATCATATTCGCATCAGCTTTAATTGCGATACCTTCACAAATAGCAAGTCTTACAAGAGGTGTTGCTTGGCCTTGGCTCGATACCATTCTCGGATTTTTTTCTTATGGTAATTGGGCTTACATAGCTTTATACGGATTTTTGGTTATAATGTTTGCGTATGTTTACACATCTGTTCAATTTAATCCAGACGAGATAGCTGATAACCTTAAGCGTTCAGGTGGATTTATACCAGGGTACAGGCCCGGTACTCAGACTGCTGAATACTTGAAAGGTGTTTTGGGCAGAATAACAATTGGTGGTGCATTGTTTTTAGCGGCTATTGCAATTTTTCCAGATTTGATGACTAAGATTCCTGTATTTACACCGTTTAAGGGATCGCAAAATTCTCTGGTCTATTTGATGGGTGGTACATCAGTTATGATTAGTGTAAGTGTTGCTGTTGAGCTTATAAAACAAATTGAGACGCATCTTCAAATGCACAATTATGACGGATTTTTAAAGAAGGCTAGGAGATAGTTAATATGGCTGAAAAAGAAACGATCGAAGTCGAAGGTAGGGTGGTTGAGTCGTATCCTAATGCTACTTTTAGAGTAGAATTAGAGAATGGACATACTATATTAGCACATATATCAGGAAAAATGCGTATGAATTTTATTCGTATACTACCTGGTGATAAAGTAACAGTAGAAATGTCACCTTATGATTTGAGTAAAGGTAGAATAATTTATCGTTATAAGTAATGGAGTAAAGCATGAAGGTAAAAAGCTCAGTGAAAAAACGTTGCAATGATTGTCAAATTGTAAGACGTAAAGGGATAATTAGGGTTATTTGTAAAAAAAATCCAAGACATAAACAAAAACAGAAGTAGTTTTAAGGAGTAAAGAAATATGGCACGTATAGTAGGTGTTGAAATACCCAATAATAAGCGAATAGAAATTGGACTTACAGCTATATATGGAATAGGACGCTCACTTGCACATGTTATTTGTGACAAGGCGGGTATAGATTATTCTACAAAGGGTAAAGACCTAACAGACTCTCAAGTTACAGCATTAAGAAATGCTATTGAATCTACTACAAAAGTAGAAGGTGACTTAAGAACAGAAATACATATGAACATTAAACGTCTTAAGGATATACATTCTTATAGAGGTATGCGTCATATTAGAAGACTGCCTGTTCGTGGACAGCGTACAAAAACTAATTCAAGAAGTGCTCGTGGTGGTAGTGGGTCAAGAAGACCTATCGCTGGAAAGAAAAAAGCACCGGGTAAAAAATAAATTAATGGGGGTACATTTTGGCTACAGGTAAAGGCGTTAAAAAAAACGTAAAAGATAAAAAGCAGAAAAAAGATAGAAAAGTAGAAGCTTTTGGTATAGTTCATATAAAATCTTCTTTTAATAATACTATAATTACAATTACAGATAGGAATGGAGATACTTTGTCTTGGGCAAGCTCAGGGCTAGGTGGTGAATATAAAAGTAGTAGGAAGTCGACTCCATTTGCAGCTCAAGTTGCAAGTGAGAAGGCATCTAAAAAAGCTTACGAAATGGGCGTTAGGGAAGTAGAAGTGCACGTTAAAGGTCCTGGAATGGGTAGAGAGGGTGCTATTCGTGCTGTTGAAACCTCTGGGATTAAGGTTAAACTTATTAAAGATGTAACACCTATGCCTCATAATGGTTGTAGGCCTAAGAAAATGAGAAGAAACTAGGAGATTATTATGGCAAGATATACGGATGCTACTTGTAGATTATGTCGAAGAGAGCGAATGAAATTAATGCTTAAGGGTGACAGATGTACAACTCATAAATGTGCTATAACAAAAAAGCGAGATGTACCTGGACCTGTTAATAGAAAAATGAAACAGCTTAGTGAATTTGGTGTTCAGATGCGTGAAAAACAAAAAGTTAAGCGTATTTATGGAATACTTGAAAGACAGTTTAGGAAATATTTTCAGGAAGCTACTCGTTTACGTGGCGTTGCAGGTCATAACTTGCTTCGTTTGCTTGAGCTTCGTTTAGATAATGTTGTTTATAGATTAGGTTTTGCTAAAAGTAGAGCACAGGCTAGACAATTTGTTTCGCATGGCTTTATAGCTATTAATGGTAGAAAAATGACAATTCCTTCATATAAATCTAAAGTGGGTGATAAGATTACACTTACACCAAAAGGTGAAACAGTAGGTTTCCTTAGAGAAATAGTGGAGAATATGAAAAGTGAGTATGTTCCTGCTTGGCTTGAGTTATCATCTAAAGAGGGTGCTGTTGTAACTCTTCCTATACGTGAACATGTTGAGTATCAAATCAACGAACAGCTCATTATTGAATATTATTCTAAGTAGACTTAAATTGGAGGAAAAATGGTAGCGCTCAAAAAAATATTAGAATCTATTAAGCACCCGCATAAGGTTACTTTTGAAGCAGGAGATTTTACTCCTACTTATGGTAAATTTACAGCTCAACCTTTTGAACGTGGGTATGCTACGACTGTTGGAGTTGCTTTAAGGCGCGTTTTACTTTCTTCAATTCCTGGATATGCTATATCCGCTATAAAGATTGAAGGTGTGAGTAATGAGTTTGAAAACTTTGCAGGAATAAAAGAAGATACGATAGTTATGATGATGCATTTTAAAGGTGTTACAGTTTCATTGGCAGAACATCTTGATTTAAAAGTAATTCATATTAAAAAAGAAGGACCTTCAATGTTTACAGCAGCAGATATAGCAGCTGCAGACTCTGAGGTTACTGTGTATAATCCAGATCATCATATAGCTACTATAGAAGAAGGCTATACTTTAGAAATGGACTTACAGATTGAATGTGGATATGGTTATTCACCTGCTAATCTTGACAGTATGGAAGCGGTTGATGCTATAGGGCTTGATACTGTTTATTCACCTATTACAAGTGTGAAATATGATGTTAGTGATATAAGGGTTGGACAGAGAACAGATTATGGTAAACTTACATTAGAGATTGAAACTAAAGGCAATATTGCTCCTGATAGAGCTTTATCGTATGCTACAAAAATTCTTCGTGATAATTTAGCTACTTTTTTAATGCCAGAAGAAATTGATCTTAATGATGGTATAAAAACTGATACAAGTAAAAATGATGTTTTAGAAGTACTTAAGAAGAAACATGTAGAGGATCTTGAGTTTTCTATAAGAACTGCTAATTTCTTGATAGCGTCAGATTTGAAAACTTTAGACAAAGTAGCTCAAAAAACTGAGCAAGATATTTTGAGATTTAAAGATTCTAATGAAATGATAATTGAAGAGATTAAAGAAAAACTTGATGAGTTTGGTGCACATCTTGGAATGAAATCATAAAGAAAGGATAATATAATGAGACATAGAGTCAGTGTTAAAAAATTTAATAAAACATCAGCCCATAGAGTTGCTATGTTTAATAATATGCTTACATCATTTTTTAAATATGAAAAAATAGAAACTACTAAAGAAAAGGGTAGAGCATTAAAACAATTAGCTGATAGTATTATACATAAAGCTAAGAAAAATGATTTGCACAATAGAAGAATAGTTGCTAGATATATAAAAGATAAAAAGATTTTAGCTAAACTTTTTGATGATATAGCTCCTAGATATACTGAAAGAAATGGTGGCTATGTTAGAAAATTTCTTACATATAAAAGATTTGGTGATGCTGCTGATATGTGTATGATTATGCTTTGTGAATCTGATAATTCATCTATAGATAAGAAATAGCGTACTCTCGTAATTTTCTTAATAATAATTTAATCAAACTAGAATAAATCATAAAATAAAAATCAATTAAATGTACATTATACTCTCACCTAGATAATTTGGGGGGAGTATATTTGCTATATTAAGGCAAGAATCAATGGATAATATAGAAAATACAAATGAAGATAAACAAGAAGGTTTTGTACTTAAAAAAAAAGTTAAACCTAAGTTTACTGCAAAAAAAAATGTTGTAAAGTCAAAAACTTATAGTAAGCAACAATCTAAAGTAAAACCAACTGCCGATAAATATAGTAATTCTGAAACAACTGAAACTTATAATACACTCGATAGAGAAGATATCGCTTTAGAAGATGGAGTTAAGTATCCTCCTCTTTATGTACGTGAGATTAGCTCGCTTAGTTTTGACGAGCTTGTAATTAAGGCAGAAGAATATAGTATAAAAACAGATGCTAATAATATTAGACGGCAAGATATTATACATTCTATACTTAGATTTCATATAGCATCTGGAAGCAAAGTTATCGCAAATGGTACACTTGAAATACTTTCTGATGGGTATGGATTTTTAAGGTCTAAAAATAACAATTATTTAGTGGGTCCTGATGATATTTATGTTTCCCCTACACAAATTAGACTTTTTGGGCTTAGAACAGGGGATGTAGTTTTAGGTGAAACTAGACCACCTAAAGATAGTGAAAAGTTTTTCGCTTTACTACGTGTAGAGGAAGTTAATGGAGAGGCTCCTAATAATTTATTTAAGAGACCTTTATTTTATAAAATGACTCCGATATTTCCAAATGAGAGAATTAATTTAGAGTTTAGCCCTAATAAAATTTCTACTAGACTAATTAATTTAATTTCTCCTATTGGTAAGGGGCAACGTGGATTAATCGTTTCGCCTCCTAAAGCTGGTAAAACAGTTATACTCCAAGAGATCGCTAATGCTATATGTACAAATTATAGCGATATAATGCTTTTTATACTTCTTATTGATGAGCGACCTGAAGAGGTTACAGATATGCATAGAAATGTGCCACAGGCTGAAGTTATCGCTTCTACTTTTGATGAGCCACCAGAAAAACATGTTCAAGTTGCTGATTTAGTTTTAGAAAAGGCAAAACGACTTGTTGAATGTGGAAAAGATGTTGTTATAATGCTTGACTCTATAACTCGTTTGGCAAGAGCGTATAACTTAGTCGTTCCTGCAAGTGGAAAGGTTCTTACAGGTGGAATTGATTCAAATGCTCTTCATAAGCCTAAAAGATTTTTTGGTGCTGCGAGAAATATTGAGCATGGTGGATCTCTTACAATAATAGCAACTGCTTTGGTCGACACAGGTAGCCGTATGGATGATTACATTTATGAAGAGTTTAAAGGCACTGGAAATATGGAACTTCATCTTGAAAGGAAACTTGCAAATAGACGTATTTTCCCTGCTATTGATATAAACGATTCATCTACAAGACGTGAAGACTTACTTCTTACTGAAGAAGAGGTGGCTAAAATGTGGCTTTTAAGAAAGTCTATTCAAGATATGGATGGTTCCGATGTAATGGAGAAAATTTTAAGTAAAATGAACTCTACAAAGGATAATTCGGAATTTCTTAAAATCTTAAGTTCCTAATGACTTATGAGCGATATTTCTCAAGAAGAAAAAGATAAAAAACTTTTTGAGTTTTATGTAAAGCATGGCTATTTGCCAGATAGTTATAAAGATATTTATTTTCAAAATGAAAATAAAAATGTAAGCTCGAAAAACAAAATTGATATTAAAGAAAATAAAATTGATATTAAAAAAAATACTGAAGCCTCATCTTTAGAAAGTGAAGAGGCTTTGTTTCTTGAAGCACTTAAAAACTCTAATTTTAATAACCACTATAAAAAATTACTTGCTACTGATAAAAAAAATAATCATAAAAAACATAAACCAAATATTAAATATGCTAATCCAAAAGAGAAACTTGATTTGCATAACTTAACTCGTGAAAGAGCTTTAAGTGAGCTTAGGGAGTTTATAACAAAGTGTGTGAGGTATAATGTTAGTCCTGTTATTATTGTGCATGGTAAAGGATTTAGAAGCGAGGGAGGAATTGCTGTTCTTAAAGATATGGTTGAATGTTATTTAAACACAGAAGGGAAAGAATACATTTCTTATTATAGCGATGCCCCAGCAAACCTTGGAGGTAGTGGGGCAAAAATAGTTTATATAAAATAGGGCTTTATTAACGCATTGATGTTACTTCTTGATAGGCACGAACTGCTCTGTCAACTACAGCCTTTGTAAAGCTAAGTGACATTTCAGCTTCAGCAATACTATTCATAACTTCAGCTATGTCAATTTGTTCAGGATTAACCCCTGCTTCAATAATTAAATTGTCAGAATGAACTTGTTTTTGATTCACAGAGTTTATAGCTTGGCTAAACATATATCCAAACTCTGACATGATGTCGCCTCTAGGTCCTCTGTTTACCATTTCAGGAGCACCAAAATGTCTGTCATTAGTTGTTTTTAATGTAAACTTATAACCTTGACCTTCTATTAAATTTGTTTCCATTTTTATCCCCTTTATAATATATTTATTATGTTACCTTAATATCGGATAATATTCAAGGCACTATTAAACATATTTTTTGCTGATTGTATCATCGTTGCATTTGCTTCATAAGCACGTGATGCCTCCATCATATCAACCATTTCAGTTACAGGGTTAATATTAGGCATTTCGACATATCCTGCTTTCTCCCCATATTTCATTGCATCAGGGTGAGAAGGATCATAAATGAATCTTGTAGCAGTCTCTAAATCTTTTTCAACGCTAAAAACACGAACCCCACTACCAACTTCAGGTGCTAATGCATCGGGCAAAAAAGTAGATTTATATTTAGCACTGTCATCACGAGGAGCAAAAACAACACGGCTTCTTCTAAAAGCACCACCCTCAGTTGTTCTTGTTGTGTTCACATTTGCAATATTGTCGGCGATAACGTCAAGTCTTACTCTTTGAGCGGTTAAAGCGCTTCCAGATGTGTTTATAATTGAAAATATACCCATAATTAAATCCTTTGTCTATTAACTGACACCTATTACTTTTCTAATTTGTCTATATTGAGAGTTTACAATTTGTGTAAACAACTGATAACGCATTGTGTTTTTTGCCTCTTCAGCCATTTCTTTATCAATATCAACATTGTTTTTATCGTTTCTGTAACTTGTATCATAATCTACTATTATATTTGGTTTTACAGTTTTATAATCTTGTGGAATTTCAAAAGGTATATGTCGAGGGTCTGTCATATTTGCTTTCATGCCAGTGTTTTTTTCACTATTTAAAGCACGATTAAGCTCATATTCAAATGTTACGTCACTTCTTTTGAAGTTGGGCGTTGAAACATTTGCTATGTTGTCGGCAATAACTTCAGCTCTTATAGCATAGGTATTAACAAGACCCTTAGCTATAGTCATAGTTTTTGCGTAAGTTGTATCACTAAACATAATATATATCCTAAAATTATTCTATTATTAAATTATCGTGATATATTATGATGTCATTAACTTTTTTTTAATTTATATTTATAGGGAGTTTTGATATTAGTAATTAGCAAATATGAACTCTATTAATCTAATTTTAATATTTCAGACTAATAGAGTGTATATTTATTAACTTAAGCTTTGATCTTTACTTCATTAAATAGTCTTATTAATCTTTTAGCTTCTTTTTCTGTTACGGGTATATTAATAGATTCGTCTTTTGTTTCTATTTTAGCTGTTTTAAGTGTGCCAAAACTTTTTAATGGAGTATTAAGTGTAGCAATTATTTTATGAGTATTATATGAATGTTCTGATATTCTTTTGTCATAGTCGAGTTTTAAAGTCTCGCCATCAGAAAATGTTAGAGTAACTTTATGATTTGCCCCAACAGTAATTGTGTTATTTGACAAGTATTCAAGCTCTAGAACTACATAGGCATTTTCGCCAACAGTTTTGAAGTTGATGTTTGTATTGAATCCGTTACCAATACTTGACCAACGAATGTTTGAATATTCACTTTTGTCTATAGTTGTGTGAGTAGGAGTATTAGTAGTATCAGCGGTTTCAGTAATTTCAATTGGTGCGTCGTCTTTCAAAGCAATTTCTGTGGAAGTACAACCCACGAAAGATATGGCAATCACAATTAATGTGTATAGTGTCTTTTTCATTTAGCGTCCTTATTTTGTGTTCTATAGAATGTCGGAATTATAGGGTCAGTTTTTTACTATGAGTAGGAATAAACGTCTTCTCTATGTTTTAGCAAATCCACCGTCTGTGTACCAAAACCCGCTTTTACTTCCAGTACAGTGCACTT
>CAMRCO010000012.1 GCA_947040945.1 uncultured Spirochaetia bacterium
ACAATTTCAGTATACCCACTATTAGAAGCAAACATTAAAGCCGTCCACAAACTGTAAGTCTCTATATTAATGTCTGCTCCAGAGTCAATTAGGAATTTAACTATTTTTGTATGCCCTTGACTAGAAGCCTCAATTAATGCTGTCATACCATTTTGATATTCACTTTCTGAATCAACTGGGGCACCACTTTTAATTAAAGCTTTGACCTCTTTGAGGTTACCACTAGATGCTGCTTTTATTAAAGGTATGTCATCAGCATAAATAACTGAAGACAAAATAAATAACAAAATTAAATTTCTTATACGGAGCATATCTTTCTCCTTTCATAATAATTTAAGTATACAATAAGAAGAATCTCAAAGCAAGCCAAAGATGACTCACCTTGAGATTCTTATTTTTTTAATTCAAACTTAAAACTTAAGTTTTATTTTATATACTTCAGCATAAATCAAACTCAAGCCCTAAAAGTGGATAATGTTGCTGTGCTCCATAAACATCAGTTTCACCTAAAGCACCAGACGGGAAAGGTCTTACAATTGTAATTTTTATGGCTTTAGAAGGTGCGAAGTTTATTATGCCCATAATATCACTTTCTTTAATGTGATAAAGTTTTGCAAACATCTCTTTATTGAAAACTTTAGCTTCAGACACTTTTTTGAAAGTTTCATATTCTTTAAATATAATATCAAATGTTATTTCATAAGGCCCTGAGTTTTTACTTCTAATAACATCAGCTACGTCAAATAATTTCATACTAGAGCTCCTTTCTCAAAGTTTACAATATCCATAGGGAAGCACTCACAAGGGTCATCCACTTCCATTATGTGATAAATATTAAATTCATAAACACTACCCGCACTAAAGTCGGATGGAGAGAATGGAAATGCTAAATTACCTGCCGTTGACTTTCTACCGTCATATCCAAAATGGAGTAAAGTTGAACGAGCAAAACTACAAACAGTGTTACTTTCTTCTTGGTTTTTTGCCACAGCCTCAATAACAATACAAAGCTCTTCTGACACGCTACTAGGAATATCCTTAAACATACCCATAACGCCATTTTTACCATAAATCTTAAAATCAAGGAAAAAGTCTTTAATCCCATAATTCTCAAAATTAGACTTAACTTTCTTTTGAACCTCTTCTACAATTTTATCAATTTGCTCAATCATAATAGGGTCTTTACAAGCAGCAATTGATACAGTTCTGTAACCAGACCTTTTTGCTCCTTCAAGTTTAATTGTATATTTCTCTGACTTAACAAACTTAGTACCCTTAACAATAACAGTATTGTCATCAAACTGCTCGAATGAAGAGCCTGTAAGGTCAAGCATTCCACCAGGGCCCGGAAGTTTAGTCGGATCACTTTTCTCATAAAGAGTGTGAGCAGCAACTGACAATGGAGTACATTTTCTGTTTGGAGCAAGTGGATGAATCTTAAAATAATCCTCACCTAAAATACCAAACATACAATCACTACCACTACCGGGAGTAGCTGCTATTGCTGCACATTCAAGTATTTTACCTAAGTGAGTAGCAAGCCCTTCGTCATAACCATTTTTTACGGCTAAAGCTGCGAATACTGTTGGGTCATAAGCACGACCTGCGATAATAACGTCAGCACCTGCCTCTAAAGCTTTTATAAAAGGCTCAACTCCCATTTGCGCTACAACTCTAACAGACTCATCAATATCTTTTTCTGTTATTTCTGGAGCTGGAAAAAGAGGTGTTACTTCACTATTTTTAAGCTTCTTTTTTATAAGGTCTTTATCTATTTCAGAATGTATTATAGCCATCTTAAATGTTAAGCCTTTTTCTTTTGCTATTTCTTTTATTATGTCTACATTCCAACTTAAATGGCTGTCAGCTCCGCTACCGCCAGCTGTTCCTATTATAACAGGCACTTTATTTTTAATTCCTGCTGGTATCATATAGCCCAAGTCTCGTTTAACCCCATTCCAATCTGTAAACGATTTTCCTTCCCCTAAATAATAGGGACCGGGGTCAGTAGAGCCCGCATCTACTGCGATGACATCAGGATTAAGTTTCATTCCTTCTTCAAATGAAGATTCAGGAAACCCATAACCCAATATAGCAGTAGGAGACAATATTTTCATTTCTTTCATATTAATTAAATGCTCCTTTTGTTATTTTATCATATTTATAATAATAATTTTTTAGTAATTTGAAAGCTTATAAAACATCTTTTAATGCAAGTATTCTATTCATTTCATTATACATTATCATAAATCCTTCATCCACACCCATACCCGGCTTAGCCAAAGTTTGAGTAGGTGTTGTCGCCATAGCAATATTCGCACATATTTGAGCAGAACGCTCTGTTTCATTACAAGTTCCACCTAAATATGCACCCATATTATTCTTTTTACAGTAAATTATAGCCTCTATTGAGTTATTAATTCCACCTAGATCAGGAGTCTTAACTTGTGCCATGTGTCCTGCTTTAGCATCTGTAAAATCGATAACATCTTGTAAAGTATTACACCACTCATCAGCAACGATTTCTACTTTAGAACCTCTTTTCTCAAGTTTAGCTCTTATATCAGCTAATGCCACAATTTGATCATCTTTATTTCCTACATCAACAGGCCCTTCAATACGTAAGTGAAATGGTTTCGCAAGTGTTTCAAGTGATGCAATATAATCTGCTATTTTTTCATTATCATCATTAAAAGCAGTGCTCATAGTTCCATAAACGTCAATATGAAGTATAGGTTTATAGCTATCATTTGCTCTTAAATCTCCTACTCTCTTAGTAAGCCACTTTAAATATTCAGCAAGCTTCTCACCATTTTTTCCAAGCTTTTCTTCTACATTATTTATAAGTGCATGTGGTAAAACATTACTAGACTTTAATATCATTTTATCAACATTATTATATCTGTCATCACCAGACTGTGAAAAAATAGGAATAATAGTGTTTGAAACTTGAAGTCCATACTCTTTAGCAATAACTTGTGCCATTAATTTCTTTTGTGATTTTGCAACATAGTCAAGTGCTGCTTGAGTTATACCATACCTAATAGCTGTATGAAGTACTTTACCGCTTTTAGTTTTATAATTATCAAGCATCTCAGCAAGACCCTTAAACTCATTAAACTCTTTACCAACAAGCAAATCCTTTATCTCACTTTCAATAATCGGTATAAAGTCTTTTGCCAAAAACAAAGGATCACGACCAGCCGCTCCCGAATATTGAACAGCAGCACAGTCTCCATAAGCTACTTGACCATCTTCAAGTATAAACATTACAGATATAGATTCCCCAGCCTGACGTATTTTACTAAAACCCGGAGTAACAGGATTACCAACATAAGAACTTCCATCAAGTTTAGCGTTTTCTTTTATTGCTTTTTGATCATCAAAGAAAAAACCTGTTCTACCTGCTGAACAAACTACATTTTTAATTTTCATTTTATTATCCTTATTATTATCGTTAAAATTATTTTCACCTATGGTCGACCAACTAGTCGTCCCTTACCTATAGCATAAACATCGTCTATAACCATCTGGAAACTTACCTCACGTTTTTCAAACTCGCCTCTTTCAGTAAGTCTTGACATGTGAAAGTCTTTAATATCTTTTGTAAATGGTAAATTACCACAATTAAAGAATCTTATAGCTCCATTATTATCTCTTGCAGGAAGAACTTTTCCCATATTATATTTACTTGGTGCAAATGGAACATCAATAACACCAGCCTCAAAAGCACGAATTGAACCTAAAGCAATATCTCCTTCCCCAAGTTCCTCTACTTTATCCATTATACAAACAACTTCTTTTTCAAGTATCTCACATTCATTATCAACTAATGTTGAGCTTAATAGGTTCTGTTCATATAACATTGACACAACCTGCTTAGTAGCCTTAAGTCCATTAGCATTAGCTTCTTTAGTTGGTATACCCATAGCTTCATGTGGAGTTTTTACAATAACCTTTGTAGCACAAGCTAAAGCAGCAGTTGCAGCTCCCCAAGAAATTACACCAAAAGCCTTATTTTCATCAGCAGGGAAACCACCCATCCATTGGTGAAATACTGTTGTTACACTAATATCAGTAAATCCATGTTTTGCTAAATAATACTCAGTTTGCTTAACCAAGCTCTTTATAGCAGCAACGTCTTGACTTAAGTTTCCACACTGTCCATACCCAACAGTAATATTTTTTACTCCCTGATATGCAGCAAGTATAGCCTCTATTATAGCAACAGAATTAGATATTGAAGGAGCAACTAATGTTCCTGTTAAAGGACCAAATGGCTCTCTATTTATGCTAATTCCAGCCTCTTCATATTTACCAATTAATCTATCAACATACTGCCAATCAAGAATAGTTCTTTCAATTGGATGTATTTTAGAATATGGCACATTATAAGAAATACCACCACCCTCAAATGAAGTAAAACCACCAGCTATAGTTATTTCAGCTAAAAGCCTAGCATCTGGGGTACCATGTCTTACTTGAACAGGGCTTTTTAGTGATGACGTAACTTGTCTACATATTCCAACGCCATGATTTAGTGCAGGAAAACCATTAAGCATTGATCTGCCCGCTTTCATACTCTCTCTTATACCTTTATCAGCTTCCTCATACCTATTAAGTCTTGTATAAGCGTCAATTGTAGTTGGAAGTAAGTCAGCACCACCCTCATCCTCTAAATATTTTAGAAGCTCAATATGCTCATTAGGTAAAGCAACTCCTGCTCTAGGCTGTATAAGCGTCTTGTTTATTTTTTTAGCTTCTAAGAGTTTATGTGAAAACTGCTTAGAAATATCTATACCTTTTTGATAATCAACAGCATCCTTAAAATCAACATCTTTACCAGTAGCCCAACTTGCGAGTACTTCCTTTTGAGTCGAATAAAATAAGTCATCTGAAATCTTCTCATGTGAAACCTTCATAATATAGTCCTCCAGTATTTTTATAAACCAACAATATATTTTTTCATCATTCTCAAAGCAAGGTCAGAATCTATTTTTGAAACTAACCCCATAGCTGCTAGTATATTTTTTTCATCAAGTAAAAAACTAGCCTTACTTGGCTTAAGTAAATTATAGTCATAACTTTGTAATAAAGAAGACTGTAAAACATAATTTTTATCTAGGCTATTTATAACAGAGCCACCTGTACCTATAATATATTTAGTATTTGTTAGGTCTTTACCTGTTTGCACAAGCACCTGCCCCATAGATGTGTATACTTCATCAACAAATCCAACATGCCTATTAATAGAAATCTCTATCGCATGCCTTGCAAAAAACATATCACTTTTAGCCTCTATTTCTGTAATTGGGATAACCGAACAATCTTTACATTTATTTACCCAATTATTTATATCACTTAAAGTAATGCCATCAGGTAAAACAGCTTTTTCAAGGTCTATCTCCTCCATTAAAAACGGCAAACTATAGCGAACGCCAATGTCGCCTTCCACCGTGCGTTTAGAAAATGGCTCTTTAAGCCCTTTAATCATTGTCGCTTTAGTGGGCTCTCCATCACACATGGAGTATACGTCAGTTGTCGCTCCTCCAACATCAAAAAATAATGTGTCACCAAGTCCACTTTCATTACTTGTGCCAAGAGATAATAACTCAGCACCATCAAAAACAGAAAAAGGAGTTGGAACAATTTCCGCATTCATCATTTTCTGAGCTTCATCTAAACCCTTAGCATGTATAATACGCTCTATAAAAAGATCTCTTATAGCAGACCTTACAGGATAAATATTAATATTATTAAAGTCAGGTAAAACATTCTCACATACTTTGTGATATTTGCCAGCATCTTTTAATATTTGAGATACTGTATGAGCTACAGTTTTATTTCCTGCTACAATAATATAAAGTGGTAAATCAATTTCTGCAAGCATTTTAGCATTATGTACTATAACGTTTTTGTTACCACCATCTATGCCACCACATAAAAGCACTATGTCAGGATTAAGATTATATATCTCTTCCTGTTCATTTGGAGTAATTTCATAGGAAAAACTTCTCATCACCTTAGCACCAGCACTAGTTGCAGCCATTTTAGATGCCTTAACTGTAAGGTCAGGAACAAGCCCACATGAAACCATTTTAAGCCCACCAGCAGCCGACGAACATGCTACTTTCTCATCAAATTCTTTTATTCCACAAAGTGAATGTATTTCTTTTAGAGCATTTTCAAACCCTACTCGAACATCGGTTTCAATAGTGGTGAATGCTACCGCAGTTGCTATAACGCTCTCACTTTTAACATCAATTGCTGTGAGTTTTGTATTGGTACTACCAAAATCTATAGTTAATATTTTATTCATAATTAAGCGATATTAAAATCAGCCTTAATATCTTCTACAGACTTTTCAACTGATGTACCCGGTGGATATACTCTATCAAAACCCATTTTTAGAAATCTTTCTTCTACTTCTTTAAAATCTGCTTTTCCTACAACAATATTTCCACCAACATAAAGCTTAATACCCTCAAGTCCAGCCTCATCACACTTCTCTCTAAGTCCCGGGCAATCAATTTCGCCATGTCCATAAAGTGAAGACACTACAATTAAATCAGCACTTGACTCAACTGCCGCTTCCACAAATTCTTTTTGAGAAACCATTACACCTAAATTAACAACCTTAAAACCTTCTTTATCAAAAGCATAATCTAAAATTTTATTACCAACAGCATGTACATCTGTTCCAATAACCCCTAAAACTAAAACTAATTGTTTGTCATCCATATTGTCTCCTTATTTTTTATAACTTTATATGCTCTATATTTTCTAAACTAAAACCTAAAATATTTTCGCCCAAAAACTTAAATACTTCAGTGTCCCCACTTGTATAAAATATAATGTTCCCTTTAGTACCTTTACTATTAAGCAAATTATTCTGCTCAAGTACTTCTTTACTTAAAATAGCTGTCTCATAAGCAGGGTCCACTATATTTTTATCAAAACATTTCTTTATATCATTAATAACTATTGGATAATGTGTACAACCTAAAACAAGTGTATCGACATTTTGAGGTATTTCACTTACATATTCTTTTAATGCATCATAGTGCTCATCGCTATTTCCCCAAACAGACTCTATCATAGCACAAAGTGTTTTACATGGAATTTCTGTAACTGAAGCGTTTGCATTAATACTTTTTATAGTCCTACTATAAACATCTGTACTTACAGTAAAAGGTGTTGCCATAACAGCTATGTTATTATTTTTTGTAACACTTACAGCAGCTTTAACTCCATTCGATACAACCTCAATTATAGGTATATTATACCTTTTTTTAATATCCTCAAAAGCCGATGCCACAATAGTATTACATGCTATGACAAGCATTTTACACTTATTCAGAACTAAAAAATCAGCTATCTTAAATGACAAACTTTTAATATCACTATTACTTCTTTCTCCATAAGGAGCATGAAGATTATCACCAAAATATATATAATCTTCATTTCCTAAAAGTTTAACCATTTCTTTAAGTACAGTAAGTCCGCCCACACCTGAGTCGAAAACACCAATACTATTTTCTTTAATCATTAAAATATCCTAGAACCTATAAAAACTTATCAACTAAACCTATAAAAGCTGTTATGATAACAGAATTTGTAAGGTCAATAAAAAAAGCAGCAACCAAAGGAACTACCAAGAAAGCACGAGGTGAAGGTCCATTAGCTGTTGTAAATGTTTCCATATTAGCCATAGCATTAGGTGTTGCTCCGAGTCCAAAACCACAATGTCCAGCACACATTACAACTGCATCATAATCTTTACCCATTATCTTAAATGTAATAAAATACACATACAAAGCAACTATAATAGTTTGGGTTAAAAGAATGACAATAAGAGGTACTGCCAAAGAAGCAAGTTCCCATAATCTCATTGTCATTAAAGCTATAGATAAAAATACAGCAAGTGAAATATTTCCAATAATAGATATCTCTTCTGATGGCACTTCTTTATTCATACCATCTAATATATTTCTAAATAAAGCTGCAATAAGCATAGGGCCTATATAAACAGGTAGAGGTATATTAATGCCTCTTAAAAAATTAATTATTATACTACCAATACCCATAGATATTATTATAAGTACTAATGCTTTAAATACTTTTTCTTCAGATAACTCTCTAAAAGTTTTTTTATCTTCTACATTATTAGAAACAAGTCCATCGCCAGTAAACTTTAAATTATTTTTAATCATAAGTCTTCTTGCTACAGGCCCACCTATCATACATCCAGCAACAAGTCCAAAAGTAGCAGCCGCAATAGCAACAGTTGTCGCACCTACAGCACCTGCTTCTTCAAGAACAGGCCCAAATGCTCCAGAAGTTCCATGTCCACCAGTTAAAGGAACAGAACCCGCTGCGATTCCTATTAAAGGATTAATTCCAAATAATTCAGCAATAGCAATACCAACAGTGTTTTGTATTGCTATCAATACTGAAGCCACAGCTAAAAATATAATAACTTGAATACCACCTTTAGCAAGCATTTTAGCACTAGCCAAAAAACCTATGGTTGTAAAAAAAGCTACCATTAAAAGGTCTTTTAGTGAATTATCAAATGTAAACATAAATGTACCAGTACTATACCCGATTAAAAGCACCGTAGAAAAAATAAGTCCTCCAATAACAGGTGCTGGAATAAAGTATTTTTGCAAAACTGATACTTTAGATTTAATATATCTGCCTAAAAGCAAAAGAAGAATACCCAAAGCAAGCGTAAGTGTCATATTGAAAGTATACTCAAACATAGAAAACCTCCATAATAAACTGATGTTACACCATAAAGTATATCTATATTACCTCTATATGCAATAGCATAAGTAAATATTTAACAAAAAAATTATTAAATCAAGAAAGTCAATCTTATGTACTTGCAAAAAATGAGAGTTTTTAATATGATGATACCCATGAAAAATATAAAATTAATTCTAATTTGTTTAACTGTAATACTAATAACTAGTAACGAAGCATTTTCTCAAGAGATAATACCTGTTAGCGAAATTAAAGCTGGTATGAAAGGAATAGGATACACTATTGTTAGTGGCACAAATGTTGAGCCTTTCGATATTGAAGTTGTTTCAATCTTAAAAAAATCATGGAATACTAGCGATGCAATTTTAATACGTTTAAGTGGTCTTAATCTTGAACATTCAGGTACTGTTGCTGGAATGAGTGGCTCCCCCATTTATATAGATGGTAAACTAGCAGGTGCTCTCGCTTTTGGTTGGCAATATGCTAAAGACCCAATTGCTGGCGTAACTCCTATAGAAGAAATGTATAAACTTTATGAAGACCCAAACACCACTCCTATAGTAACTACTTCTATGAGTCAAAACTCTCTTGTAACTCCATTAGTATTTGAAGGATTTGATTCATTCGCATTTGCAGAATATAAAGATGATTATATTAAAATGGGTTTTCATCCCATACAAATAGGTGGCGGAATTGGCGGATATAATCCATCCACTAATTTTCTTTTTGGAGATGCTGCTGCTATAGTTTTAATTGATGGCGACATTTCTATGGCAGGCATTGGCACAGTCTCTCACACTGATGACGAGAAATTTTTACTTTTTGGGCATTCTATGTTTTCTAAGGGCGAATTAAAAGCACCTGTTGCAAAAGCATTTATTAACTCTGTTATAGCTTCAAGACAACTTTCATTTAAACTTGGAGCGGCTTATTCTAATTATGTGGGATACACCACCTATGACGGAGCTTTTGGAATATCTGGCGTTTATGGAGATATTCCAGACAATATGATGATACCTATTGAACTCGACATAGAAGATCAAGATTTTTTATCGAGAACATTAAACTTTAGAATAATAAATGACCCTACATATTTTTCTAAACTTTTAGGGCAATCAGTACTTAGTGCTATGAAACCGACAGCAGGAGGCGATGAGGAAGGCGTTTTCAGCATAGGATACGAAATATATACAGACTATTTTGACGAACCTTATAAAATTAATCATAGAGTTGTAAGCTACTCATCTGCTGAAGCTTATAAAAGTCTTTTAGAAACTCTTCTAGCACCTGTCAATTTTTTTGCATATAACACAATTGACCGTGTTGGAATAACATCTATAAAAATGTCTATAAAACGAAGTAATATACGTTATGCTTCTTTAACAAGAGCCTCTTTAATAGAAGAAAAAGCAAAAGCAGGCGAGAGAATACACTTAAAACTAACAATTCAAGAATACGGAAGCCCTGAAACGAATATCACAATACCTATCGATTTACCCATATCACTTTCTACAGGTATTTATACAATATTCGCAGGCAATGAATATATGTATAATGCAGCTGAGCAAACATTTATGCCAAATAAATATATTGTGCGTAATTTAGAAGACGTTATGACTGTATTTAATAAGTCTTTTGACGACTCTAAACTTAAAGTTTGGCTTTACTCATCAGACAGAGGAGTGTCAGTAAATGGAAACAATTATCCAAACCTACCCCAATCATACTATGGCATTCTCGCTCGTGATAACACCACAGATAAAGCCGCATACATTAGCTCTATATCTAGTGATATAGATTTACCATACCCAATTTTGGGATTATTAAACATTAAAATACTTGTAGAAGGAACAGAAAATTATGAAAATCGTTAATATAAAAACACTTTTGGTTCTAGGAACTTTGCTTATTAGTTCTTTAAATGTTTATGCTGGTCTACCTAGACTATTCTCAAGTGATGATAAATCATTTTTTAATAATGCTTCTTATGACGGAATAATGCTTACAGAAAAAGATGAGCTAACACTTGCTCCTAAAATTACAAAAATGCTAACTTTAGATAAATATGTATGGAAATTACATTATTCTTCTGATGGCACTATATATGCTGGTGTTAGTGGCGAATATGCTGAAATATATAAAATTAATGCAGACGACAATTCGTATGAACTTTTTATAAAAGCTGAAAATGATATTGCTTTCACAGCTCTAACAACTGATAGCAAAGGCAATGTTTATGCGGCAACTGGCCCTAATGGTAAGGTTTATAAGTATGACGAAAATGCTGAACTTATATGGGAAACTACAATTGATGACCTTTATGTTTGGGATATTAAATTAGACAATAATGACAATATTTATCTTGCGACAGGTGGGGACAATGCTAGAGTTTTAAGTGTAACAGAAGACGGAGTGGTAGAAGAGATTATCACAACAGATGAAACACATGCGGTAACTCTACACTATGATAATATGAAAGACACTTTTTATGTTGGAACTTCAGGGCGTGGGTTGCTTTTAGAAATTGATGTAAAAAATAAAAGCTACAGTGTTATTTATGATACAGCTGAAGGCGAGGTTCATACTATAACAACTGATAACCTAGGTAACATTTATTTTGGTACAGCAAATAGAGAAAAGTCAGAAAATATACTCCCTTCTGTAATCGATGCTCAAAATGGTCAAGCACAAGGAAAAAGCAATGCATTTAGAAACTCTTTATACAAAGTTGATAATGAACAAGTTGTACAAAGATTATTTTTCTTGACTCAAAAACTTGTATTTTCTTTAAGTAGTGATAAAAACAATGATGTATATTTTATTACAGGAGACGAAGCTAATATTTACAAAATAGGTGGAGATGATGGACTTCTAAGTTATATAGGCTCTCTTAAAGACAAAACACTAACAACATTTACGCCAACAGATGACGGAATATATTTTGCTCTCACCAAAGTGGGCGAAATATATGAAATGGGACATCAATATGCTCTTGAAGGGACATTCACATCTGAAGCATTAAACACCGCTATAAAAAGTGAATTTGGTATATTCGATTATAATATCCATAACCCAAGTGCTAACACTAATACTAAAATAGAAGTTTATACAAGAACTGGAAATGTGGCTAGAGTTGATAAAACTTGGAGTGAGTTTACACTTACAAAAGAATCTAAAATAGAAAGCCCTCCTGCTAGATTTATACAGTTTAAGATAATTATGAAAACAGATGATGAGAATGTAACACCTAGAATTACATCTATGTATATATCTTATGTTCCACTAAACTTAGCCCCTAGTGTCCTTAACTTAAAGCTTATTACATTTTATGAACAACAAAACACAGCTAATGACAGCATAAAACGTCCCCAGCTTGATGAAAGCAAGGCGATGCTTTTGTGGAGTGGAAATGACCCTAACAAAGATAGTCTTTTATACACTGTAGCATATAGGCTTAGTGGCGAGGAAACATACTACACTTTAGCCACAAATCTTAAAACAAGCTATTATACATTCGATGCTAATGCTATGGCAGAGGGAATTTACGACTTTAAGGTTACAGTAAGCGACAGATTAGATAATTCTATCGAAACAGCAAAAGAAGAAAGTTTTGAAATATTTAATGAAGTATATGACAACGTCTCTCCTTACATAGAAAACTTTAAGTCCTCAGAAAACACTATAGAGTTTACAGTAAAAGATGACTATTCAATTATTAGATCTGTGAAATATGCTTTGGCATTACCTAGAGACTCTAATTGGAATTATATAAGCTCAAGTGATGGTTTAGTTGATTCAAAAACAGAAGACTTCACTTTAAACCTTGAGTTAATTGATAATGCATCCTCAATTAGTATAGAAGTTATAGATATTAAGGGCAATACTCGTTATTATAACTTTTTTATAAAGCCTTAAGTCAAGATAAAAAAAGGAGCTTTTTATGAGTAAATTTCCTTGCGTATGGTGTGGTAAAAATATAGAAGTAATAGAAAATCAAGCAACAATGGACACTTGCGAAGAATGTGAAGAGTATTTTGAAGAACATATTGATGATATCGCAAAATCTCTAAATAAACTATTATTAGAAAATGAATCTATTAATATTGAAAGTTGCGAAGACAAATCAGAATATGCTATAAGAAGTTATTCTCTAATAACAGCAATTCACATGATAAGTTCAAAACCTAAAATAGAGTTTAAAGATAGCAAGTTCTTAAAGCATTTAGATTCTAAGTAAACAAGTAAATTGCGACTATAATAAAACATATAATCCATATCAAAAAAAATAGTAGGGAGTTTACAAACCATTGTGGCATTTCAACTTTATTATTTTTAGTAAGAGTATTAACTTTATGTTCTTTATCTAGAGTTAATACTCTAATATGCTCTGTTTCTATAATTTTAGAATATACTCCATCAGCAAGTTTAACTAAAACCACAATTTCTGAATTATTATTTATAAACTTCTCTACTATTGTAGCAGGTGCTCTATAATAATTATTTTTTATATCTATGTTACCACCTATGCTCTCAATAAAAATATCTCCAACTTCATCAGAATTTATCTTTACAATAATTTCATCACCAATATTTAACATAGTAATAGGAGTTCCAGAAACTGGAGCAACATAAAAATCTGACTTAATCATTACATATTCATCATTATGTATTTTTGAAAATGTCTTATCAATAGCCGTCTGAATAACTTTATCATCTTCACCATTTGACATATTAGGTAAAAATGAATTATTTTCTACATAAGAAGATATATTATTCTTTTGTTCTATCATACTATTAAGTTCTGTTTCTTCAAAATAAAGATCTATCAAGGCTGATTGATCTTCCAATAAAGTTTTAATTTCTTTCTCAAAAAAAGATATAGCTTCTTTTCTATTATTATTGAGTTCATATAAAAGTATAGAATCAATAGTTTCTTCAGTTAATATTTTTTTTATACTCATTTCTACAGATGTAATTATCCTTAAATGAATATCCACTATCAACTTTTTAATTAATCTCATTGCCTTTTCAATAGATACCCAACCCTTAAAAGCATCTGTCTCATTAGCAAAATATATATTATTAGAAATGCCACAAACAATATCAACAATGTCTTTTTTTTCTTTATCTAAAAAAAGCAAAATAGATATATAACGTGAGCGAATATAACTTCTTGCCGATATTTTAACTACAATAATTGTATTATTAATATTTTCAGACATAAAATATAACCTATTTTAAACCTTAAGCTAGCGACAAAGCTATTTCCATCATATCAGTAAATGTTTTCTCTCTAGCATCTGCTGTTGTTGATTCCCCTGTAACTAAAGAATCAGAAATAGTAAGCATGCACAAAGCATTTACAGAAGCAAAAGCTGCATTCATGTAAAGAGCTGCCGCCTCCATTTCCACAGCTAAAACTCCCATTTTAGGCCATTTAGTATGTGGTGCTGAAACATTATAAAATACATCAGCTGACAAAACATTCCCTACATGATACTTAATATTTTTTGACTTAGCAAAATCAACTGACCTCTCAAGTAAATCATAGCTTGCAATCGGAGCATAAGTCCCCGGGAGTTCAAATTGTGAAACGTAACTAGATTCAGTTGAAGCCCCCAAAGCAAAAACAATTTCTCCAATACTAACATCTTTTACTAAAGCACCAGCACTCCCTACTCTAATAAGATTCTTACAACCATAAAAATGTATAAGTTCATAAGAGTATAGACCCATAGATGGCATTCCCATTCCTGTTCCCTGTACTGATACTTCTTTGCCTTTATATTTACCTGTAAACCCTAACATGTTGCGTACGCTATTGTACTGTACAACATCAGTTAAGAAATTTTCAGCTATAAACTTAGCTCTTAATGGATCACCCGGGAGCAAAATTGTTTCAGCAATATCGCCTTTTTTAGCGCCTATATGTGGTGTTGGTGTTGACATAAAAAATATACCTCCTAGATTAATTCTAACTCATTCTACACTAAACTATATTATATGCAAGTACAACATAATAAGTTTACGAATTAACACATAAGCAGTAGCATTTATATTTTTCAATAAAATGAACAGGATTATATGACATCTTAGCACGCCTTAAACCTATGTCGCCTGTATCTTGCTCCCTATTAACATATGCATAATCAACATCTTGATTATGCATAAGAAACAGTTTATTAATAGCTTGGTAAGAACCTCTGTGGTCTTTGTCGCCTCTCTCAGAATGTACTACAAATGTATCTCTCATCGAAGCACACGCAATTGTATATGCAACTATTTGATCATCTAAAATCAAAACCCCACCTTTTATTCCTTTAATATTATTCCAATTGTCTAAAAGAGAATGTATCATCATAACATCAGCTTCTGCTCTAATTTCATGAGTGGCAATTTTGTCTTTATCAAAAGCTTCAATTGATTCATCATGCTCTTCATTTTGGGTTTCTTTTTCTGCTTTCTCCCACTTCTCCTCAAATTTTAATATATCAGGAATTATACTCTCATCAATATTTTTATAAACATAATCATTTTTTATAAATTGATTAAATAGATTTTTCTTTTTATGAAATTTTTTGCCTTTAAGCTCAATTAGTTCATTCATATCATAAACATATTCCCACTCATCACGGAGCTCTGTTGTCTTCATAAGATTTTTTTCTTCCCACATTAAAGCAAGAGTTTTAGGCACTCTAAGTATCGACTCACCTGAAATATCACATGGAGAGTTTTTAATAAAATCATATTTATTCCAATCTCCAACAGGTGCCCAATATAATTTGTAGGGAGAGCATTGCCTAATCCAAACTAAATCTTCTGAAAAAGCCCACTCAAGCCTATAAATATCTTTAAGACCGAATAGGTTTACGAACGTATAGTCAGCTGATTGCTCTGGAGTAACCTTAAAATATTCATTATATAAATCTTGCTTTTCAATACTTATAGGTTCAAATTTGAGCATTATTTTTAGACCTTTTATCATTAATAATTTTTGTAACTATATTTAATATATTCTTTTTATCATAATCATCCTTAAATAGAAACCTTATCATAAACCTTAAATATGGATTATATACATATACAGTTTCTTTTATAGTTAAAGTAGTTTGATTTTGAGCATTGTCTTTAAGTTCAAAACTCCAAAGCGAAGTATAATCTTTACTCGTCTTAACCAAAGATATAAGATTATTTTCTACATAGTTCACAATATTATATTTTTCTTTTTTTCGACCATTACCATAATACTCAATTAGTGTAGGATGTTCATCATCTTTAGTTTTAATATCAACAAATTTTAGCTTTTTTTTCCATTTTGAAAAATTTTTATAATTAGTAAGAATAAAAAAAACCACTTCCCTACTAGCATTTATTGTTCTACTTTTCTTAAATGTAAACGAAGAAGGTATTGTAAAACCAATTAATGTTGGAACTAATAGAAGAAGCATCAAAATAACAAATGACAAAATAAGATACGATATTAAAGATGTTTGTAATGGAATCACTTTTTCTTACCAGTAGAATTATAAAACTTAGAATTATAATAATAAGGAGAAATTTTATTAAATATAATTAAAATTATACCAACAAGAGGAATACCAATAAGAACTCCAACAAATCCAAATAATACCCCACCTATAATTGTCGCAAACATTACAGCTATTGCATGTATCTTCACAGATCTTCCAAGTATTTTTGGAGCTAAAAAACCTGAGTCAATAATTTGTATTACTCCATAAACAAGTATCATTTTTATAATTCCATGCCACCACACAGCATCAGTCGCCATAGCTACAAGTAATGCTACTAAAAAAGCAACAAATGGTCCAATAAAAGGTATAAAATTGAAAACCCCACGCATAAACGATAAACTTAATACATATTCTGTTTTGGTTATAGTAAGAAGTATATAAGTTAGTACAAAAAATACTAAAGCAAGTATACTCATACCAACTATATAGTTATTGATTATACGATTAGATACAACAATCATATAATTACAATTGTCTTGCCATCTTAAAGGGATAAGCTTAGTAAGTTTATTTTCTATTTTCTCAAAATCAAGCATAAAGTAAAAAGTTACAAAAGGAAGTATTACAAAATATGAAAACACCATACTAAATACTGTGGTTATATTTGTAATTTTAATACTGGTTATATATGTATATAAATCATCTAAAATTCCACCAGCATCAAATAAGAAATCCATAATAATATTTTCATCTAAATAAAAATCTATATTACTAAATCCGGGTATTGTATTTTTTATCCAACCAGTAACCTCATTAAATATCATACTCATTGTTGTTGCTATGTTTGAAGTTTGGCTTGTAAGATTATCTAAAATCATCAAAGTCTCTTCCATAAACCTAGGCACTAATATTAAAAATAAAACAAAAGCAAGCCCTGCTAATGGAATAAATATAAGTATAACTAAAATTACACGAGGAATACGTTTTTCTAAACTTGTTATAAAAGGGTTAAAGAGATACGCTATTAAACCACCTATTATGAAAGGTGCCATTAAATAGCTCGCTTTATCAATTACCCACAAAGAAAATAAAAATGACAAAAGTATAATTAATGTCTTTGCCCACATAAAACGTCTAAATGGTATGAGTCCACATAATAATACTACAAATACTATTATTGGATTAACAACATCTCTTATCAGATAACAAAAATATAAAAAAGTTATTCCAAGCCCTACAATAAGAAATATTTCCCCACCAATTGTAACTGAACTTCTAATTTTATTTTTATTTAATACTTTACTGCTTTTATTATATTCTTTCATATTGAAAATAATCCCTTACTCTATAGTACTTATTAAGTTATTAAGTTTTATTATACTTGCCCATAATTCTTCTACTTTGTCTAAATCAAACACGGTAGCCGAATCAGAAAAAGCATTAGGAGGATCAGGATGAGTCTCCATAAATATTCCATCAACACCAACAGCAACGGCTGCTCTTAAAAGTGCAGGTATAAACTCACGAGCTCCACCCGACACACCATTTAAGGCTGACGGCATTTGAACAGAATGTGTAGCATCATATATGACTGGTGCATATCTACGCATAATACTTAAATTACGCATATCAACAACAAGATTATTATATCCAAAAGTAGTGCCTCGTTCACAAAGAAGAAGCCTATTCTCACTTAAAGCCTTCTCACATTTTCCAACTATAAACTCAGCATCATATCCACTTAAAAACTGTCCTTTTTTTACGATAACAGCATTTGATGAGTTTGAAGCCTCTGTAAGTAAATCAGTTTGACGAGATAAAAAAGCAGGCACTTGTAAAAAATCAACACTATCTGAAACTAATTCAACTTCAGAAGGTGTATGCACATCTGTAATTGTGCGCATATCTGTTTCTTTGGATATACTTCTTAAAACTTCAAGTCCTTCTTTTACACCAATACCTCTAAAAGAATCTTTTGATGTCCTGTTAGCCTTATCATAGCTAGCCTTAAAAATAACATCTACTCCAAGTCGAGTGCCTATACCTTTAAGTTTTTTTGCTATACCCAAAGTCATTTCATAATTTTCTATAACGCAAGGGCCTGCTATAAATATAAGCCTGCCATCAGCATTACTAATTGATTTATAATTAAAAGTCATATTACTCCCAAAATTAAATATTATAATTTAGATAGTATTTTATCACATTATAATTCAAAGTCAATAAATTAGAACACTAATATTATAAATCTTCTCTATAAAAAGGCATAGACATACATCTAGGGCCTCCACGACCTCTTGAAAGTTCACTAGAAGGCATAATATGTACTTTAACACCAGCGTTTTCAAGCAACTGATTTGTTACTTTATTTCTTGAATAAGCGATAACTTCACCAGGTGCTATTACTAATGCATTAGAACCATCACTCCATTGCTCACGTGCAGCTGTAATAACACTTTCTCCACCACACCTAATAAGGTTTACTTTGTCAAGATTTAAATGTTTAGCCAAAATTTTGTCAAGATCCATTTTCTCCTCTTCAATAACTAGGCTACCATCTTTACCCTTTCTTATAGCATAGGCTGTAAGTGGACCTTCTATTTCAGGATGAACAATAAACTTATCGTAATCGATCATTGTAAATACAGTATCAAGATGCATAAAAGCACGTTTTTTAGGTATATTAAAAGCTAAAATAGTTTTAAAAGAAGACTCTCCTTTAAATACTCTTTCAGCAATTTTTTCAACTGACGCTGCATCAGTTCTTTCAGATATACCTACACCAAGAAGATCTTTTGACAACACAAGCTCATCTCCACCTTCAAGAGATGTAGTATAATCTCGGTCATACCACATAGGAATATCTTTATCCTTAAATCTTTCATTATACTTAAATATATATTTACCAAATAATGTTTCTCTATTACGAGTTACTGTACGCATGTGGTGTAATGATACTCCATTACCAATTATCGCAAATGGGTCACGTGTGAAGTACAGGTTTGGAAGTGGGTCTACAGCAAAAGGATAATCCATATCAACAGAATCTATTAGTGTAGATTCATAATTTAGGAGTTCAGCTTTCTCTATACCAGCCATAGTTTTAAGTATTAATTCTCTATTATCCTTAAAGTCAGATAAATATTTAATTAAACCATCTTTTTTAGCTACTCCAAAAAAACCAGCCTCATTTACAAACTCTTCTATAAACTTCTCTTTTACACTTGGCTCTTTTATAGCATCAGCAACAAGGTCTTCTAAATAAAGAACTTCAACATTTTTTTTTCTAAGTATATTAGCAAATGCATCATGCTCTTCAACAGCAACATCTAAAAAAGGAATATCATCAAAGAGTAGCCTCTCAAGTAAATCTGGCATAAGATTATTAAGCTCTTGCCCCGGTCTGTGTAATAAAACCGTCTTTAATACACCTATATCAGAATAAACATTTAAACCATTATCCATCATAATTCTCCTTATATAAATAATTAATTACCTAACTTAAATATAATAAATCAAACTTAAAAAACTCTATTTATCATAAAACAATATCTCGTTTCATTCCATTAGTGATGAAGCCCATAACAATATAAACTACAGAACCACATAGCCCCGCAAGTATTGGAGCTTCAACCCAACCTACATTTAGGTATAAAATAAATATAGTGCTTGTTAAAAGCCCTGTAAGCATAGACGCTATACAAGTTGTAGCATTCGCCTTAATTATAGTACGCATCATAATTGGACCCACAAACATAGCTATTAACCCTCCAGTACCGATGTATGCTATTTGATTAAGCATACCTTGAGGAGCTAAAAATGTGAGTGTAAGTCCCCATATACCTGTAAAAACAACTGTTACTCTATTTATAATATTATTATATTTGCTATCCTTATTGAGCAAAGACACCCAAATATCATGTGAAAGTGAAGATGCTAAAGCTTGTAAAATAGAGCTTATTGTTGAAAGCATAGCAAACAAAATAAACAGCGTTATCATACCCCCTACAGCAGGATGTAAATATGTGTTTAAGAAAACAGGCATCGCACTATCAGGATTAGAAAGTGTAGGATTTTTATAATACATAAATAAACCTACAAAAGGCACAAAACTTAAAATAATTCCAATTGGAGCCATAATTAATGCCATAAGAGGTACGTTTATGTCCTTTTTGAAAGATAAAAACCTTACCGACATATATGGCAATGTTGTAGTAAAAAGAAAAGCATAAATAAACACTAAAAATACATTATATTTTCCAACCCCATAAGGCACTGAAGTTTCAGGATTGGTAAACGATGGATTCATTTCCCCAACTTTAGCTATAAGTTCAAGCATTGGTGTATCTCTTACAATAGTTGTGTAAACTATAACAGATGCCACAAGCATTCCCATACACATAATTGTATCAGTTACAGCAACCGCTAGAAGACCACCTTGCACAGTAAATATCACAATTACAATCATCAGTATTACGGCAGCAGTTTCTGATGAAACCCCAAGCCATTCTGATGCAACTAAACCAACTGCTCTAATTTGCCCTATTATAAACACCGACAAAAATATAAATGTAGCAATACCGCCAATACCTTGTATAATTCTTTTTTGTTTTGAAGTACCTCTTTGTGTAGTTGCTATATATTCTGGAACAGTTAATCCTCCAGACTCTAAAGCTCTACTCCTCATAAAGTTTGCAAAAAATAGTGTCCCAAAAGTTATAGCTGGAGCAAAGAAAAAGTTTGCGAAAATCTCTATTGCACCGTAGGCATAAGTTGTTCCCGCAGAACCTATAAATCCCCAACCACTATATCCCGTTGCCATTAAAGTTCCTGCCCCAATAAAAGGACCTATAGACTTAGCACCAAGTAAAAAACCTTCACCTTTATTGGCGTCTTTTTTAATTTTAGTTTGAGACCAAAAACCAACAGCTATTAAAATAATAGAAGCTATAAACAATATTATCCAGTTTAACATTATTTACCTCCTGTTTTTTTATCAATATTTACTTTTCTAACAAAAGCAATTATTGGCACAACTAAAACTAGAATACTCCCGTAAATAAAAAAATCTAGTACCCATGAACCTGTCATAATATACTCCTTCGCTTTTTTAATTTTATACCCAGTGAAAGCAAATGATCTCACTGAATATAAAACTATAAATTGTATTACCTAATACTTATTACTTATTTCTTTTTATAAGTGTAGGGTCATCAATTTGCTTTGGGAAATAATCTTCACAATTTCCTTCACGATATACATCAGCAGTAGCACAATGTAATCCACCACCAAATGCATAAGCATCACGGAAAGGAACAGGAATTACATTCATTCCAAGTTTATCCATTTGCTCAAGCTGATGAGTTTCACTTGCTTCTACTAACACTGTTTTGTGGTCAAGTACAAGACAGTTCATAGAAAGCCATACACTTGAATAACAAAGAGCTGGAGGCTCAGTGTGAGCTGCAGATGCTGCGTCAACTATCTCCCAACCATTAGCTTCAAATATTTTTCTTTGTGGAGCTGGAAGTTTTCTTGTAGGGTTATTGATGATTAGACCCGGTTTTAGAGGTACAAATGTAGCATCAATGTGAATTGGATAAGGGTCTCCGGGGAAGTTTACAGCATGCACACGATGATCAGGATACTGGCGACTTAACCAATCCATAGCCTTACGGTTAGTTGTAAGTCCATGTTGGCAAAATAAATCTTTACCCATTCTCAAAATGTCAGCAGCATCAAAAAGAATCTCATACTCAGTTGTAACCATTTCTAATTTAGCAGTACGCTCAAGAAGAGTATCTTCTGTAACGTCTCCATCAAAATAATGCATGTCATAACTTGCATCACCTAATTCTGGACGAGGAGCTGAAGTCCATTTAAAATCTGGATCTTCGTCAAAATATTTTCTTAATATTGGGCTATATGCTAGATATTCAAAAAATCTTGACCTAAATGACATAGGAGCCGTGATCATTTCATTACCAATTGTTAGAAGTACGTCACGTGGTGGCATACAACCAAACATAGAACCTGTCATGAAGTTAGGTGTTACAACTGCCTGATTCCATTGAATAGGAACAGCACGATCAACTTTTACTCCATTCTTAACAAGTATAGCAGATAAATTATCTAATTGAGCATTAGCTTTTTCTACAGTGTCAAGTGTTCTAGGACCTGTCATTCCACGCATAGGGCTATCCAAAGGCACTTTAGCTTTTGAAGCAGGCTCTGATGGTGAAATACAAGTATTATCAGCACGACCAACAATAACATGTTTCAAAGGATCAAAGTCATTCCAAGAATTAACAATTTTCATAAAAATCTCCTTTTTTATTTTTTCTATACTCTAAACAACTATACAAAAACAGTTACTTATTCAAATACTGTTTGCTCAGACACTTCAGTTTGTAAAGCGACCAAAGCTCTCTCTACCAGTTTTCGTCTTAACTTCTTACTAACATCTTCTCCAAGTGGAGGATTTCCAATAGGATAAGGAATACCAACACCGGGTATAATTCTGTTAGCACCTATAGTTAAAGATATTGGAACAACTGTTGCCATATGAACAACAGGAATTCCCGCACGCTCAATTTCTTTTACCATCGTTGCACCGCAACGAGTACAAGTGCCTCAGGTAGATGTTAGAATTACAGCATCTACTCCATCAGCTATAAGTTTTGGAACAAAGTCCTCACCAAACTGTTTGGCATTATTAGTTGATGTACCAGTACCTGTAGTGCTAACAAAATAATTTGCAAGCTCTCCAATTCCACCTTCAGCCTCAATTTCTCTCATTACATCAAGTGGAATAACAAGATTTGGATTTTTTAAAACGAATGCTCTGTCATATCCTCCATGAACTGTCATAAAGTCTTTTGCATCCATTTCTTTCATGCCATCAATTTTGTATGTCCCATACTTAGTTGCACTTGAACTTTCAATCTTATCAGGGTTACCAGTAGGTACAATTCCACCACTTGTTACAAATGCTATTCTCGCTTTTTTAATATCTTTTATTGCTTTAGCAGGCTCTACTCTATCAAAAGAAGGCATAGGATATTCTGTTACTACAGCTTCACCTTTAATCTTTCTTACAAGTAAGTCTACAGCACGAACAGAACCTCTCACTTCATTAAAGTAATTTACTCTTATTCCACGCTCAAAATAGCCTTCTTCTGCTGGAGAAAGAACCTCTTCTCCATTAGCCATTTTTTTTGCTAATGATGCTATTTTTGGCATAGAGTTTTTCATGTCAGCCGCTGAGTTTTTAGTTTCTATGATGCATACATCCTTACGATACATGTCGACGCCAGGATTCTCGCTATACATTCCACTAACAACAGGTATAGAAAGTTTTTCTTGAACTGCCTTACATATAGCTCCACAAGCAACCCCATAACGACCAGCCTCAAATGCAGGGCCTGCTACAAATAGGTCAGGCTTGTAAGGAGCAATCATCTTAAGAATATCACTCTCTGCCTTAGCAAGGTTTTCAGCATAATAATTGTCTCCACAAATAACTGTCGCAACAACTTCATACTCATCACCTAAAGCATCACTTAAAGCCTTTCCTGGACCAATAAGCCCCTCTTTTATTTCAGGCTCCATTCCTGCTTTT
This sequence comes from uncultured Spirochaetia bacterium, assembly GCA_947040945.1. GTDB lineage: Bacteria > Spirochaetota > Brachyspiria > Brachyspirales > Brachyspiraceae > CAMQVF01. The sequence goes on from CAMRCO010000012.1 coordinate 23,863, forward strand.
TCCTCCCCACCAACACCTGCAAAAAACTGATTTAAATAATGTATAATACGTTTTTTAGCCATCTTAAATTCTCCTTAAATTAATAACCTTTAGCAGATAATTTATTAAACCCATTAGCAATAGTTGAAGCAATTATTATTTGTAATTCAGCTTCTATGCTACCATCAGGCTTCAAACTACCTTCGTATCCACCAATCATAGTTTCAACATAATCAAGTGTACCAATAATTTTATCCATAGGAGGAAAGTTCACGATTACGTTGCCATTACCACAAGAAACAAGAGTTTCAGCTTCAACTACAGTGTCAGCAAGTGATTGTGATTTACCATCACGACCCGGGAATTCGTCTGTTATTAATACAACTTTAATACCTTTGTTTGATACTTTTTTACAATTCATCATCAAGTCAGTGTCAGGATTACCGTAGCCTTCTTCTGTAATGATGACGCCATCAAGACAAAGATGCTCAGCAAGTTTTGCTACCATATCGCTTGAACGCTCTTTATCTGCTAAAAATACATTCTCATTTGTAAGTATCACACCTATAAAGTTTAGATCCTTACCATGTCTACTATACAAGTCTTCAATTACAGGATTATGAAAATGGTGATATGTAGTTACCTTATCACATGGTGCTACACAATTACCACTAACTATTGCTCCATCCATAATCTCTGTTGGATACATGAATGTAGGTACCATTTGTTTAGCATCAACTCCATAATAATATGTATCATGAAGTAATCCTTGTGACTGAAGCATATGCACATATCCAATTTTTGGAAGATTTGGAAACTCTGCCACTTGTTCAACCAAAGGCTTTGTCTCATATGTAACAATCTCATCAGGCTTAACATCTAGTCCTGCTTTGCCTACAAAAGTCGCAACTTTCAGACCAGCAAGCCTTCCTGCCTCTTCATAATTGTGTGTTTCAAGTCCTTCTCTTGGCTCTATAACTACACAAATATTATTAGTAGCTGAAAATGGAGTGTACTTTGCTGTTTCACCAGACATATCAATTATGCCTTCTTGAAAACCAACAATTTTACCACAAGTTACAATGCATGCACCAACAAGAGCATGTGTGCGACCGCTACCAACCTCTTTAACTTTACTAATAGTACCCGGGAATATGTTTCCTCCTCCACTCACTTTCACACGTGGTTCAATAACGTCTTTTACTGGCGCTATTCTAACCGACTCTCCGGGTCTTGCTAACTCAACTTTTACTGATATGATTCGCTCGTCCTCAAGAACAAGTTTTTCAATGTCTTTAGTACACACATAAAGAGTGCCATTTTCAACTTTAGTCTCATCAGCAAACTGAACATCTTTGATAAAAATCTTTCCAAGTTCTAATTTCATTAATATACCTCCAATTAATGTCTAACTTTTTTATTTTCATTAAAGTCAAAAAATATTTTCTGACTCTAATTTTTTTTTGTTTTAATTATGCGGATTATACTTTTAATTATCATTAAGAAAAAAAGCAAAAAACCAACATACCCATTTATTACATAAACTATATTAACCAACTTATTAAACTCAATATTAAGCCCTATAAAGCACCCTATAATCGCAAGCATTATAGTAACAATTATAAATTTTTTGTCTTTATCATCACTTATTATTCTTGATGACACAGTCCATAAAAGAGGAACTGCTGTTGTATAAATACCTACTATTATTATAAATGAAAACATATAGGCAAAAGTAGGGCTTATTTTCCCTGCGACAAAAAGTAATGGAATCTGTGAAGTTGCAACACTTTCTATATGAGCGAGAAGTCCAAGTGACACTATAAGTAAAGCACTTGAAAATCCTAATATACCAAATAATACACCCAGTGTTCCTTCTTTTTTACTATTAGCCTTGCTACCCATAGCTGATACAAAAGCGGCTAGCCAAAGCATACAGAATCCTGCATAAGATACTGCTGACAAAAACCAACTTGTAGAAGCTCTCATTATGGGTAAAGATGCGACTATACTATTGCCATGTGAAAGCCCTTCAGTATTGTTAAATATCGCCCATAAACCAAGCCCTATTGAAAGCACAACTATAACAGGACCAATTTTTCCAAGAACACTAATTATACTACGAAGACCAAATGCAACTGTTAATGCTGACATTATAGTTACAAAAACACCGCCATATACATTCGATATGCCATACTGCTGATTCATAGTAGCACCAGCTCCCGCAATCATTACAAAGAATGACATATAAATAAATAAAGTAGAGAAATAATCAAAAAATCTACCTACATATTTACCACAGTAATATATATAAATATCATTTGGGCTATCAAACTGATTCTCCTTACCAACCAAAACAAAGCTAGTACAAACATAAAGAAATATAGCAAACACTACAAATGTAGTTGCTATTCCTAAGTAGCCATAAGATGTAAAATATTGTAATACTTCTTGACCTGTAGCAAATCCTGAACCTATCAAGAACGCTATGAATGTACCCGCATACATTAGAACATTAGCCCATGACACTTTTTGAATTTTATTTGTATCCATGAATTATTCACTCCTAAATAGTTATGAATCTAGATAAAAAATATAGATATGATGAAACTTAAACTATAAAATAATTATGTATACTTTTTAAGACATGAATCAATTAAAGATAAATCTACCGTTTTAAAATCGGCTTTAATATTTTCATTCCAATTTGAGACTTTATTATTATTAATAAATTTATAAAATGTTTCTATGCTATTCTCGATAAGGCGTAACTTATCAAAATCAATTGACTTGTTATCATTCAATAATAATATAGACTTATATGGTGTTTGATTTGGTTTTATACTTCCACTTAAAGGATGAGTTAATAAACTATACCCCTTGTGTATATAATCCCTAGCCTTAATTAATACAGAAAGCATATTATCACTTTCTATGAACTCTAAATCAAACTTATGTTTATATTTATATAAAACCTTACTGTTGTTAGTAATAATTAATGTATTAGTTTTATTAAACAATTATGTCTCCAGTAATACTTTTATGAAAAAAATTTCATTTATCAATATTGAAGCCTTAAATTAAGGCTCTATTTATCAGATATAATTTAAACTTTGCCTATAGTAGCTACCATAACTGCTTTTATAGTGTGCATTCTGTTTTCAGCCTCATCAAACACTTTAGAATGCTTGCTTCTAAATACTTCGTCTGTAACTTCCATTTCAGTAAGACCGTATTTAGCATTTATTTCTTTAGCTGTAGTAGTATTTAAATCGTGGAATGCGGGTAAGCAATGTAGAAATATAACATTTGGATTATTAGTTTTCTTTATCATTTCCATATTAACTTGATATGGTTTAAGCATTTTGATACGCTCTTCAAACATAGCCTCTTCACCCATAGATACCCATACATCAGTATAAATGACATCAGCATCACGAACATCGTCCACTGAATCACTGAAGTTAATTGAACCGCCTGTCTCTTTAGCAACTGCTTTCATTTCGTTAACTAAATCATCTGAAGGGAATAATGCTTTTGGTGCAATACCCCAAAACTCCATACCCATTTTAGCAGCACCAATCATAAGTGAATTACCCATATTATTTCTAGCATCACCAGCATATACAAATTTTACCTTATTAAAAGGTTTATTAACATGTTCTTTAACAGTTAGAAAATCAGCAAGAATTTGAGTAGGATGATACATATCTGTAAGTCCATTCCAAACAGGAACTCCTGCACAATTAGCTAATATTTCTACAGTCTCTTGCTTAAATCCTCTAAACTCTATTCCATCATAGAATCTGCCTAAAACTCTTGCAGTATCTTCAATAGATTCTTTTTTTCCCATTTGGCTATCTGAAGAACCTAAAAACGTAATTTGTCCACCTTCATCTAATGCTCCTACTTCAAAAGCACATCTTGTTCTAGTTGAAGCTTTTTCAAATAATAATACTACATTTTTTCCTTCAAGCAAGTTTCCCTTTATACCAGCACGTTTCTTTGATTTTAAATCAGCAGAAAGATTTAATAAATAATGGATCTCTTCTGGTGTGAAATGTTTTAATGTTAGAAAATGTTTTCCATGTAAATTAACAGGCATTGTATAACTCCTAAAAAAACCAAGTATGTTATTATTACACATACCACTAAAATTTAATTATTCGAAAAATACACAAAACTATTATTCACATAAAAATACGAGCGACATGTAAAGAATATATAGAATAACAATAGATATATGATGCTTTTAAGAAAGTAGAAAAAATATTATAGAGAGACAGCTTTTTTAATAGTTTCAGCATCCCATACCTCCTAAAGTTAATTTATATTACAATATCGGTACATTAATAAGTTTATTAATTTTTTATTGAAAGTCAAGAAAAATATGAAAAAAAAGTTAAATATAAAACAAATTAAATAAATAAATAGTTTCTATCTACAGTGCTTATTTTCGTGAAATAGTTACAAAATACTACACTAATTATCACAAAATGACTATTTATACCTATATCTTATATTACAACATAGTATAGAATTATAAAATGAAACAATCAAACAAAACAAATATAATAGACACTAAAAAAAATAAATTAGGCGAAGTTGAATCAGCCATATCTCATGCTGTAGGTGCTTTCTTTGGAATAGCTGCATTAGTACTTATGATATTAAAAGTTAATGATAAAACATTTCTAAATCTTTTACCAGTTATAGTCTATGGTAGTGGTTTTATAATTCTCTATACATTTAGCTCCATATATCATTTTTTTCCTGATGGAAAAGTCAAAAAGCTATTTAGACGCTTTGATCATATCAGTATATATATATTTATAGCATCAACCTACACTCCTATATGTGTATCGTTAGAAGATAGACGCTTGGGTACAATTATGCTTATAGCTGTATGGATAGTTGCGGCTATTGGTGGTGCTTTTAAAGCATTTTCTATTTCTAAAAATAACTTCTTAAATATAGTATTATATATTTCAATGGGCTGGGTTATAGTGATAGCGCTTAAACCACTTAAAGAAATGTTTGGCTTTGAAGGATTAATGTGGTTAATTATGGGAGGTGTTTTTTATACAGTAGGTGCATTAATATACGCATTTGGTAAAAAATACAATAGAAAAATAGAGCTTTTTACACATGACGTTTTTCATATATTTATATTAGCAGGAACTTTATCTCACTTCTGGTTTATATACTGGTTTATCATATAAAATTATTTTAATATGCATCTTTGACTTTTTATTTTTTGACATATATAATGTTGCTATATAAATTAAGGATATAATTCTATGGAAAAAGTCAAACTCGCTGTAATTGGTTTAGGCAGAATGGGACGCTTTCACCTAAATGTTATAAGTCACATTGAAAACATAGAACTTTCAGGAGTGTATGACACAAATGAAAATGCTATGTCTGAATTATCCAAAGCTCACAATATTAATACATTTTCAAGCTTAGAAGAGGCAATAGACAAAAGTGATGCACTTATAATAGCAACCCCTACTATAAATCACTTTGAAATAACTAAAATGGCAATAGAAAAAAACAAGCATATTTTAGTAGAAAAACCTATGACCGAAACTTATGAGCAAGCAGAAATAATTGCTAGCCTTGTAAAAAAACATAATGTAATATTTCAAGTAGGACATGTTGAGCGTTTTAATGGGGCTGTACAAAACCTAAAAACTGTTGTCGAAAACCCTATTCTAATAGAGGCTAGACGACTCTCTCCATTTAGTCCAAGAATAGCTGATGTTGGAGTTGTGTTCGATATAATGATACATGACTTAGATATTGTTATGTCATTTGTTGGTAAGCCATTAATTAATTTTGAAGCACATGGAAAGAGAATTAGAACTAATCACGAGGACGTTGCTAGTGCCTTACTTGAGTTTGAAGGAAACACAATAGCGACAATTAGCTCTAGCAGAATAACAGAAGAAAAAATAAGAACGCTTGCTATAAGCTCTCCTGAAGCATATTTTATATTAGACTATGCCACTCAAGACATCACAATACACAGACAAGCGACATCAACAAGCAACATTAAAGGTATAGAAGGTATAAATTACAAACAAGAATCAACAATTGAACGTGTTTTTATACACAGAGATAACCCATTAAAGCTTGAAGTAGAGCATTTTATTAAATGTATACTAAAAAAAGAAACTCCAATTGTATCAATAGAAAGTGATATTAAAACACTTGAAGTTGCTGAAAAAATATGTAAACAGATAAAAGCTAGCTGGTAGAGAGTATTTATACTTACTTTCAAGTAAGCTTTTCTTTATTTTTTTGTATTATTAACACTGTATATTCCTTCTCTTTGAGAAATATCTTGAATCATTTTATCAAAATTGATGTATTTTGGAATTAAAATTTTTATCCTTATAATTTTAATTATTTGACCATTTTTCTTTTCTATCTTTACAACTTTATATCTGCTAAAAGATAATCCAAACTCATTAAATAAATTTACAATATCAACAGAATTACCACAACTTATAGTAATTGACATTAATCTTTTATGGTCAATAACGGTATTAATAAAATTTTTCACAAAAAACAAAATAAAAATAACAGAAAAAACACTCACTAAAGATAGAAACCAATATCCTGAACCTATCACTATCCCTAAACATGCCATAATCCACAAAGTAGCCGCTGTAGTAATACCTGAAACTGTATTTTGATCTCTCATAATTGTACCTGCCCCTAAAAAACCAATACCAGATACAATTTGTGCTACTATACGTCCACTATTTGCTGATAAATTTAATGTTTGAGGAGCGATACTAAAACCATGCATCTCTATACCGCTGTATAATAATTGCTGATAAATTGCGAGCATTGTAGCACCTAAGCAAACAAGGACATTGGTAATCACTCCAACGGGTTTACCTTTCATCTTTCGTTCCCAGCCTATCATGCAACCTGTAAAGATAGCAAAAGCCATCCTTAAAATAACTTCATAATATGGACTCATTTCTATTCCTATCATACCTTTATCCTTTACATATAGTACAATATAAAGTACTTATTTGTTAAATACTCTATAATTCAAACCTTAATAAATTTTATAGCAAACGTTTCATAATAAAATCAATAGTGCCATTTTTATCAATATCCAAATAAACTTTTATATTACTATTTTTATTTATTATAGGAATAGTTTGTCCTGAAGGATGAGTTTTATTATACTCTACATGAATATCTACATTTTCTCCTTTTAATAAATTAGGAGAAATTAAATAAACTATTGTCAAAGGATCACATAAAAAAGATACATCCCGTTTTGTTAATAGCATCCATTTTTTTAACATAGTTGCTATTAATTCTTGTATATGACTATTATCAATGTTTATCTGATAAGTAATATCGAGTCCAAACATAGCTATTGGAATTCCTGAAGAACAAACAACTGATGCTGCCTCTGGATCAGAGCTTACATTATGCTCACATAATGGTAAAATATCTTTAATAACACTAAGATGAGTTACTCCACCCATCATAACAATTTCTTTTATATAGGGAACTATTTTAGGCTCTTTAATTATTGCTGAAGCAATATTTGTAAGCGGACCTATAGCAACCAAAGTAATTTCATAAGGATTTTCTAAAATAGTATTTATGATAAAGCTAACAGCATCACACATATTAGAAAAGTCATCACTATAAAAATCCTTAAAAATAGGACGATCGGGAGATTCTACAGGTCTATTATTATATAAGCTTTCACTCATTCCCGCATAAATAGGAATATCACTTCTGTTTAATAGATTTAATACATAATGCCCAATTTTAGCCCGTAATAATGAATCTGTGTATACTGTTGTAACTCCAAGTATATTTATCTCAGGCGAGTTTAAGGCAAGAACCAATGTAATTAAATCATCAGCATTAGTACCTATATCTGTATCTATAATAATATTTTTAGCTGTTTTCACATACTAACCTTTAATTAAAGACTAAATTAGGTAAAAACATTACTAACTTAGGAAAAAATAATAATATTAACACCAATACTACAATAGTAGAAATAAAGGGAACAGATTCTCTGATATAATCCTCTGTAGGACATTTTATAATAGAACAAGCTGTAAACATAGCTACTCCAACAGGTGGTGTCATAGCTCCCATTGTTACTAAAGTCATCATAAGAATCCCAAAATGAACAGGGTCTATACCAACTGACTTAGCTACTGGCAAAAATATAGGAGTAAGCAGTAAAACAATGACTGTAGATTCCATAAACATGCCTATAATAAATAAAAGTCCAAGAATAATTAGCATAATTATAGTTGGATTTTGTGTTAATCCCAGTAAAGTTTGTGCTATCGCTTGAGGTATTTGATTATATACTACAATATATCCAAAAATCGCTGAAACTGCTATAATATATAAAATCACTCCTATATCTAATACACTTTGATAAAGGACTTGTTTAAACTTAGCTATCGTTAAATCTTTATAAACAAAAAAACCTATAACCAAAGCATAAACAACAGCAAAAGCACCAGATTCTGAAGGAGTAAAAATACCAAACCTAATACCTACTATTAATATAATAGGAAACATAATCGCCCATTTAGATTCATATAAGCAACTCCAAAACTCCCCTTCTACAACATTATCATCAGATGCTTTATCATATCCTCTTTTCTTAGAAATTAAGTGAGTAGGCACCATTAAAAATATCGTCATCAAAATTCCTGGAACAATACCCGCTAAAAATAGTCTTCCTATAGAAACTTCACCCACAAATCCGTATAAAATTAGACCAATACTAGGAGGTATAGTTGCTGTAATTAAACCACTTAATGAAATAATAGCCGCAGAAAAACCTCTCGAATATTTTCTATCAATCATTGCTTGACCTAATAGACGGGATTGCATAGCTACATCAGCTATAGCTGAACCTGAAATACCACCCATGAAAGCACTTAGCAAAATTGTTACATGTGCTAAAC
>CAMRCO010000013.1 GCA_947040945.1 uncultured Spirochaetia bacterium
TTACTATCGGTATTTCATTTGGTGTTTCTTTTGGACGACCAGACCCTAGACCAAAGGAATAATATTGTTGTACTATTTACTTTATAGTTAATTATTTTGATTTTCTTCTAAATAAAATATTTCAGAATCATCATCTTTCAATGCAGAGGCGTATTCTTGAAATTCAATTGTTTTGGGCATTTTTTCTAATGCTATTTGTGCAGATTCCATAGAGTCCCACCAAATAAGTTCAATCCATTGGTCTTCTATTTTATCTTCTGTGTATTTTTTTGTAAGTGAACGTTTTATGAATCCATCAATTTCACGTTTTAATGCATCTCCAAAAGCATGAGACAGTTCTAAAAGCTGTGTTTCAGAAACGCCATTTTTAACTTGAAATGTAACCACTTCAATAATATTTTTGTTCATAAAATATTCATCCTATTTTTTATAATATTTTTATTCTTCATCGTAAAAAGGGTCAGTAATAAGTCCGTGTACAAATGTTTCAAAATCATCGGCAAGGAAAGTTACTTTATAATCATTAACTTCTTGTACAAGTGCTAGCTCTGGCTCTCCTTCTTTTCCACACTTTCTATAATCAAGCATAATTAAGTTGTGCCCACTAGAAGACATGTCTATGATATAAACGCCATAATCAGGATAACCCCACTCTTCACGCCAAAGTTTTTGTCCCATCTCTCCACATAGTCCATTTTTTCCATGCCCAATTGAAAAGAACTTATAAAGACTTAGGTTTGGATATTCCTCATCAGTTAATGGCCAAATCTCTTCTTCAACAGGAAAATTATTTTTTTTAAGCATTCCACCATTATGTAATTTCATCATTTCAATATATGACTTAGGTAATTTATATCCTAACTCTTTTTCTACCATAACAATTTCTTCATCAATTAATGACGACTCATAAGCCTCCCCATTCCAAAAATCTGTAAAATCGAAATCTCGTAAAGACATAAATCCTCCATAAAATTTATTTATAATTATTACGATATACTATAATTAATACGTTTTAGTTTCTGTTTCTGACTTACCATAATTATTATTTACTTTAAGATTTTTTATAATTTCCTCTGCCCAAACTTTGTCTGATTTTTTGAAATAGCTAATAGTAATAATAAACAGAGATGACATTGTAATTACTTGAGCCATTGTTTGATAAAAAATCTCACCTTCTTCTTCATAATCACCCATAAAAGCATAACGACATTCTTCATCACCTACATTTATAGTAACAGGCTCTTCTTTTGACTTCTTAAAAGATGATTCTGAAAAAAGTGGTTTTTTTCCATCAATAGGTTCAAATGTAATTTCTGAACATCTAATATTTCTCCAATTCTCATCCATATTGTAAACAAGAAAACAGCCATCATCACTAGCAGGAAAATCACCATAATCATCTATAAGGTCATTCCCATAAAAAAAGCTACCCGGAAAAGTAATTACCAAACTTCCAATGTTATGAGAGATGTTGCTACGGCGATAGCCTATAGGGTAATCACTTTTATATTCAGTTAATTTTGAAGTGTCAATTGGAGTGTGTTCCCCAAGTGAGCATAGTTCTATATATTCTTTTTTTGGAAATGGTAATGAAGCGTCAAGAGCCACTGATTTTTCTAAATATTCTACTACAGTATTATTATTAATCTCTTCTAATTCATTATATGTGATTGGCACAAACCTGATACTTTCCCACATAAGTTGCAATGCACTATTTCTATAAAAAAGTGCATCTTTTTCTTTATTATTCCAAATGAAATAAATGTTAGCAAAAGGAGTTATTGTATCTTTTTTAATACTTTCAGTGAGAGTTTTGATATTAAAACGCCCTAAAGGTGTCACAATTGTACCAAATACGTCATTTGGTGTATATGTATCTAAGTTCCAGCAAATGCAGAATTGAGAGTAGTTTTTGTCTTCTTTCATTTTTTCATCAGAAATATAAATAATGGATTTAAGCCATCTAAAATGATTTTCTCTCATTTGCTCAAAATTACGATGCTCGAAATATTCAGTTTCATCGTCAACATCTAAAGAAATATTATTGCGTATTATAAAGTCATCAAGAAAAGTAACTACACAATGGTGAAATCCTGCACCTACAAGAGAAGTATTCGCTTCCATTGTCATAGTAGTTATGTTATTTTCTGTTTCAAAATATACGTTTACAGTTCCCATAGTGCAAAAAGTAATAATAGAATAAAATTCATAATTTGAGATAGCAGCATCATATTGAGAGGCAAGAGCGTTTAGTGAATTTTTTGTGGATAATATGTCTTTAATATTTGCTGTAGCTGAGATTCCTATTGACATAACTTTCTCCTAATTATTATTAATTTAATATGCATTTTATATTATATTAACTAGAATATCAAAAATATTTATTTTGTATAAAATAAAAAAAACCTGCACTGATTTCAGAAATGCAGGTTTATAAAAAATAGTTCTAACCTATTATTTTATAGGTATCTTTTATTTGGTGCTCTGTCTAAGTCTCTTAAAACACTTACAGGATTTTTTACTTTAGCTAAAAAAATCATAGCAGCTATAACATAAGGTTTATATCCTGCCTCTAAATATAATGGTTTTTTGTAGCGTTCAAATACGCTAGCTGAAACCTCTCCTTCCTTACAGCTTAAGCCTGAAATGTCCGCAGGTAAGCAATGCATATAAAGAGCATTAGAGTTTTTGGTACGCTTCATCATTTCTTCAGTGCATTCCCAGTCTTTATGGATAGCATTTTCTTCAAGCAATTTTTTTTCAAGTGCCTTAATACCGTCCATATCATTGTTGCCATAAAGATTAGTACGTGTCTCCATTGCAGAATATGAAGCCCAGCTTTTAGGGTAAACTATGTCAGCATTATCAAATGCTTCTTGCATGCTATTTGTTTTTGTAAACTTACCACCACTGAACTCTGAATTCTTTTTAGCAATACTTTCAACTTCAGGCATAACTTCATAACCTTTAGGATGAGCCAAAGTAACGTCCATTCCAAATCTACTCATAAGCCCTATTACACCCTGTGGCACAGATAATGGTTTTCCATAAGAAGGAGAATATGCCCAAGTCATAGCAATTTTTTTACCACGTAGGTTTTCAACTCCACCAAAATGATGTATTAAATGCATGAAGTCAGCAAGTGATTGCGTTGGATGATCAATATCACATTGCAAGTTTACAAGTGTAGGTCTGGTTGGCAGTATGCCTTGATTAAATCCTTCTTCTACATATTCAGCTACACTTTTCATATAAGTGTGTCCTTTGCCAATATACATATCATCTCTGATTCCAATAACATCAGCCATAAATGAAATCATATTGGCAGTTTCACGTACAGTCTCACCATGTGCAATTTGCGATTTTCCTTCATCAAAGTCTTGCATTTGAAGACCAAGTAAATTACAAGCTGAAGCATAACTAAATCTTGTTCTCGTTGAGTTATCTCTAAAAATAGAAATGCCTAGTCCACTGTCGAAAATACGAGGGCTTTTGTTATTTTCTCTAAGCATTCTTAAAGCATCAGCCACATCAAAAAGTGAGTTTATCTCATCATTCGATTTCATCCAAGTGTGTAAAAAATCATTCTGGTACATTTGACTAAAATTCTTTTTTTCAAGAGAATTAAGTATGTCGTCATATTTAAGCATCATTTTACTCCTTAAGTAATATAGTTCAAAATTATTTATTTATAGCATCAATATAATCAAGAGGAATGGCAGCATACATTGCAGCACAGTTTACGAGGTCAGCCTTCCAAGTTTTTTCATTTGGAAAATGTGCTTCTTTTTCTTTACCTGGACCAAAGCCTATACAAGGTATATCATGTAAACCCATAATAGCAACTCCATTAGTTGAGAAAGTCCATTTGTCGAGTCGAGCGGGAGTTTTGAATAAGTTTTTATATGTCTCCATTAATGACTTACAAACAATATGATCACTTGGTATAACCCATGTTGGGAAATAAGAGTCAGTTGGGTAAACTAAACCTGTGTATGCAGGGCGGTCATATTTATACATTGAAACTTTAGCTTCATATTTTTTTACAGAAGGTAGGTCTTCAATTTCTTTAATTGATGAAGGACCATCCTCTCCAAATGTAAGACGTCTATCAATTGACACCGCACAACTGTCAGCTACAGCACATCTTGAAGGAGATGTAAAAAATATTTCGGATACTGTGAGAGTCCCCTTGCCTAAAAACTCATCATCTTTTAGATTTTTAGATAATTTTTCAATGTCCCCTAAAATCTCACCCATTTTGAAAATAGCATTGCTTCCTCTTTCAGGAGCAGAACCATGACAGCTAACACCAGCAACATCAACACGTATTTCCATTCGTCCACGTTGCCCTCGGTATATTCCGCCATCTGTAGGTTCAGTTGAAACTACAAACTCTGGGCGGGGTATTACTTTTTCATTGATGAGGTATTGCCAGCAAAGTCCATCACAATCTTCCTCTTGAACAGTGCCTGTTAAAACAAGTGTGTAGTCGTCAAGTAGATCGAGGTCTTTAATTATTTTAGCTCCATACATCATTGAAGCCATTCCACCTTCTTGGTCAGATGCTCCACGTCCACCAATCTCCTCATCATTTTCATATCCTTCATAAGGGTCAAATGTCCAGTTATCTTTGTTGCCAATTCCAACAGTATCAATATGAGCATCAAGTGCTATAACATGTTTACCCTTGCCCATAATGCCTATGAAGTTTCCCATAGGGTCAATTTTAATTTCGTCAAACCCAATTTTTTCTGCCTCTTCTTTAATTCTTTGTACTACTAGTTTTTCATCACAGCTTTCACTAGGTATTTTTATCATGTCTCTTAAAAATTTAGTCATGTCCTTTTCATAAGACTTTGCTTTTTCTAGCACATCAGCATAAGGTACTTTTTTCATTATTCTATACTCCTTAAAATATTAAATTTAAACTTAAATCATTATGGGCTTATCACGTTTTAAATATTTTCCACGTCCTGCTTTGCTGGTAAAATTATTATTTTCAGCAATAATTTCACCTCTTGATATAGTCATAACAGGGCATCCTTTAACTTCAAATCCTTCATAGCCTGTATAGTCAACATTTTCATGTAGATTTTTATGAGTTATTGTGTCTTTTTTATTTGGGTCAAACAGAACAAAGTCAGCATCAGATCCAATACTTAGAGAGCCTTTTTTTGGATAAAGACCAAATATTTTAGCGGGGTTGGTTGATGTTATTTCCACAAACTTATTTAATGTTATACGCTTTTTACTAACCCCTTCTGAAAACATTAATGACATTCTTGACTCGACTCCTGCAATACCATTTGGGCATTTTCTAAAATCTTCTTTACCCATTTCTAGTTTTTGTGAAAAATTGAAAGAACAATGATCTGTTCCGATTGTTGATATTTTTGAGTTTTTAATTCCAAGCCAAAGTTTATCCTGATTATATTTTTCTCTTAAAGGAGGTGAGATTATATATTTAAGCCCCTCATAATTTTCTTTATTATAATATTCTTCATCTAAAAGTAAATATTGTGGACAAGTTTCAGCGATAACATTAAGTCCTTCATTTTGGGCTTTCTCTATATGTTTAAGCCCTTTATGAGTTGATAGATGAACTATATATAAAGGGGCATTATCTGCAAGTTTAGCAAGTTCTATAATTCTATGCACGGCTTCAGCTTCAGTGGTGTCAGGGCGTGAATAGGCGTGATATATGGCACTTCTGTTTCCTTTAGAGAAGTGAAAGTCTTTAAGATGTTCTATCATATCATTACTTTCGGCATGAACACATAATATACCGCCAAGTGATTTCATTTTACTCAATGTCTTTATAGCATAACTGTCGCTAAGCATAAATCCGTAGGTCATGTAGAACTTCATGCTAGTTATTCCGTTTAATACTATAGACTCCATTTCTTTAAGTATATTGTCATCTATATGCTGAATCACTCCATGTAGCCCATAATCAATAACAGCCTTCCCTTCAGCATACTCATGGTATAAATCTACTCTGCTTTGTAAAGAGCATCCTGCCTTGCCAAAACCCATGTGGTCTATTATTGTAGTAGTGCCACCACATGCGGCTGCTACTGTGCCAGTATAAAAGTCATCAGATGACTTTGCGACTCCTGTGTCAAGATTAAAGTGAGTGTGAGCGTCAATTCCGCCAGGCATCAATAGTAAGCCTTTAGCGTCAATTATCTGCATATTTTCGTATTTTTTGTCTGTTATGTCTTTTGAAATGCACTTTATTGTACCATTATGCACCAAAATGTCAGCTTCGTAAATTGAAGAGGAATCTACTAATGTAGCGTTTTTTATAATCAAATGACTCATTAGTTATTTCCTTTACGAAAATATTTTATGATAAAAATGTACAATAATAGGCTTATAAAAAGACCAAATACATAAGAACTTTCATATATAGCTTTTAAAACTGGTACATCTACAAATTTTCCAATTAAAACTATTAGTGTACTTAGTAATAAAGTAACCATTCCAATAATATTCCAGCCATTACTATAATGATAAAGTCCTCCATCTGTTCTGTATAAATCAAATAAAACTACATTAGTTTTATACTCTTTCCAATATGATGCCAAATAAATTCCCGTCATAGGTCCTAAGAAAGTAGCAAGTGTTCCATTTACTTCAAATATGTAGTTATTAGGATTTTCTAATACTTTCCAAGGCATAACTACAATAGAAATTATTCCAACTAGTAGTATAGCTTTTTTATATGTAAATATTTTAGTCCAAATACTTGAGAATATAATTCCTGGAGGAACTAGGTTAGCTGGTATATTAGTAGTCATTGTGGCAATCATTATGAATATAGAAAATACTATAACTATAAAAGGATTGTCAAATTTTGAAACTAAGTCAGCAGGATTCCAAATGGCTTCTCCAAATTGTATTTGTGATGCTACAGTTCCACATACACCAACAAAAACTATAAAAGCAGTCATTAGTGGAGCACCTATAAATTGTCCAATAACTTGTTGTTTTTGTTTTTTTACATATTTTGTAAAGTCCGATATATTTAATGCTATTGTGCTATCAAAAGCTATCATAGCAGTTAGTGCTGGAAAAAACATTTTTGAAAAATTACTTCCATTACTGAATTTATATGAGTATTCAAATATGGAGTGAAAACTTCCAGCTACATTATATGCCCATATTAATACAGCAAAAGACAATAATATAAGTATAGGAGCAGCTGTTTGCTCAAAAATTTTCAAAGCTTTTGAACCACTATACCCTATATAAATATTTATAGCTAAAAATATTACATAAGATAAAAATTTCACAAAGAATATACCTTCAAAGCTTGGAAATATTACTACTATAATAGAATTTATAGCAGTTCCTCCTATCCATGACTGCACGCTAAACCAAAAACATCCTAGAAAAGCTCTTATTAAAGTAGGAAATACATTTCCTTTTGGCCCAAAAACTAACTTAGATAGAAGAGGATATCCAATAGCATATTTAGTTCCAAAATGCCCAAGTAACACAGAAGGTATCATAACTAAAGTATGCCCTAGTACTATTACAAATAAAGCTTGCGACCAAGTCATGCCAGATGCTATAAGACCACCTGCTAACATATATAGAGGTATAGAAACTATTATTCCAACCCATAAAGATATAATGGTTATAGTATTCCAATCTCTTTTAGAATTTTCTAATGGTTTAGAGTCTTCTGAATATACATTACTATACTTAGCAATTTCTTCTTCACTAATATTTTTTTTTTTGTTCATTTGGTTTAATTTCCTTAAGCTTAAATTTATTTAGAATAAGCACCATACCAAACTATTTTTCTATACATTACAGGGTCTGTTATTCCCTCTGTGCTAAACATAAGTATATTCGATTTTTCATTTAAGTCCAAATATTTTTTTATTTCTTTTGCATTACCCGACTTCATTATGTAGTCGAGTATTCCCATTCCGATAGCACCTGATTCTCCTGAATAAACAGCAGTATCACCTTTTAAAGGATTTCCAAGTATTCGCATTCCATTAGCTGAATGAAGATCAGGTGAGCTAATGTAGAGTGAAGGGACACTTCTTAGTATATCCCATGAAAGCATATTAACCTCTCCACAGCAAAGCCCTGCCATAATGCTAGCCAAGTCTCCTGTAACAGGAACTGGGTTGTCATCATTTTTTAAAGCTGACCTATAAACACAGTCGGCAGCATTAGGCTCAACACTTATAATTTTAGGACATGCATCACCATAGTAATTGGCAATATATGACATTACAGCTCCACTCATAGCACCCACACCTGACTGTAAAAATACATGTGTAGGCTTTTCATTCATGCTTTCAATTTGATCAATTGCCTCTTTTGCCATAGTAAGGTAGCCTTGCATAATCCACATAGGAATTTCAGTGTATCCTTCCCATGATGTATCTTGCACTATAATCCAGCCATGTTTTTTTGATTGCTCATCAGTATACCTAACGCACTCATCATAATTTTTATCTAAAACTGTAACTGTAGCACCATGTGCTTCTATATTACGTACTCTTGACTCAACTGTTCCTTTAGGCATATTTATAACACATTTTTGTTTAAGCTTTTCTGACGCCCAAGCAATACCTCGTCCATGATTTCCGTCAGTTGTGGTTGCAAATGTAATGTCGCCTATTTTTTTTCTTGTTTCATCAGATGTAAGTTTTTCAAATGTTGTATCCTCTATATTTATACCTAGTTTTTGACACAAAAAATTTGCTATAGCATAACTTCCGCCCAAAACCTTAAAGGCATCTAAATTAAATCTATAGCTTTCATCTTTAACAAATACATTTTTTACACTAACTGAATCCGCATAATTTTTAAGACTTGTTAAAGGAGTTACAACATATCCTGGAATTTGTTTATGAAAGTTGTAAGTTTTTTTGGCTTCATCTAAGCTAAAATTGGTATCAGTAATATACTTAGGTTGATTTTTTGGGATATAAAATGATGGCATATTGACATTCCTAAAAGTTATTTTAATATATAAAAAAAGTTTATACATATATAGTATATGCATAAACTTTTAAATTTCAAGTGTGTATAAAAAATTAGGCGTTAAACAAATTTTTTATATCTGTTTTCTCCCAAGTAAAGTCATCATCCTCACGTCCAAAATGTCCATAAGCTGTAGTCTTCTGATATATTGGGCGAAGTAGGTCAAGATGTTTGATAATGCCAGAAGGTGTTAGGTCAATTTGTTTTTCGATAATAGCTGCGATTACCTCATCATGAACTTTGCATGTACCAAATGTATTAACATATACTGACAATGGTTCAGGTACTCCTATTGCATAAGCAAGCTGAACTAATGCTCTGTCAGCAACGCCACTAGCAACAATGTTTTTAGCAATGTATCTTGCCATATAACAAGCACTTCTGTCAACTTTTGAAGGATCTTTACCACTAAAAGCACCACCACCATGAGACCCATGTCCACCATAAGTGTCAACAATAATTTTGCGTCCAGTAAGTCCACAATCACCCATAGGGCCACCTATAACAAAAGAACCTGTAGGATTGATGAAGAATTTAGTTTCAGTATCTATCATGTTTTCAGGGCATACAGGGTTTATAACATATTTTTTAATGTCTTGTTCAATTTGTTCATGTGTAATATTTTCAGCATGCTGTGATGATATTACAATAGCTGAAAGCCTGTGAGCTTTGCCGTCTTTATATTCAATTGTAACTTGTGATTTTCCGTCTGGTCTAAGATAAGGAACTGTTTTGTTTCTTCTAACCTCAGTAAGTTTTTCAGCTAAACGATGAGCAAGGTGAATTGTTAAAGGCATTAATGTTTCAGTTTCGTTTATTGCATAACCAAACATAATACCTTGGTCACCCGCTCCAAGTGTCTTATTGAAAATACCTTTTCCAGCACTAACTCCCATATCTATATCGCTTGATTGTCCTTGAATTGCTTCCATGACAGCACAAGTTTCAGCATCGAAACCCATATCGCTATGAGTGTATCCTATTTTTCTTATAGTGTCTCTTGCTATTTTTTGATAATCAACTCGTGCATTAGTTGTGATTTCTCCTGCTATAATAATCATACCAGTTTTTGCAAGCGTTTCGCAAGCAACACGTGAGTTTTTATCTTCTTTTAAGCAAGCATCTAGAACTCCATCACTTACAGCATCACATATTTTGTCTGGGTGTCCTTCTGTAACTGACTCGGACGAGAAGTGATAATTTTTAATTTCTGACATTATGAATCTCCTAATAATATTAAAATAGTCTTATTATAGTTTATACATCTTTTCATCTAGAGTTGTTAAGGTTTATGATATTTTTTTATGTTAACCCTTTCATCTCTAGGAATTAGCACCATTTTAGTATAGAACTACTACTGGTTGCTACGACGTCATAGGGCCTGTCCCTCAGTCGATCTTGATGAAATAATGCTTTATTATTAATAAGCTTGCAACAATATTATTTTGTTTTAAGTTTTATGTCAATATGTTTTTTAATTATTTTGAAATGGCGTCATCAACATCACTTAAAGATATTTCTAGGTTTTTAGCGATTTCGCTTTTTGAATAACCATTTTTATATAATGTCTTTATTGATTCAGAAACATATACTTCTTTTAATGAGTCTTCTAAATATTCGTCTGAAATAAGTCTAACTCTTTTTTCTTCTTCTATTGAAATGTCAGTATTTGTTTTTTGATTATATTCTTCAAGTCTTTCATCTCTCGATTTATAAACGGTTTTTGCGGGGTCTATTTGTTTTTTATTTTTAGGGTTTTCATTTTTAATTGCATTTTCAGCTCTTTCAATAGCATCTTCGAGTAGGGTTATATTTACTAAGGCTGAATGATTAAACTCGACAACAAGGCTTTCAAGTTCATCTTTAACTCTTTTAATAGCTTCTGCTTCTATTTTTTCTCTAAGCCTGTATGCTATGAATATATAAAACACTATTAAGGTTAGAGTTAATATTACTATGTTTATTATTATACCTATAAAAATTTGCATTAAGTAATTATCCTAAAATATCTATTGTGTGCCCTTTTGTATCACTTTCAAGGTCGATGTCGACGGTTTCAATAATGTTGTTTTTGTCATCGGGGTTGTCTTTTCTACGTTTTTTGCGATAAGAGACATAATGTTTTTGACCATCTTTTTTAGACTCTTTACGCTCTTTAACTGTGTTTTCATTTGATGACTCTTCTGCTTTCACAACTATTGAATCTTTCTCATAAGAGTCTTGATGTATATCTTTGTCTTCAGCTTGCATCACTATAGTTTTAACAGTTTGACGCACATGCTCCATTCGTCCTATATGGGACTGTTGCATATAAAGCTGTTGTAAGTCAAGTGGTAATATAGGCATAAAACAATACTCCCTATTTATATATTATACACTAAATACAATTTCAAGTAAATATGCTTGCCCATTTATATAAAGTATTAATAATAACTTGACTTCACAAAAATAAATGTTAAAAGAAAAAAAGCCCCCTCACCAATAAGGTAAGAGAGCTTAATTATATTACCTAAAACTTAATTAAGTAATTCAGTGTAGCCATATTTTTCTAGTAGCTCTTGTTTTTCAATATAAGTGTAACCTGTGCCAAAAAACTCAAGTACATCATAATTTAATTTAATAGCAGCAACATTTGCGTCTATATTTTCATATTTAATATAATCAGACTCGGGAATAGTAGGGTCGAATACTAAATCTAAATGAGAAATAATCAATTCCATTTTTGGTATTTCGACAGCCTCAGCAGCATTTTTTGCATCAAGTGCTGTAGTATATTTAGCTTTTGAAACCAGTAAAATTACCATATTCTTTTTGAATATAGGTACAGGTTCTAAAGTTACAAATACAAACTCACCAGTACCAGTACCTTCAGTAATTTTATAAACCGCCGCTGTGTTGTTCTTCACAGGTGTGTTATATTCAAACTGGTATGTAACACCATCTTTTGCGAAAGATGAAGTGTAAACACGAATACGGGATTCCCCTTTATACCATTTAGGATTATTTCTGATGCTTGAATATTTGTCTATATTGTCTTGCATTTCATAGTTTTCTCTAAGCTCATAAATATCATTAACTACATTAGATGTATCGCCTATTCCGTCATCATCAGTGTCACTTATAACATTAGCATAACATGATAATAGTAAAGTGCTCATAGCTATAAAAAATAAAATCTTAAATTTTTTCATTATTTACCCCTAGTAGTATTAAACGTATAACCTATGTAAGCATAAGTTGTAAATGCAAAGTCTGGATAATCCATACTGCTGTCTTCATCTAAATCAATATATTGAGTAAACTGGAATGTATTTCTTAGCCCAATAGTAAACCCACTGCTATCAAAATAATGTATTCCGGGTACTATAACTTCCATTTTAGTATGTATTTTATTATCTTTTAATGTTCTGCTAGACTTACTAATGTCAGTATATGTAAGTGTGCGTTCAGCATAACTACTTCCTATACCAACTCCATAGCCTAGAAGGTCGAATATTAACTTAGCTCCAGTTACTTTATCCTTCCCAAAAGCAACACCAATTCCGTAAACTGCTTGAGCACCGCCACCAAATGAGTTTATTTTTTGCTTTATTTCTCCAGCACTGGTGTCTAATGCAGTGCCTTCAGCAAAAGAGGCAGTAAAGTTTGCACGTATGTCAAGTGCATGTACAAAGTTATTTTTGTGAGGCGTAAAATGAAGAGGAACTCCTAACTCTAATCGAATACTACCTGCATTTAATTCATAGCCCGGTACTTCTACGTAAAAGTCTGAAGGAAGCTCATCTCTTCCTCCATAAATTTGAGATCTGCTATATCCGCCACCAATACCAATTAAAAAGTTATTGTTGCCAATAGCAGCATAAGAAACCGCCGAGAAAGCAACTAGCATTATAAACACAAGTTGTAATTTTCTTATTCTTTTCATAATATTTTTGTCCTTAATATATTTTAATTAATTTATACTAGTGTAAATATACAATAAATATGTAGTATTTCAACAATATTATTCTAATATAACTATATTTTTATTAGGGTATGTTACAGTATATTTAAACTTTTTAGTTTCAGTACTGCCTCCTTCCATAGTAAAAATCCATTTAAGCTCACCTGTAGTCTCATCAAAAACGGCAGAAGAAATGTCATTTTTATCTACATTAACAATAATACTGCTGTCAGTAGACAAAGGCACTTGGTCTATCACTTCTATGTTTATAGGTTTAGTTTTTAAGTTTCTGACAGTTATATCAAAGCTTCTAGTTTCTTTAATATTTGAACCGAATGTCGCTTTAGATTTTAAGTCAGTATTTTTAATGCGATTAACAATAACTTGTTTATCACGACCTAATGACACCTCTAGGTTGTCTTTAATAGTTGCGGGGTCTATATAACCTTTTCCAACAAAAGCACCTGAAAGAAATATATTTGCGTTTCCAGAAAGTAGGTTCATACTTTCCCAACCTGTAAGGCTTGCAAGTAAAAACACATCCATATCAAGTTTACGAATGCTATAATGTTTAAGTTTAGTGTCAAGTTTATAATTAGCTACATCAATTGATTTAATTAAAGATGTAGGAATAGTTACTTTTTCATTAAGTATAAACTCAAGTGCTGTTTGATTATCACTTGCAATACTTGGACTCGGAGGAGTAGTAGAATATTCCATATCCATTTCTATATCAACAATTTCTTCATCCATAGATACTTCAAATGAGGGCTTCTTGTTTTTTGATGATTCACCTGCTCTTACTGATGTTTCAGTATAAAACTTAAGTCTCCATGGATGAAGTCTTGGCTCATTCATTCCAAGATTTGGATTTGAAGTTGAAAGTATAAGTTTTATGTCATTCCAATCTTCACCTGTATTTTGAAATATTTTTGCTTTTAGGTTCATAACTGTTTTATCACTATCTGTTTCAACACGAATATCATAAAATGGTTCCCAGCTAGAGTCAGATACATAATAATTTAATTCTATTTCACTAACAGCCTCTTTATCAGAGAATATTTGAACTGTAATTTCACTAACAGACTGTCTTATATTTTTATTATTTTGAAGTTCATTTTGTAAAGCCATATATTTTATATTAAGATCTTCAATTCTTTTAGAAACTTCAAGTTCTTTATATGATATTTCTTCTATACTCTTCTTAAAAAAATCATTGAACGCTTTAAACTCATCAAGCTTTAAGTTTGAGTTTTTATTAAACTCTTTATTTGCTGTAAGAACTTCTAATTCACTTGAAAGTATATCTGATTCAACTTTTACAAGCTCTATTTCATCTATAGTTTTTTTAAGTTCACTTTGTAAAGTTTCTATTCTTTCAGGATTAGTTGCTGTCTCAAAGTAGTTTATTTTGTGATCTATTGAAATAATTTTATAACTATCTTCTACCTTAACTTGAATGCTTTCAGGTTTTAGATTATAAGGTAATTTTGTAAATGTTAATGTAGTCTCACCTTGCTTTAAGTCTATAGAAGAGCTTTTTTTAATTTGTGCTCCTGTTAAAAATAAAGTAACCTCTTCTGTTTTGCTGTTAGTTATAATTGTCTCATTTTTTTGCATAGAGTCTTCTCCTAAAATTGTGCTTGTTATAATATTAAATATAGCGAGAACCATAAAATATTTTTTCATGTAGTGTTTTCCTAAATAAATTTATTTTTGATTAGTTAATTTTATATTAAATGTGTATTAAATCAACAATATTAATACTACACACAGTATTAATATTGTAGCTTGACTGAAAACAAATAAATGTTAAAATAAAAACACCCCAAGGAAGCGACAACTTCACTTGAGGCGAATCTTCAATCTTCAATCATTAATTTTTTCAAAAAGGTTTATAGATATATAAATATTTTTTTTGATAGGAAGTATAATTTGTTATGGTGGCTTATTTTATCATAGCTAATGTTAGTATTCGCCCCGACTTGTTTTTATCTTTTCTATATGAAAAAAATCTCTCGTCAGAATATGTTCCAAGCTCAGAGTCTTCTATATTATCTTCTTTTAGCCCAAGTTTAAGTAATTGCTGTGTGGCTTCACCTGCTATGTCGACAAACCAAGAATCGCCTTTTTTTATTTTGTTATTAAACTTATTAGCGACTTCAACACCCACTTCATAGTCTTTCATTAATATTCTAGGTCCTATGTACGCATAAATATTATTAGCGTCTACTTTATAATCTTGAATCATTAATTGAACAGTTTTTTCTATTATGTTTGACAGAACTCCAGCCCAGCCTGCATGAATTACAGCGATAACATTTTTTGACTTGCAATATAAAACGATGGGTAAGCAGTCGGCAGTTCTTACAACAAGTGGCATATTTGCTTTGTTTGTAATCATAGCGTCAGTATTTTTGACAAGATTTTTACTTCTATAGAATAAATAGTTGAATTTGGTTATTTTTTTAATGTTCGTGCTATGTGTCTGATTCATAAATACAGCTTTATTGATACTCATATTTATAGAATTAAAAAATGATTCTATATATCCATCTCCATTGTTGACAGACACGGCAATTAATATTTCCTTAGGGGATGTATTTGGTTTTATAAAACTCATTATAATGAATTATTTTTTTGAAGACGAGCATTTTCGTTCTCAAGTTCTTTTATGGTAGCTGTAAGTTCTTCTACTTCACTTTTTGAACATTCCATTATGTTTTCATATAAAACAAACAGCTTTTTTGTATACTCTAGTTTTTCTTTTAATGTTTTTATCTCTTCTTTATATACGTCTATTTTTGAAGATAAAAGTGCATTGTCTTCTTTAAGGTCTTCTAATATATATTTTTCTGTAATTTCCACAAAAATCTCCTTAAGTACAAGTATGTATATTATAAACTAATTGTCAAGTCTTTTTAACAAAAATAAACTCACCATAATATTTTATTACGAGAATGGCAAGGCAAAGTAATTCCCAGTTTATCAAAGTGTTTTTGATGATAACTTTCTGCGACCCAAAACTTTGTAAACTGTATTAGGTTTGTTGCGACTCTCTCTCCACTATTTTTTAGTATATTAATATATTTTAGAGCTGTGTTTTTTTCATCATCTGTTTCATAAAATATTGCAGATAAATATTGTGATCCGATGTCAACTCCTTGACCATTTTCTTGAGAGTAATTATGTGTCTCAAAAAATAATTTTATAAGTTCATCATAGCTAGTCTCGTTGCTTAAATATTTTACAGATACTGCCTCTAAGTGTCCTGTAATGCCAGTGCATACCTCTTGATATGTTGGATTACTTGTATTGCCACCAGTGTATCCTGATAAAACTTCCTCAACTCCTTTTGCTTTACTGAACCAGTATTCAGTGCCCCAGAAGCATCCAGATGCAAAATAGGCATATTTAATGCTATTAATGTCATGTTCTGTTTCGTTGCTCATAAATTATTTCCTAAATTTAATATACTTATCTTATGTCAACTATTACTAATAATTTCATATAAGTCAAAAAAAGGCACTATATAAATAGTACCTTTTCGATATTTTAGCTTTTTGACTTTTATTTTACAAGTACGCTAGATTTTACGTAGTCATTTACAGCTTGTGAAAATATGAGGTTATCAACATATTCACCAGTTTTTATTGAGTTCAGTAAATCAGTGTATTCAGATGCTGGTCTACCTAGTTTTTTTAATGTGAGAGCTTTATAATATACAGCATCATTCACAAATCTTGTTCTAGGATATTCAGTTATAACTCTGTCAAGTAAAGCAATAGCTTTATTTAATTGTACTTCATCTTTTGAGTATTTTTGATAAAGCATAGCATTCCATAAAAGAGACAGTGGTTTAAACTTTTCTATTTTAGTTAAAGCTAAAACTTGCTCAAAGCTCTGCTCAGATGCTGCCAATGCAACAGAACTTGAAGGTACTAGGAAATAATAAGTTATACCCTTAAATTGATAAAGCTGTCCTGCGTCAACGCCTGCTGGTAGATTATTAAAATCTAACTTATCAATATAAACACGAGCTTTTTCATATTCTCTGTTTGCAATCATTACTCTAAGTTCTTTAATTACAGTTGGGTCATTTTTGGATGTCCAAGCTGTATTAAAGTTGTTTACAGTATATTTTGTTGCTCTTCTAGAAACAGGTTTGTATGCTGTAGTTTTATATGGAGTAAGTTTACGAACTTTACTCTCATCTACATTTGTTATTATAGTTGGGCTGTATGTATTCGTTGATGTTGCTACCATATTTGGGGTTTCAACTTCTATTGTGTTGTCATAGTTCGTTTCTGTAGAATCTGTTGGTTTATATTCTGACTCTATTTCTCGTAGATAATCTTCTTCAATACTTTTATTTTTTCTTTGACAAGAAATTGAAAATAGAATAATCATACATAAAATCAAAAAAATTATTTTTTTATACATAAAGATTTCTCCTCTAGCCATCTAATTATATTGAATTTCGGCAATTTTATTATTAAATCTTAGTCTGAAATATAAATTTAAAGTTTTTTTTATTGATTTTTAAATAAATAATGATATTATTAATATAATATGAGAATAAGAATATTAGGCACTAGAGGTGGAATACAAGCATCAGGTTCTAATTATGATAAGTATGGCGGAGATACGTCATGCTTTCATATATCTGACGGTGATAACTACATCATACTTGATGGTGGTAGCGGTCTGAGAAAACTGTCCCCTTCTATGGTGGCTTCTGATAAAGAATCAATAATTTTGCTTACACATTTTCACATGGATCACATTATTGGGATTCCATTTTTTACACCATTTTTTAATAAAGATTATAAATTTGTAGTATATGGACCTAAAGATACCCCTGATGAGGTTTATAATTCTGTAAATGGAATTCTTCACAAAGATTACTTTCCAATTAATATAGA
The DNA here is from genome assembly GCA_947040945.1 of uncultured Spirochaetia bacterium. Classification (GTDB taxonomy): domain Bacteria; phylum Spirochaetota; class Brachyspiria; order Brachyspirales; family Brachyspiraceae; genus CAMQVF01. The sequence continues at coordinate 17,887 of CAMRCO010000013.1, forward strand.
GAATTTTCAATCTGACATAAGTTTTAATACATTTATAGAAGGTCAAAAACTAAGTTATAAATCATTTAATATTGAGGCTATTTGGGTTAATCATTCTTCTAATACTCTTGCATATAAAGTAGAAAGTAATGGAAAAAAAATAGTGTATATGACTGATCATGAACCTTATAAAGATTTTTTACATCCTGTACCTCCATCTTTATCCAAATATAATAATGACACCAACTTGCTTTATGATAGAATTGTAGATTTTATTAAAGGTTCTGACTTTCTAATTATAGATGGAGAGTACACTATTGAAGAATATCGTAGCAAAAGGGTTGGTTGGGGGCATTCCTCTTATAACTCGTCTCTTAAACTTGGTTTAGACTCTGGTATAAAGCAAATGATGTTTCATCATCACTCTCAATTTAGAACAGATATTCAGCTTGATATTTTAGATAAAAAAATTACTTCATATATAGAATACAATAAATTACCTATTAATGTTATATTTTCAAAAGTAAATCATTATATAGATATTTAGAAATATTATTTGGTTGTAATTTTAATTAAAAAGATATAATGTAGGTTACATAAAATAAAGCTTAAAGGAGCTATTCATGATAAATAAAAATATGACTATTGGAGAGATAGTTCAAAAATCTCCAGATGCTGTGCAGATTATGATGTCCCGAGGTCTTCACTGTGTTGGTTGCCATGTGGCTAGCTGGGAAACTTTAGAGGAAGGATGTCGAGGACATGGAATGGATGATGATGTGATTGATGCTTTGGTTAATGAAATTAATGAGAAGCTAGCTAGTAACTAGTATGTCTAAAAAAAAGCCACTTACTATTTTAGTAGGTGGCTTTTTTTGTTTAAATAAATATTATTTAATATTATTAATTTTTTCCATTAGGGCTGATTTTTTAGCAGCAGCTCTGTTTGCATGTACTATAGACTTTCTTGCAGCTTTGTCTATTGCACTAGCATAGTCCTTATATACATTGATAGCAGACTCTTTGTCGCTTGTTGATATAAACTTAAGAACTTTCTTCTTTAAAGTATTTAATGTACTCTTAATCATTCTGTTATGAAGATTTCTTTTCTTGTTTTGTCTTAATCTTTTTTCAGCTGAAACTATATTTGGCATTTATACATATCTCCAGTATATTTAAAAATAGAATCGGAGTTGACGGGACTCGAACCCGCGGCCTCCTGCGTGACAGGCAGGCGTTCTAACCAACTGAACTACAACTCCAAAGTAACACTTGTAGGGTATATCTTTTTTGTCTTTTTGTCAAGCATTATTTTTAATTTTTTACTAAAAAACAAAAAACAATATAAAAGTAGTGTTGATTTTAATTTTGTTTAATATTACACTTGAATACGAAATTAATGTTAAGAAGTAATTTTAGTAATATATCTATTTTCCGATAATTTATCTACTAATGAGGAATATAACTTTATGAAAAATAGAAGAAAGTATAATGGGGATATCTTTATTCCAAGAACTAAAAATAAAATATCTGTTAGTCGTTTTGCTGACAAATTAAGTCGTACTTTAGAAAATTTTAAGACTGGCTATTGTCAATTTTTAAGATATTGCGATTACTCACTTTTAAAGTATAAGAATAAGAGAAAAATAAACAGGTATAGAAACTTATATACTAGAAAGAGTAATTTTACATTCAAGTTTACTAGATTAATTTCTTCTTGTTTAACTTCAATTGGTAATTTTTTTGCTACACATAAAGTCAGCTTTAAAAGAGTTAATTTCAATAAAATTAATTTTAGAAATAGAAAAGTTATGGCTACATTAAGTACTTTAGGTGTATTAGTAGTTTTATTTACTATTACAAGTAATTTATCAAAAAAAGATAATAAATCAAATTCAGTAGCAATTTATACTAACGAGACTAATATGTCTCCATTAGAGTATGATGAACTGGTTGATACTATAGCAATATATAATGCTCCTAATGAAATGGTATTAGCATCATCTATTAAGATTCAAGAAAAAGAACGTTCTGTTGAAAGTTTTTATGATGCTCTTATAAATGATCATACACTAGATGGAGATGGAACTATAGGAATAGAGTATGATGAATATGAAGTTAAAGAAGGGGATAACCTTTCAACACTTTCATTAAAAATTGGTGCTACACTTGATACAATTGTAAGTGTAAACAAAATTACTAATGCGAATAGACTTAGACCCGGTGCTAAACTTATTATACCAAATAGGAATGGTCTTCTATATACTGTAGGCAAAGGTGAAACGTTAGAAGATATATCTGAAAAATATGACGTATCTGTAAAAAGAATTATGTCATTTAATAAAATAGAGAGTATTGAAGCAGGTCAAGATTTATTTTTACCAGGGGCTAGATACACTCTAGATGAAAGAATTGAAAAGTTTGGTCAGATTTTTAATTTACCTCTAGATCGTATAACTAGAGTTAGTAGTGATTTTGGATACAGAACTCATCCAATTACTGGAGTGCGTACTCTTCATAGAGGAATTGATTTTCCAGGGGCTTTAAATACACCAGTATATGCAGCAAGAGGTGGTACTGTAACATTCGCAGGATACAGTGGTGGTGGTTTTGGTAATCTTGTTATCATAAAGCATAAAGATGGATACACAACATATTATGGACATTTAAATAGTGTTACAACACGTGCTGGTCAAAAAGTTGGAGTAGGCTCTTTAATAGGAAGAATGGGTAGTACAGGTAGATCAACAGGAAGCCATCTTCATTTAGAGATAAGACGAAATGGAGTAGCAGTAAATCCAAATGAGTATATACCAGTAAAAAGATATTTAAGAAAATAATTATTTTTGTGGAATATCTATTTCTTTAGGGTCATTTTCGCTTTCGTCAATTCGCCAGTCGTCCTCATTGTTTGGGTCAAGTTCAGCAATACGCTCGATTGGCATTTCAAGATATTTTCCAGTAGCTAAAACGGCTATTGTGTCATCAGGAAGTAGTATATGACCACTTCCTTCAAATACGGTTCCATTAGAGTTTGTTATTTTTCCAACAATACGTAATGGTATATTTAATGGTATTGGTTTTTTATATTTTATAGTAAAGCTCATTGTAACTCCAAAAACTTCTCTTGAAGTATATGGCATCATTGCTCTGCCTATAGTTTCATCTAAAATGGCTGCAGCAATTCCTCCATGTAATCGACCCGGATAGCTTTGATGTATGTCTTTGAATGTAACTAAAGCACATAGAGAGCCATCTTCAAGTTCATAAAATGATGTTTGAAGACCATACTTATTATCGAACCCACAAACAAAACATAATTTTGAGTTGTATTGTTTCTTTATAACTTTTAATTTCATTTTTATAACCTTTTAATTTCTAAGTTTTTTAATTCTAATTTATATTTACTTTTTGTCAAATTGCTATCCTTTATAATATTTATTTGTTATCTATAATTAAGTATATGATACTAAAATCCGATTATTAACTATATTATGTAAAAATTATGAAGGCTTAAGCGTATGAAAAAAATAAATAGCAGTAAAATTTTAAATATTTGTATTGGTATATTAATATCATTTTTAGCAATATTTATAGTATCTATGTTGGCAAGGTCTTTGGCGACAAATGTTTTGCCAGAAGATAGCAGAGTATCGCTCTTTATTAATGATTATGTAGATATGATGACAAAAAAAATTGATAACTTAGCATTGAGAATGAAAATAAAGAGAAATACAGTTTCTCAATATCAAGTTGATTTAATCAATCAATCTATAGATGACTATGTTAATTATAGCATGTTTAAAAGTGCGAATGCTGTATCGAGTTATAATCCTAATTCAGTGCTAACGTCTGCACATCTTGAAAAGTATAAGAATGAATATTATAAAATGACATTAGAGAATCCATATGTTAAAAGTATGACTTTATTTAATACAGATGGAGAAATGAGCCTAAACTTATATGCTTCAGAAAATAAATCATGGCCACTTGAACTTGATAAAAAACTTATAGATAACTTAAAAATAGAAGGCTCATTAGTATTAAATGCTTCAAATGAGAACTCTTTCTATATTATGCAGTACATAAAAAATAGAGATGGTGAGTTTATAGTTACAACCAGAAATGATTATGCTTATGTATCTGATATTGCAATGTATTATCAAGTAGCTGATAAAAGTTTATATGTAAATGATTCCAAAAATATTGTTTATAATATTCCAGAAGGTATGGCATCAATATCAATGGATCCTGTATCAAGTGTTATAGGTCAATATGCATATTATAAACAACAGCCTAGTTTTATAGATAATAATACTGGACTTTCTATAACATTATTTGGTCGAGAATACCCTAATTATTTTGAGCTTATTGTTCTTGCTATTACAGCATTTTTTATTGTTGTGTTACAATATTTAATACGTGGAGGTATATACTTCTTTGCACAACTTACAGGATTAAAAAAAGTAAATGAAGACCATATTTCATTGCCAAAAAATGATATACCTATGATTGATGATGATATTGTAAATCAAGGTTTGCCTCAAAGTATTAAGTATGAGGATGTTGATTTATCTGATCAAAAAGTAGTACATAAAGTAGATGAGAATTTAATTTATCCTAAAGAAAACCAAAGTATAGATAAGGATTTGCTTTACTCGAGAGAAGCTTATAAAAGTGATAATATAAACTTAGGTGTGATACCAAGTTTTAGTTTAGATGAAAAATTAAAAGTGAATAAAAATCCTCTAAGTGATGAAGACGATTTTGATGATGAAATTTCTAGTGATAAAGTAGAAACAATATCTGAATATGAAGATACTGAAAGTGTTCAAGAAGAGTTAGTTTATTCTGATGATATTGATACAGATGATATAATAGAAGAGGTTACTACAGATGATGTTGTTATAGAAAAATTTCCTACAATAGAAGATTTTTCTATAGAGAAATCCGCTACAATAGAAAAAGTGGCTACAGAGGAAAATGAGACGATTCCTTTTAGTGATAAAATAGAAGAGACAGGTGTGTTTAACTTAGAAAAGCCAAATGAAGTTTCTGTTAATTCTGACATTAAGCCTGCTAGTGATAAGGTTAACTCTTCGAATAATGAAGATGTATTTTTAGCTTTTGACAATATGCTTGCTTCTATTATAGATAAAGTAGAGTCTGATGCTAAAGATTCTGTAAATAAAAAGGTATAGAAATAAAAAAATTGATATTATAAAATAGGGTTTAATATGTTTAAGCACAATAAAAATGGAATAATCAAAGCAATAATAATTTCTATGGTTATTAATATCATTATTATAACTCTTTATATTATATTTGTTTTTGGAATGAAAAAAGATATATTTGTTATAAATGAAGATATACTTGATAATCAAATGGTTGCCTATCTTGAGACTTTATCAAGTAGACTAGATTATTATGATAATAAGATGAATAAGATAATAAATAGTTATTCGTTTACAGATTTTCTAAATGAGTCAATAACAAATGGTCTAGATAATGACGAGGTAAAAAAAATAGTTGAGTTATTTATAGGAATAGAAAAACCTTTTAGCTCAGTATCTTTACATGGGAAAGATGGAGAATTAATATTTTCACGACCTGTGAGAATGCATTCAGACGATATTGCTAATAATATAAAAGTTAAAGATTCATCTATTATTTTTACATCATATGAAGATATTTATGATGGTATTGAGTTTACAGTAGCACTAAAAGATTCTGATGATAATTTTTTAGGGCATATTTCTGCAAGTGTTGATAAGGCTATTTTTAGCGACATAGTTGAGAATTCACAAATTTTACTTCTTCCAAATGGTGTTATATATTACAGTAATAAAACTGATATAAGTAAAACATCGAAAGAAAAACTTATATCATTACTTAATAATACATCAGAAGAGAGTTCTTATTTTTCTAAAATAGAGGGCACAGACTTATTGTTTTATGCGTCTTTATTAAATAGAATATTAGGATTCAATATTGGATTTATAGTTGATGATGTAGTTCCTTTACAGCAATACTTTAAATATATAATACTAGTTGTTTTGCTACTTTCATTAATTTTTCTAACATGCATATTAGTATCTGAATTAATAAAAAGAAGAAGTGAATTTTCAGAGTATGACATTAAGCCTAGTTCAGATAGTGATTCTGAGTTGTCAATTATAAGTGATTTAAATGAAAATGTATTAGATGAAGAAGATTTAATAGAAACTTCATCTAATGATGAGCAAGACGAAACAAGCTATTTTGATTCTTTAGACTTAGACTCTAATATTGACGAGTTTCTTTTAGAAGATAAAGTTGTGGATGAAGAAGAAATTATAAAAGAAGAGGACGATTATTTTTCGTCTAAAGAAGCCTTCAATGTTTCTTTGGATGATAATTTTCTGTCTGAACAATTAGTCAGTAAATATGATGGTTTATTAAAAAGTGATGATGAGGATATTGATGCCTATGTTGATGAGCTTTTAGATAAGAATAGTAATTTATCAAGTGATGAGACGGAAGGTATTGATGAGGAAATAGAGACAGATGAGGTTCCAAGAATACCTGATGATTATTATGGTAATACTGATACTGAAGACAATGTAAGTTCAAAAACTATTGAAGAGGAGTATCAATTACTTCTAAATGCTATAAAAAATGAAAAGTTTATAGAAAAAGATATGGCTTATATGCTAGATTATATTAGAAATTATTTTAATTTTAAGATAGATATTATCACTATGTTAAGTTATAATAGCAATGATAGAAAATATGTTGTAACTGATTCTAAAAATATATCGTCTACAACAAAAGAATTATTTAAAATTGGAGAAAGAGAAAATATTTTTTCTAAGCTACTTGTTTCTGGTAAGCCAGTTGATATTAAAAATCCATATAGCTCGAAAGCTCTTTCAGTAAAATTTGATAGTAATGATATAGATGGTATAAGTAAAATGTTATTTATACCTATCGAAAATACGGAAGGTAATATAGGCTCGTTTTTTATTATGGGGCTTAAAGGTTTATAATATGATTTTACAATACTTTATGCTCGCTTTAACTTTACTTTGTGTAGGACTTATAATAGCACTTATTTTTTATAAGGTTCTCCACATTAGAGTTTTTGGCGGTATAGTTCTTATGACTATTTTTGCTACTATAGGCTCTCTTTTTGGTATGCATTATTTTCCTATGATAAATAAATTTCTTTATGGACAAATTAATTTTTCTGACACAGTAACAGGAGCGATTATATTTATAATTATTTTATATATAGTAACTCCAAAGTCATTAAAGTAAAAGAATATGAATGATGATGAGACTTCTAAAATAGAAAAAGATAGTGTTGCTATCGAAAATATATCTCTGGCAGCTATAATAGGCTATAAATCTTTAGCTTTAGCAGAAAGTCTGATGTTGCCAGGGATAAGAGCTTCTTTTATTGATAAACAAGTAGAAAATTTTATTGTATCAAATGGTGCTTTTCCTGCTAATTTAGAGATAAAAGATTATAAATATTCAACATGTATATGTAAGTCAAATGAAGTGGTGCATGGGCCTCCTAGACAAAAAAAAATATTATTCTTTGGAGACCTAGTTTCTATAGATATTGGTGTTAAGTATAATGGTTATTATGCGGGTGTTGCTGGTTCTTTTGTGGTTGGAGGGGGCGACTCTCACATTAATAAACTTCCTCATAAAATGATTAGAACATGTCAAGTCGCATTAGAGAATGCTATTGGAATACTTAAACCTGGGATGCTTTTAAGTGAGTATGGTACTCGTGTAAATTTAGTAGTTGAAAAAGCAGGCTTTACAGTGTTTAAATTATTAACAGGAAATAGTATTGGTCATAAGTATCATGAAGCACCTAGAATATATAATTTTTATCATCCTGACAATGATATAGAAATTAAAGAAAATATGGTTTTCGCATTTGAGCTTATGATTACAGATGGCACAGGTGAGTATAAAAAAGATAAAGATGGCTGGACATTACGTACAGAAGATGGAACTAATGCTGCACATTTTGAACATACAGTACTTATCACGGCAACTGGTGCAAAAATACTTGATGGTGTAAATAGAGATTTGTCGCTATGGAACTAGCAGTTAAAGTTATACCTAATTCTAAATTAAACTCTATACGTCATGCTGATAACAAATATATTTTACGCATTAAAGCTCTCCCCATAGAAGGAAAATGTAATAAAGAATTAATATCATTTTTGAGTGCATCACTTAAAATAAGAAAAAAAGATGTTATTATAGCTAAAGGTAAAACTTCAAAAAATAAAGTTCTTGATATAAATATAGATTTAGAAAAATGGGAAAAGTTTATAGAAAGTATTTCTATTTAATTATTTTGTTCTTCATAAAGCTTTATAATATTACTAAGTAAATATGCAGTAGTAAGTGGCCCAACTCCACCGGGGACAGGTGTTATATATCCTGCATGTTCTGCTTCATTAAAACATACATCTCCAACAATATTTCCATTTTCATTACGATTAATACCTATGTCTATTACAACAGAATCTTTTTTTATAAAATCACCTTTTATAAACTCCATATCCCCTATAGACACACATAATATGTCGGCACGCTTACATACTTCTTTTAAGTTTTTTGTTTTTCTATGTGCTTGAGTTACAGTGGCATTTTCTTTTAGTAGGAGGCTATAAAGTGGCTTTCCAACAATATTGCTTCTGCCAACTATAACAGCATTACTACCTTCTATTTCTATTCCTGTTTCTTTTATGAGCTTTATTACGGCAAGTGGTGTGCATGGAATTATATTTGGGGTGCTTGAAAAAAGTAGCCCTAAGTTTATTGGATTAACACAATCAACATCTTTTAGAGGTGAAATAGCACTTATAATACGCTCTTTATTTATATGAGGAGGCAAAGGAAACTCACACATGATAGCGTTAATATTAATGTTATCATTTAATTCATGAATAACTTTTAGAATATCATTTTCAGTAGCATCACTCCCTAAACTATACATTTCATCAATAATACCAACACTTGAGCACGCTTTAAATTTACTTTTAACATATATAATACTAGCTTGATCATCCCCTACAAGAACAACAGCAATAGTTGGTTTTTTTTCAAGTTTAGATACTTTTTCTTTTATTTCAGTTTTAAGGGCTTTGGCAATTTCACGCCCATTAATAATTTTAGACATTGTAGTTTCAGCCTATAGATTTTCAGATATTTCTTGCATAGCTTCATCTGCTTTTTCTTTTATATGTATATCCACAATATCATTTGTATAATTAGATTTTTTAGGGTTTATTTCTATAATAGTTGCTTCATTTTGTTTTGCTATATAAGGTATTTGTGCGGCAGGCATAACAATACCAGTTGTACCAATAACTAGGCATAAGTCAGACTTTCCAGTTACATTAATTGATGATGTTAAATCATACTCTGGAAGAGCTTCTCCAAAAAAAGTAAAATTTGGTTTTAGTATACCATCACACTTTTCACAAAGCGGTATATCAGATTTTAATATATTTTCATTTTCTAAAGGGAATACTTTTTTACAATTCATGCATATCATTTCACTCATTGTTCCATGAAGTTCAAATACATTTTTTGACCCCGCTTTTCTATGTAGCCCGTCTATATTCTGAGTTATAACATATTTTATTAAACCAATTTCCTCCATTTTAGCCAGAGCAAAATGTGCCACACTAGGTTCTTTAGTTTCAGAATGGCTATAAAAAGCTTCTTTTATTGCACCAAAAGATTCAGCTACATTTTCTAAATAATATTTTATTTCAAAATATTTAGGGTCAAACTTTGATAGAATACCGTTGCTGTCTCTGAATGTAGGTATTCCACTTCCCGCACTAATTCCTGCCCCTGTAAAAGCTATAGCATTTTTAGAGTTTTTAATAATAGTTGTTACTGTTTGATAGTCAATCTTCATGAGGGTTATTATATAATAAAAAATAGTTTTTTTCAAAATATTTATATGTAGTTTTTTTACTTTATTTATGTATATAAAGTTATTTTAATATTTTTTTAGATGTGCATAGAGTAAAATTTTATGATATACTGTTTTCGTAATTTGTAGATTAAAATATTTTTTTAGGTGGGTACTTAATTATGAAAAATGTTATTTTTATTATGCTTATGAGTTTTGTTGTGTGGTCTTGTTCTGGAAATAAAAAAAATGTTGTTTTAAGTTTAGACGACTCTATAGCAATTTATGAAGGCGAAACTGATATTGATAAAATTAAGGAATTAGTTGCTGAAGGCGTCGACACAAAAAGTGATGACGGGAAAACTGCTTTAATTTATGCGTCAAATTTAGGCTATACAGAAATAGTAGAGTCTTTAATTAATGAAGCGGTAGATGTTAATATAGCTGACCTTGACGGATACACAGCTTTGGTTTATGCATTTACTGGATTGTACACAGAAATTGTTGAGTTATTAATTGAGGCAGGAGCGGACATTAATGTGGTGAACGCTGATGGTGAAAATGTTTTAATGTGGGCAACTCTTGCAGGTAATATTGATATTGTTCAAACTTTAATTGAGTCGAAAGTTGATGTTAATATCGCTGACATTAATGGGCAAACTCCTTTAATGTGGGCATCCTATAATGGTGGTAAAAAAATTGTTGAGTCATTAATTAAGGCAGGTTCAAAAATTAATGTAACAAATAGTTCTAACCTCACTCCTTTTACTTATGCTTTCACGGAAGGGAATACTGAAATTGTGGAGATGTTAATGAAGGGCTCTGAAGTAAGTGTGCCAAATGAATATGGTTGGACGGCTTTAGAGTGGGCTTCTTGGAATGGACATGCTAATATATTAAATGGTTTAATTAAAAAAGGTGTAGAAATTAATGCTTCAAATTATAAAGGTGAAAATGCTCTAGGCTGGGCATCTAGCGGTGGACATACTGGGTCGGTAAATATTTTAATTAAAGCAGGGGCTAACCTTGATTTACAAGATGATGAGGGTAACACTTCATTAATGAAAGCAATAAGTGGAGGGCACACAGACACAGCTTTAGCTTTAATAAAAGCAGGTATTCATCCTGACATACAAAATAATAAGTATAGTACAGCTTTAATTATTGCCTCAGAGCTTGGACTAACTGAAGTTGCTTTAAGTTTAATTGACATTGGAGCAAGAACAAGTTTAGAGGATCAAAATGGGAACACGGCTTTAAGCATGGCATCTTTGAATGGGCATACTGAAATTGCAAAATATTTAATTGATAATCAGGTAAATGTTAATGCAAAAAATAAGAATGCTGACACCGCTTTAATTTATGCTGCCCATCGAGGGAATACTGAAATAGTTAGTCATTTAATAAGTGCGGGAGCAAATCCTAATATAAAAAATGATGATGGAGAAACGGCTCTAATGCTTGCATCTTATAATGGTCATGCTGAAATTGTAAAAGTTTTAATAACTGAAGATGCAGATATTAATACAAAAAATAATGAAGGCTTAACTCCATTAATTCTTGCATCTTATAATGGACACACTGAAGTTGTAGAAGCTTTAATAAAGGCAAAAGCAAAAGTTAATGTAGAAAACGAACAGGGTTTAACTGCTTTGAGCTTAGCATCTTATAATGGGCATACTGAAGTTTCAAAAATTTTACTTGAGTCTAAAGCTAGCTCTAAAATAAACAAAAGTGCTGGTTATACTCCTTTAATGAAAGCAAGTTTAGAGTACGACATGGATAAAGTTTTGTCGTTAATAGAGAAAAGTGATAATCTTGATGAGAAAAATGAAGATGGAGAAACTGTTTTAATGTTAACGTCTAGATGGGGGCATACTGAAATAGTTAGTCATTTAATAAGTGCGGGAGCAAATCCTAATATAAAAAATGATGATGGAGAAACGGCTCTAATGCTTGCATCTTTTAATGGACATGTAAAAATAGTTGAAGCATTGCTTACCTCAGGTCTTGATGAGAATATATTAAATACAGAAATTAGACTTGGAAATACTGCTTTAAGTGTTGCATGCTTTAATGGTCACATAGAGGTGGTGAAAGCTTTACTTGAAACTGGGGCAAGCATTAGTAGCACTCCTAATTTTGAAGAAAATGATAATGCTTTAATTGATGCGTCTGAAAATGGACACACTGAAATTGTAAAAATTTTAATAGAGTCAGGTGCTATTCTTAATAGACAGGGTTTAGAAGACACGCCTTTAATGCTTGCATCCAAAAATGGACACATTGAAATTGTAAAAATTTTAATAGAGTCGGGTGCTTTAGTTAATAAACAAAATGATGATGGTAAAACTGCATTAATATTTGCGTCTTCTAATGGGGATGACGATATAGTAAAAATTTTAATAGAAAAAAATGCCTTAGTTGGAATAAAAGATAATCGAGGCAATACTGCTTTAAGTTATGCATCTAATTTAATAGACAATGAAATAATGAAGTCTTTAATTGAGGAAAGTGTTCGAGAAGACAAAGTTTCTAGAGATATTATTTTAAGACTTAAGTCACCTATGGCAAAACACAAAGGTGAAGAGGGAATATATGAAATAGAAGAGTTACTTAAAGAAGGTTTAAATGCTAAAAATAGCGATGGTTGGACTCTTTTATATATCGCTTCATACAATGGGTATGAAGATATTGTAAAAATATTAGCAGAAAATAAAGCCTCACTTAATGAGATAAGTAATGACAGCTATACTCCTTTAATTATTGCTTCATATAAAGGGCATGTTGATGTTGTTTCAGTTTTAATTGAGGCAGGTGCTGACTTAAATCTAAGAGGCAGTGACGGCTACACAGCTTTGGGTGATGCTTATCGAGAGAAGCGTCTTGAAGTTGTAAAAATACTTAAAAAAGCTGGGGCTCAAGAGTAGTTATATTTTTTGAGCATATAAATTCTTAAAATAAATTTTATTTTTTATAAAATAATTTTAAATTTAGATTGAATTTCTGTTACTTTATGATAACATTAAGTAGTATTCGTGAAAATTTATTGTTCTCATTAAATGATCTTTGGAGAATTACAAATATTAAGATAGATGCTTCTTAAAAAATAGAGGAAATTATGAAACATATAAAATATTTAATATTAACAGTATTAATAGCCACTTTAAGTATATCTTGTTTTGTAAACACTG
>CAMRCO010000014.1 GCA_947040945.1 uncultured Spirochaetia bacterium
AAAAAAAATTAGAGTAGCATTCAGTGATACTGCCTATATGTTATAATAATAATAGTTAAGTGACATATTAGTATTTTATTAAATTATGTAGAGGCATTATGTATGGCAGAAAAAATTAAAGATTCTCGTTCACGGAATGTTCATTACTGGCGACTACTCGTTATAGATGGCGACATAGCAAATGATAGTTATCCAAATAGTAAAACGCTTTCTATAAAATATGAGGTTAGCATTGCTACAATAAAACGTGATATTGAGTATATGAAAATTATGCTTAATGCCCCTATACTATATAGTAAAGTTAAAAGGGGTTATTATTATGAAAATAAAATATTTAGACTTCCAGCAATATTTACGACAGAAGACGAATTATTTTCAGGTGCTATGGCATTAAAGCTATTATCACAATATAAAAACACACCAATATATAAACATGTAGAAGGGATTTTTAATAATTTTTATAAAGTATTGTCTTATAAAGATATAAAAAATAATTTATGGGTAGAAAATAGAGTTCTTTTTATTGAAGAAGCGACACCTAATTTTTCAGATGAAATATGGAATATATTAATAGCATCTATGACAGAAAATAGATATATTGAGTTTTCATATAAAGGTCCTTGGATGGACAGCGTAAGGGATAATTATTATATTGCCCCATATCAGATAATTTGTAAGGGAGGCACTTGGTATTTTGCGGGCTATTCTAACCGAAAGAGTTCTGTAAGTTTATACGCTTTGCATCGAGTTATTTCTGTTAGCCTTACAGACGAGCATTTTGAAATGGATAAAAATTATAAATATTTTGTATCAACAGATAAAGTATTTGGAGTTTATGGTTTTGACAGAGAATTAAAATGTAGCATTCAGTTTTTCAATGAAACTGTAACATATATATCGGAGCGAGAGTGGGCAGATGACCAAGTAATAGAGCATCAAGAAGATGGGTCAATTATTATGACATTTTCTAGTGGTCAGATTTATGAGGTTGTAAGGTTCATACTTTCTCAAGGGTCAAATGCTTTACCGCTTGAGCCAGCTGAATTGGTAGATGAATGGAAAAATCAAGTTAAAACTATGTATGAAAATATTTTAGAAAAGTAATTTTTTATTAAAAATTGAATAAACATTGACTAGTTTAAATATCCTCAAGTTATAAACACTAATAAAATGCATTAATATTATGTTAATAATAAAAGGATATTAAATTATGAGAAAAAAAAACAGCGTTGCAATTCTTAATGAATACATAAAAGCTTATGAAAAAAAAATGAAAGCAGATGAGCAGTTAAATGAAATAAAAAAAGATGTTGTAAAATATGTGCTAGAAAATGGAAATAAATTAGAATATAAAAAATATAAAATGACAGTGCAATATTCTACAACTTATAATTATTCATCACTTGCTACTGAAATAAAAGAGGCTTTAGTAAAACAGAAAAAAATTGAAGAGCTTAATGGAGATGCTATTATTAAAACAATAACTCCGTATATTAAATTGATTAAAGATAAGTAATATTTTTTATAAAATAGTTTGACTTTAATTTTTTTTTAGAATACCATATAAAAAGATTTTGAAAGGAAACAGGTGAGAATCCTGTGCGAACCCGTCACCGTAATCGGTAACGAAAGCATAAGCCCATTTGGGTATCCATTGTTCTGTAAAAGAATGAGAAGGAATGTGAGTAGAAAGCCGTAAGCCGGGATACTAGATAAGTCTAACCTCAAATATTTAAGTGTCTTCGGGAGCAAGATGTTTAAAGTCTATTAATTATTTAACGTATGCTCCCAAAAAAAATAATCTATCGGGAGTATAGAATGTATTTGAAGAAAACTATTATTTTGGGTGTAGTGTTCTTTGCTTTATCGCTTAATTTATTTTCGCAAGCAGGTGATGACACTATTAAGGTTAGAGCAAAAAGAGATGCGCTTGATCCTAGTACAACATCTCTTGCAACAACTATTATTACAAGTGATGAGATTGAGGCTATGGGGGCTGATAATGTTGCTGAGGCTCTTAAAAACTATACTGGTATGCAGGTGCTTTTTCAAGGAAATAGTGCAGTGTTGTCTATTAGAGGATCTAGAGCTGAACAAACTGTAGTTTTAGTTAATGGACAAAGGCAAAATAGTGCACAAGGACTTGGCGTTGACTTATCTCAATATAGTATAGTTAATATTGAGCGTATTGAGATAGTTAGGGGAGCGGCTTCAACAAGGTATGGTCCTAACGCTGTTGGTGGAGTTATAAATATTATAACAAAAGACAGAGTAGAAAGTTTTGATAGTTCACATGTAACATTAAAATTTGGGTCATATGGCAGTATGATAATAGGTGGTAATGTTAATAAATATTTTGGAGATAATAATCGAGCTAATTTATTTATATCTGGAAATATGGACTATTCAAAAGGGGATTATGAATATTCTGGTAAAGATGGTAGTGGAAATGAAGTGAGTGGTAAAGTTCCAAATAATGAACGTATGCAAGGAGATATAAGGACAGGTTTTGGTTATAAATTAAATAATAATGATTATATTAATATGTCTGTTAGTGCATTTAATCAGTATAGCGGACAACCCGGGAGTTATCAATTTGGAGCATTCAGTGAAACTGCTAATCAGTATATACAGAGATATAGTGGAGATATTCATTATGAAAATAATTCATTAGATATATTTAGCTTCAATATTAGAGCATCTACTGTTTATCAAATAAAAGATTATCAAAACCCAAATCCGAATCCAGAATGGAGTGTACATGATGTATATGATAATGTATCAACTGATTTAAGTTTTGACATTGAAAGAGAAGATATATTTGCTGGTGGTTTATTTACTTTTAACAATAGTGTATTAGTTGAATATAGAAATAATTATTTTAAGACAAAAAATGAAAGAGAGGATGAGTTTGAAAATGGCGAAAGTATTCAAAGGAATACGTTCTCTATTGCTTATTTGCCTACTTTAGGTTTTCTAAATCATTATGATAGCGATACCCCTATGTTCAAAATTATTCCGGGAATACGTTTTGATACTGTTCTATCAAGTGGAGCTAATGATGATAAAAACTTTTATGAGCCTACATATTCAATTGGATTAATGTATATTATTGATCCTTTAAGTAAATATATTATAAAGGGAAATTTTAATACAGGCTATAGGCTTCCAGGATTTGATGATTTATATGATTTAAATGGTGGTAATGTTGATCTTAAAAAAGAAAAATCTATCGGTGGGGATATTGGATTTGTATTAAACCCTATTAAGATTCTTAAAATTGAGGCTTTATACTACATAACTTCTTTAGAGGATATGATTACTTGGACACCATCTCCAGCACCTACTGATCCATATAAATGGAAAGCATACAATATTGATGATGCTTTACTTCAAGGAATTGAAGCGGATATTTCATTAAGTGTGCCTATAATTCCTATTCTTTCAAGTATAGAAATATCTCTAAATTATTTATATCAATTTGGTGTTGGTACTCAAAATGCCATAACTCAAACACTTGAGGATAAAAAACTTGCTCGAACACCTGAGCATTCTGTAAGTTCAATGATTTCATATATTTATGAAGGGAATGATATATTTTCAGGAAGACTTAACTTTTTGGTGAACTATGTTGGTGAAAGATATAATGACTTAGAAAATAAGGTCAAATTAGACGAGTATGTTACTCTTGACATAACAGCAAGTATGACATTTATAGATAGTGTAATATTAGAAACTGGTGTCAAGAATATATTAAATGAACAATATGAAGTTGTACGTTATTATTCAACACCCGGGCGTGAATGGTATATTGCTTTAAGTGGACGTATTTAATATAAGAAGTTTTATGAAATATTCAGTTTTACTTTCTATATTTTGCCATATACTTTTTGGTGCTACTATGTTTTTTTCATTTAAGGAAAATAATAATAGCTATGAAGTATCGGGTACAACTTTGAGTATTGAAATAGTTGCATCTGAATTAGACTCAAGTAAAGGAAATAATAATCATAGTAAAGAGGTTAGCTATGATGAAGTTTCTGACTTAGGAATAAAAAAAAGTGATAATGTAATACACTCAAAAAATAGTATGGGTGAAAGTAGTTTTGAGAGTGATTACAGTGAAGCTATAATTAGGGGCAGAATTAATGGTGTTTCATTACCTGTCCCTATATATCCTGCCTTGGCTAAAAAACGAAATATTACAGGCACAAATACGGTAGACATCACAATAGAAGCTAGTGGAAAAATTTCTAAAATTTATATTGTGAAGTCATCAGGAAGCAGACTTTTAGATGATGCTACAAAAGAAACTATCGAAAAAAGATGGAAGCTCCCCCCCCCAAAAAAACAAATAGTTGTAAGAAAAAACTTTGAATTTGAAATTGTAAATTAATGCATATTTTATATTATTGCTTTTTTTGTTTTATCTGTTAACATTTAATTATTCACTTTAATATACTTTAAGGAATAATTGATAATGAGAAAAATATTTAATTTAATAGTGCTATCACTTATTTTAGTGCTTAGTATATCACAAAATCTTTTTCCAAAAGTATCTTGGGTAAAGAGCTTTGACTCTACTATAAAAAAATCAGAATCTAGCAGTTTACCTATAATGATATATGTTTACTCAAGTTCATGTGATTGGTGTGATGAGCTTGAAAAAACTACATTTAAAGACAAAGAAATATCAAAAAATATTAAGAAAAACTATATTTCTTACAGGATTAATCCAGAGCAAGTTAATGAAGACGATGATAATATCTTAAAACTATATGGAGTAGTGGCATATCCTACAATTATTTTTATAAACAAAGATAAATTATTACTTATAATGCATAGTGGGTATATTGATAAAAATGATTTTTTAGAATTAAGTAAAGAAGTTTTATTAGAGAATCAAAAAGTAAATGAAATACTTAGTAATAATTCTCCTACATTAGAAAAGCTTGATCTTTATATTCGCTCAAATAAAGAGAAAGAAGCTAAATATGTTTATGACTTTCTTATAAAAAATAATGAAATACCAGAAACTGATATTCCTTCCTACATGCTAGGTTTTGCTTTACTTAAAGCTCAAAATGAAAATTTTGAAGAGGCAACACTTGAGTTTAATAGTATTATAAATAAGTATCCTGATTCAGAAGAGGTATATGTTTCTTATTATTATATTGCTGTTATAATGACATTAAATAATAAACAAAGTGATGCTATTAAGTATCTTGAAAATATTTTAAGTGAGAAAAAATCTATACCAGAAAATTTTCGCTCAGAATATCAAAACTTATTAGAATATATAAAGTCAGCTCTAAATTAGTATTTATTTATAAAAATTATTGAAATATATTTAGGCTTTAAGCTAAAATTAATTTGATTTTTATAAATAAACACATATAATCAATAACATCAAATTTTAATGAAGGAATATTTTATAATGAAAAAAATATTATTGTTTGCGTTTATGTTTGCGGTAGGGTTGGTTGGATGTAGTAAAGAATTGACTGTTGATTCTTTAACTGGAAAATCATTCACGCTTACAAACATGTTTGAAGGTAGCGAAATTACTATCATGTTTGATGGTGCTCAGTTTTCGGGTAAGTCAGCTGTAAATACTTTTTTTGGCCCGTATGAAATTAAAGAAGGTAATAAATTTGTAGTAGGTCAAACTGGTATGACTATGATGGCAGGCCCTCAAGCTGAAATGGACACTGAAACAAAATTTATGGAAATGTTTGCAAGTATCGATACAGTATCTTTAAAAGGTAAAGTACTTACATTTAAAACAAAAGATGGAAAAGAACTTATCTTTGAAGAAGGAATTAAAAAAGAAGAGACAGTAGCTAGTGATGCTCCTGCTTCTGCTCCTACTACAGAAGTTGCAAGTGTAGAAGGAATGCTTCAAGGAAGTGAGGCTATTGCTATGCTTGATAAAGATGCTTATACTTTTAATCTTACAAATATGTTTGAAGGAAGTGAAATTACTATCGTGTTTAGCGAAGGTAAAATTTCAGGTAAATCTGCTGTCAATAATTATATGGCAAGCTATACTATCGAAGGTGATAAATTGACTATTAATAGTGCAGTAGGTGCAACTAGAATGGCTGGAGAACCAAAGCAAATGGAAGTAGAAACTGCATACTTAGCTATGTTGCCACTTGTTGTTAGTGTATCTTTAAATGAAGGTATGCTTACATTAAAAACAAGCGATGAGAAAGAGTTAGTATATAAACAAATATAGTTTTATACTATAAAATAATATAAGTGAGGGATTAAAAAGCATAAAGAATAAATTATTTATTACTAGAATGCTTTTTATACCCTCCTTTTATTTTATTATTTCCGTTTATTTTAAATTAGTCAAATAAAGCATATAATAATGTTTACAGTTGTTGTGGTAGTATTATTAATCTTTCTCATATAATTAAAATCCTCTATCAAAATTTGTTAGCATATAAAAAATAATTCAAAATTAGGTTGCTCAAGCTATGACAAATAAATATAAAGTTAGCGTTATAATTCCTGCATACAACGTAGAGAAGTTCTTAAAAAAATGTGTAGAAAGTGTTTTATCACAAACACTTAAAGAGCTAGAAATAATATGTATAAATGATGGCTCAAAAGATAATTCACTTGAAATATTAAAAAGTTTTGAAAAAGAAAATGACAATATTTTAGTAATAGATCAAGTAAATCAAGGTGTGTCAGTTGCAAGAAACAATGGTATAGAACTTGCAAACGGTGAGTATATATTTTTTTTAGATGGTGATGATTATTTAGATAAACACTTCTTTGAGTATTTTTATGAAAATGCTCAAAAAAATAATAGTGACTTAGTTATATTAAATTCGATTTGGAACTTAGCGAGTAGAGTTACAAGTAAATATCATACAGCTTTACCAACATGGTCTATGTTTATAAGACGTGAGATTTTAATTGATTATCCTTTTATAAGGTATCCTTTAAATGTGCATCCAGGGGAGGATGGAATATTTTCTCATATTCTTTTAATGTACACAAAAAAAATAACGCATGAAGACAAAGTAATTTATCACTATGTTAAACATGATGGACAAAAAACAAAAATAATTAAAAATAGAGAAGTACTTGAGGATGTAAAAAAATATATTGATATACTTGAAAATTTTTATAGCGAACATGATTTATATACTAAACATAGCAAATCATTCTTAAAGTATATAGAAGCTGAGTGTTTTTTGTTTTTTAGAACAAAGCCATTTAGTGTAGAAGATGAAACAGAGGTATTTAATATTATAAAAAAAATATCAGATAAACTCATGCCATATATATTTCAAAGTGATTGTCAGTATTTTTCAAATGAGTTTAATACTTTACTTAAAAGTAGCGATATTAAAGAGTATTATAAAATAGTTAAGTATAGATATAATTATTTAAGGTTTAAATTGTTTGGTAAAAATGTATCAATAAGATATAAAGAAAACAGATTAAAACATTATAAATAATATGCATTTTCAGAAAAACATATAATAGATGCTGTTGTAAACTCAGGCTCAAACATATAGCTTTCAGATAAATTAATTCCATGCATTTCTCCTTTAAGAGTATCATATATAATTTTATTTCCATACATATTCTCTAAATATTTGTATCCAAATGAATACCTACATCCATTATGTTTTTTATATTTATTTTCTGTATTTATTCCAATCATTTCCTCAAGGTCATAATGCAAAATACTAGCTAAACTTTCAGCTAAATATGCTCCAAGTGATGAGTAAAAATAATAGTTTTTATATTCAGCATTTTCATATAATTTTTTTGTAAATTTGTGATATTCATGTCCCACACTTACAAGTGTAAACGCTATAGTGTCGCCAGCTTTTTCATAAAAATCAATTATAGATTTATATGGTTCACTTTTCATTCTCTCGAGTGGAATCTCTATTTTATGATTGCTTTCATCAAAAAAATAAAGTATATCATTTTCTGTAATAGTTTTATAAAATCTATAAAGCATAATGGGTTTTAATGTGTCGTTTTCTATAATATTTTTTTTCATGTTTTCATACATGGGGGCAACAATATTTTTTATTAAACTGGCATGACTTTCTTTAGTTTTATTTTTTGGCGAATATCCAAACCCAATTTGAAAAAGTTTATTTTTATTTATCATACTAAATGCATTTTCTATTGTTTTTTTAGTAGGATTAAAAACTGAAGTGGTATAAATTTTTGAGTTCATATTATTATTAATTTAGTGAATAGTTTTAATTGATTTTATAGCCTCCATTGCATTACGGCAATAAAAAATAGGAGCAATATTGTCATAGGCTTCTTTGCAATGGTTTTCTACAAACTGTTTTGTTAAAGCGGCGCCTCCAAGTAAAATAGGTATTTTTAAGTTTTCTTTTTTAAGTGTTATAATATTTTCTTTCATAATTTCAGTAGACTTCACTAAAAGCCCGCTCATAGCTATAAAGTGAGCATTATGTTTTTTGTACTCATCTATAAACTTTTCAATGCTAGCTTTTGTTCCTATATTAACAACTTTATACCCGTTATTTGTAAGAAGTATATCAACTAAATTTTTTCCAACATCATGAACATCTCCTGCCACTGTTCCAAGTATAATAGTAATTTGTTTTTCTTGATTTTTTTGTGGCATAAACTTTGACAAATAATCAACACTTTTTTTCATAATCTCAGCTGACCCCAAAACAAATGGAAGCTCTATATTTCCACTTGCAAATAAGTCTCCAATTTCTGACATAGTAGTTAAAAGTATTTTATTTAATATGTAACTTGCAAAATTATTCTCTCCACCAAAGTTTTTATAGTTTTTTGCCTCTATTAATAACCTCGACATTTCACTCCACTTTCCGTCAATCATCGCATCTTTAATTAATATATCTAATGGCTTTTTTATAATTGTAGTGATGTTTGATGAGACTGTTTCTTTTTTGTTTGAGAAATAATTTATATAATTAAAAAGTGCATCTTTTGTTTTCTCTTTATTAAAAATTACTTTAAGTGCTAACAGTTTTTCTTTTTCTAAAATTTTATTTACTGCTATAATTTTTTCAATATTTAATATGGCAGTGGTAAGTCCACATTTTATAGCCTCATCTAAAAAAACAGAGTTCATCACAATTCGAGCATTTTCTTTAAGCCCATAGGAAATGTTTGAAATGCCTAAGCTTATACACGAGTCTTCATATAATTTTGATATTTCTTTTATAGCGTTTAGTGTTTCTGTCGCAAGTGAAAAGCTCGATTCTTCACCGCTTGCAAGTGTAAAAGTTAGAGGGTCAAAAATAATATTGTGTGCTTCTAGTTTATGTAACCCAGTGGCACGGCTATATATTCTTTTTGCAATACTAACTTTTCTTTTACATGTTTGTGCCACTCCCTCCTCATCAATTGTTAAACAAATAAGAGCCGTTCCATACTTTTTTGCAAGTGAGCATACTAAGTCGAAGTTAGATTCTCCTTGACCAAAATGGCATGAGTTTAGTATTGGCTTTCCGCCATAATTTTTAAGTGCCTCTTCCATAACACTTGTTTTCATTGTGTCAATTACTAAAGGAGTTCTAATTTGTTTAGAATAAAGGCTTACTATTTTTTTCATATCAGAGTCTTCATCACGACCAATAGATGCGAGATTTAAGTCGAGAGCATGAGAATATATTTTTGACTCTTTAATGCCAAAATCTAGAATAGCATCATAATCATTTTTAAGTACAATTTCTTTAAAAACTTTACATCCACTAATATTCATTCTCTCGCCAATAATCATTGGTGTGTGTGTTTCTTTTAATTCGGTTATACTAAATAGGCTAGAAATATATTTAGGGCTTGTTTTATTTATAGGGGGTATTGGTATTTTATTTTCAAGTTTATTTTTAAGAATTTTTATGTGAGCAGGTGTCGTGCCACAACATCCCCCAAGAATAGAAACTCCATTAATGTTTGATGCTTCAAAGTTGATACTTGCAAATTCATTTGGTGTCATATTGTAATATGCTTTGCCATCAATATTTTCTGGAAGCCCTGCATTAGAGTGAATAGAAATTGGTAAATGAGTTAGCTTTGATAATTTTTCTAAATGTTTAATTGCTGAGTTAGGACCTGTCCCACAATTTATGCCAAGTGAAAATATTGGTAGAGTAGTGAGAGTTACGCAGGCGGTTTCTATGTCGGTGCCAAGCAACATAGTGCCTTCTTTTTCAATTGTAACTGAAACCATTATGGGGATAGTGGCGTCTATACTTCTTGCTGTAATTATTGCTGACTTTAGATTGAGCATATCTTGTGCTGTTTCAAATAAAAGTATATCGACACCTGAATCAATAAGACTTTTTACTGCACGAGAATATCCTTCTGACATTTCGTCAAAACTAATTTGCCCTAAACTTGCTAATTTTAGACAAGGGGCTAAACTTCCTGCTATAAATATATCTCTGTTTGTATTAGTTTCTTTTCTATATTTAGCAATTGTTTTTTTTAATATGTCAACCGATTTACTTGCTATAAGTTCTGTATAGTTTTCAAGTTCATATTCGCTTAAAGCCCAAGGTGTAGAATTAAAACTATTTGTTGTCATTATGTCGGCTTCTGCGTATAGGTATTCTAAGTGTATACTTTCTAAAACTTCCCTGTTTGTGAGGCATAAAATTTCATTACAACCAGAAGCATTTTTTCCTTCATAAACCCAAGAAGCGTCATCAATATTCTTTTTTTGTATTTCAGTGCCAATTGCTCCATCAAGAATAATGTATTTATTTTTTATTAACTCTTTTAATTTTTTTTCTGTGCTCATAATTATTAGTTGTTTATAAAAATATTTTAGTCGCTTATATCTGTAAACTCAAACTTTGTAACATCAAAAAGACCACGAGGAGTAAGCTTTAAGTCAGGTATAACTGGAAGTGTTAAAAATGATAATGTCATAAAAGGATCAATATTTCTGTTAATACCTAGCTTTTCAAATGCAAGTTCATTCATTTTTTCAATATGCTCACTTATAAACTCAGAGTCTTTGTCAGACATTATTCCGCCAACAGGAAGAGGGAGAGTATCTAAAACTATTCCATTTTGAACTAATGTTATACCACCGCCACATTTTTCGAGTTCTTTTACTGCCACAATAATGTCATCATCATTGTCGCCTATAACTATGAGGTTATGCGAGTCATGCCCAATAGTTGTTGCCACAGCTCCATTTTTAAGCTTGTAATTTTCAACTAATCCAATTCCTACTTTACCAGTTTTTTTATGTCTTTCAATGACAACAAGTTTAAGTATGTCAATATTTTCTTTGTGTATAAAGTTTCCATTTAAAGTGCCTACAATCCTGACGTAAGACTCTGTAACGAGGCTAAACTTTGAAAGCCTTATAACTTTAGCTGTGTCATGTTTTATGGTGAGACGTAGGTCATCTTTTGATACGTCATGTATATTAACACTATTGTTCATACTACTTATATCTATAGAAGGAACTTTGAATAAAACCTGTTTGTTTTGAGCAACCATTTCACCATTAATAAAAACTTTTTCTACATTAAAGTCTTTTAAGTCACGGAAAAGGACGATGTCTGCCAAGTATCCTGGAGCAATAAGTCCTCTATCTTTTATTCCATAACATTCATATCCATTTATTGTTGCCATAGAAATTGCTGTAAATGGGTCGATGCCTTCAGCCACCGCTATTCGTAAACTATGATTAATATGACCGTTTGTAATAATATCACTCGAATGTTTGTCATCAGTACAAAATGCACATCGTCTAAAGTTTTTATCATTAACTCCTTGAAGAAGTGTTCTTAGGTTTTGAGCCGCAGATCCATGCCTTAAAAGCACATACATTCCATTAGCAATTCTGTCTTTAAGCTCTTTTGCACTAACACATTCATGATCAGTTTTAATTCCGCTAACAGTGTAGGCATTAAGCAATTTACCGTCAAGCATAGGTCCATGACCGTCTATAATTTTGTTTTCATTATGTGCTAAAATTAATTTTTCAAGTATATCATCGCTTGCATTTAATACTCCTATCGAGTTCATCATTTCACCAAGACCCAGTATGTCATCACTTCCTATAATTTTAGCTATTTCTTTATGGTCGAGTATAGCTCCAGTATCTTCAAAGTCGGTTGTAGGAACACATGAGGGCATCATAAAGTGGCATTTAAGAGGAGTCTTTTTAGCAGACTCAATCATAAACTTTACTCCATCAATACCTTTAATATTAGCTATTTCATGTGGGTCAGCTATAACAGTAGTTGTACCATGAGGAATAACTATTTTTGCAAATGATGTTGGTATAGACAGGCTTGACTCAATATGAACATGAGAGTCAATTAGCCCTGAAGTCGCAAAAAGCCCTGAAGCGTCAATTATTTTTTTTCCTTCATAAGATCCAACTCCAACAATATATTTATCATATATGGCTATGTCGCCTGAAATAATGTCGCCTGAAATAACATCAACTATTTGTGCATTTCTTATAACTGTGTCAGCAGGAATGCTACCCTTTGATATTTGTATCATTTTTTTTAATGTATTCTTATCCATAAAAAACTCCTTATGAAAGTAAATTTTTACTATACTATAAATATAGCATTATTATAAACAATACTTCAAAAAAACAAATAGGTATTATATAAAAAATTTATTTATATAATCTATAACAAATATTCCTAGAATTATTAAAGGCAAAATATATGACACATAAAATTTTATTGCTTTAGGAAACTTTATTCCATTTCCAGAATCAACTTCTTTTATAAAGTTGCCCCAGCCCCAGCCAAATTTACGTGTACAAAATATTAATATAACTATACCTCCAAGTGGAAGCATGTTGTTACTTACTATAAAATCGAATAGGTCTAAAAATGTAGTCCCTTCTCCAAGAGGTTGTATGTGAGAAAGCACATTAAATCCTAATGCTGTTGGAAGACTTAAGAAAAATAATCCAATACCTATTATTAGAGTTGATTTTTTTCGTGTAAGCTTAAACTCTGATATTGTAAATGCTATTAAGTTTTCCATAACAGCAATTATTGTAGTAAGAGAAGCCATCGATAGAAATAAGAAAAATAAACTTCCCCAAAATCTACCAAATCCCATTGTATTAAAAATATTTGGAAGTGTTACAAAAACAAGCCCAGGCCCTTGCCCTGGGTTCACATCAAATGCGAATGTTGTTGGAAATATTACAAGACCCGCTAGAAATGCTATTAAAGTGTCTAGTATAACAACTATTATAGATTCCCCTGTAAGAGAATATGTTTTGTCTATGTAGCTACCGAATATTGTCATAGCCCCAATACCTAAGCTTAAAGTAAAAAATGCTTGCCCTAAAGCCGCATAAGCAATATTTATAATTCCTTTAATTCCATTAGCAGTCATCGCTTCAAAGTTTGGAATTAAATAAAACCTAAGCCCTTCTGAAGCCCCAGGTAATGTTACAGCTCTCACAACCAAAACTAAAAGAACTATAAAAAGCATACTCATCATAATTTTAGTTGTTTTCTCAACTCCATTTTTAAGTCCTCCAAGGCAAACTATAGAGCCAAGCACAACAGTAGCTCCCATCCAAAAAACAACAAGACCTGCATTACCTAAAACTCCACCAAAAAAGCTATTAACTTCCTTAGGGGATATGCCTGTTAATGAGCCTGTTACAGTGGAATAAAAATAATACATACACCAACCTGCTACAGTTGTGTAAAACATTAAAAGTATTAAACATCCAATCATGTGTATATAGCCCACATTATGCCATTTTTGTCCTGGCTTTTCAAGATTTCTATATGAACCTGCAATATCTCTTTTGCCTGCACGTCCTATTGAAAATTCCATAATCATAATAGGAAGACCAAGCATAACTAAAAATACCAAATAAATTATTACAAAAACAGCTCCACCATATTGCCCAGTAATATATGGAAAACGCCACACATTACCAAGCCCTATAGCACATCCTGCTGACACAAGTAGAAATCCAAGTCTACTCGAAAGTTTCTCTCTCTCCATAAAACATACTCCTTGCCTCTAATTCTAAAAAGTTTTACACTAATCTCTAGTGTAAAATTACTTTTTAGCATTATATATAATATTTAAACTTACTTCAATTGTTTTACTTATTTTTTTATATTTAGCTCACTGTAGATGCTAATGATAAAAAAAAGCCCAAAGCTATTTTTTTGCTAATGGGCTTTTTTATTATTACAGTACTTATTATTATTTTTTAGCTATTAATTTTATTATTTCTAAAGTTACTTCAAATGACTTGTAAAAAGATGATATAGGTAAAAACTCATTAGGGGAATGAAAATTGTGAGCCCCTGTAAAATAGTTTGGAGTTAGAAGTCCTTTCGATGATAAAACTGAACCATCTGTTCCTCCTCTCATTGTTAAAGTTTTTGCCTCTATTCCTTTATTCTCCATAGCCTTATAAATAAGATCAACAGGAGTTCTGTCTTCACCTAAAAAGTTTGCTATATTAGAATATACATCTTCAATTTGATATTCTATTTTTGCTCTAGTGTTTTTTTGAATAGTATTTTCTATAGCGTCTTTTATTTTTTTCTTTTTCTCTTCATAGAGTTTTAGGTCATGGTCTCTTATATTTAATTTTACATTTGTTCTGCGTGTATTACCAGTTATAGAAGTAAGATAAATAAAACCTTCTTTTTCTTCTGTGCATTCTGGTGTTTCTGTTCTGTCGAAACTATTTAATATGTCGACTGCGATAAGAGCTGAGTTTACCAATACTCCTTTGGCAGACATAGGATGAGCTGTAACACCTTCAATATCTATATTTGCTTTTCCTGCATTAAATGTTTCGTATACAACTTCGCCTATTTCACAACAGTCAATTGTGTAAGCAAAGTTAGGAGAAAAAACGTTTAGGTCAAGCAATCTTGAACCTCTAAGTCCTCCTTCTTCATCAGGCACAAATGCAATATGAATGTCGCCATGTTCTACATTATTATCTTTTATATATTTAAGTGTAGTAATAATAGTAGCAATAGCTGCCTTATCATCAGCACCAAGAACACTAGTACCATCACTAAAAATAATATCCTCATTCATATACTTATTTATATCAATATTTTCAGATACACGAAAAACAATATTTTCTTTTTCATTAAGAACAATATCTTTTCCTTCATATTTTATAATTTGAGGTTTTATATCAGGGCTTAAAGAAGCATTAACTGTGTCTAAATGTGCTACAAAACCTACAGACTTAACTCCCTCTATATTTGCAGGTAGTAAAGCTGTTACAATAGCATTTTCGTTTAATACTATATTTATAAGCCCTAAGTCTTTAAGGTCTTCTGCTAAAACTTCTGCTAATTCAAGTTGACCTTTTGAACTTGGAACAGGAAGGTTTGGATTGCTTTCACTAGAAATAGCAACATACTTAAAAAAACTCTCAATTTGAAACTTACTAATTTCTTTTATCATAATTAATATCCTTAATTTTTTTATTAAAATGGTCCATAATTTATAATGTCAGCTATTGTAATAAGTATTATAGCTACAGCTGACCATATAAGAAAAAGCTTACCCATAAACTTCATCCATTTATCATATGGTACTCCTGCCATACCTAAAAAGCCCATAAGAGCTGCTGATGTTGGAAGTATATAATTACTAAATCCATCACCAAAATTAAATGCCAAAATAACAGTTTGTCTTGTCATTCCAATAAGGTCCCCTACAGGAAGTATTATTGGCATAGTAGCTGATGCCTGACCACTTCCAGAAACAATAAGAGCATTAATTGTAACCTGCATAAAATACATAGCAGTTGCTTGTAGGTAAGAAGGTAGCATTCCTAATACTTCTGCTAAATAATAAATTGTAGTATCAAGTATTTTTCCTTCTGAAAGGACTATAGAAATAGCACGAGAAAATCCAACTAAAAATAATCCAAAGAGTGTACCTTTTGCGCCGTTCAAGAATGCTTCTGCTATTTGGTTAAAAGAATAGCCCATAGAAAGCCCTGTAAGCACTCCCATTACTAGGTAAACAGAAGCAATTTGAGGAAGACCGAATTTAAATCTAACACTTCCATACATAACAGATGCGAATCCTAAAATAAATATTATTGCTACCAAGTAATGTCTTTTTTGTACACTATGTTCTTCTATATAGTTGCTAGATTCTTTTGTAGTAGCATTTTTTACATCCATTTCAATATCATACATAGCGCTAAGTTTAGGATTTTTCTTTATTTTTCTAGCATAAGAAAGAACATAAATAGTAGTAACAACTAAAAATACAGCCCATGATAGTAAACGATATTCTATACCAGAAAAAATAGGTAAGCCTCCTATTGACTGAGCAATCGCTGTTGTATTAGGATTTAATGTTCCTGTACTAAAACCAATACCAACGGCTAAACATACCATAGCGACACCTACAATAGCATCATATCCTAAACTGCGTGCAATCAGAACAGATAAAGGTGCGAATCCAATAATAGAGTTGCCGGAAACAATCATTCCCGCTGTAGAGAATAATGTCATAAATACAGGAATTACTAAAAACTCTCTATTAGCATATTTCTTAGCAAAAAATGCAGTTAATGCTTGTATCATTCCTGTTTTAATGATAATCGAAAAAGCTCCTCCTGCTATAAGCATTGCAGCTGCTATGTTAGCAGACCCAATAAGCCCATTTACAAGATACAAAGGTATCATGAAAGGATTAACTCCTCTTTGCTCAATAAAGTGAAAAGTTCCGGGTATTACAGCAAGCTGTCCTGTAACTTCATTAACCTTTCTATCAAATTCACCCGCAGGTATAATCCAAGTCAGAGCCCCAGCGATAATAACCATTGTTATCACAATTACAAATACATGAGGCATTTCAAATTTAATTTTCGACATAAACTAACTCCTAAAGTAATTATTATATTATTTACAGTATAGTAAGTTTAAGTTGAAAGTCAATAAAATAATTTTTTTTTATATATATTCGTGCGTTACTATTTTATAATTGTGTTTATATATTATTACATTTTAAAAGTATAGTTGCTAAATAATGAAAAAACTGTTAGTATGGTAATATATATGTTTTGAAAGAAAGGTATACAATGAATGTAAGCTTTATACTTTACTCCAAATTTGAGAATAAACGTAGCTCTTTACGTCATGATAAAATATTTTCAGCTATTTTATCTACCTTAAATGCTGAAGAAATAAATCCTATAAGTGTATTCTCTGAGCATAATATATTATCAGAAACAACATTAGTATATTCATTTCATCCTGCATCAGATCCTGTTTATTTCGATTTTGAAGATAATGTACTTAAAGTTACTATAAATACAGGTTCATTAGGGGCTGGGTATCATGCGTTTACAATAAATATTCTTGACCGAGTTTCTAAAAGGCTTAATATTGTTTGGATAGAAGATGATGAATATCCTGATAAAACTCTATACTTTAAGGAAAGAGACTTTGACTCTTTAAGTAATTTTTTTGGAACGGCTCTTAGTAATTATTCTAAAGATTTAATGACACATTATGAAAAAGGTTTTTCTAACTTTATGTTATCTATTCCTTATGATTATCCTATAGTTGAAAAAGAATTTTTTGCTCTCTCGCCTTTAGGTTATTGGGGGAAGTCTTTTTTTATTGATGTAATTAATGCAACTGATGAAGAGAGAGAAATATTTATAAATGAGTTTTTTATATGGGAAAGCAGTAATGTTAATGCTAACTTTTGGTTTAAAAGTGCTTTAAGTATGATTTGGCTTCATTTTCCTTTTAGAGAAACTATAGAACAAAGTGAAGATGATTTATGTAGAAAAATATTATATAGTTTTGAAAAAGCTTATGAGCTTGACTCTACATTATCATACCCTTGGGATATATGGATTTTAATAGCCAACTATATTCTTGAGGAAGATGCAGTAGATGAGATAGTTAAAAGAAAACCAGAAAAAACAACCTCTTATGGTAAAATTGGTTTTAGGTTAGAAAATGGACGATTCGATTTAGCTGCAGGTTTTTCTATTGTTATGCCAATGCGTATGAATAGATATAGAAATAATAAAACATTAATAGAGTTTAAGGATAGAGACTTATATGTTGCATTAGAGTCTTACTCATTTGAGGAAGAGGATAATGAAACAATTATGGAATATGTAATAAATCAGGTTCAAGATATTAAAGATAAAAAAACAAAAGAACTTGAGATTAAAATTGATAATGAAGATATTAAAGTAGTATTATATGAAAAGGCACTTGATACTGGAGACTATATGCTTCTTTCAGCTGTAGCAACTAGTAAATACGCTTTAATTATTTGGTTTACATATAGTGATGAGAAAATGAAAGAAAAATGCATTTCATATATAAAAAGTATAGCAGTTGCAAAATAGTATTTTACACTATAGACTGTTTCTTTATTAAAAATAATAATTTGGAGTCCGAATGAAAAAGATAGTATTTTGTTTTTTGTTTATTTTTAGCGTAAACTCATTGTTTGCTCAAATAAATGAAGATCAGATGGATAAAGATAATATGCAAGATTTAATTAATGGAGTGTCATCTGTGAGAGCAGGTACTGATAGACTTCAGGTTATATATGACTTTGAACCATTACTTGATAATTCTATGCCACTTAAATTGGGTGTTGCATTACTTGACCTAACAACAATTGCTGACAACAATGGTGGTCTTGGCAGAGCTTCTTTATCACTTGATGACGTATTAAGTGCGATTCAAACAGGAACTCCCTTTGACGATGATTATATATCTTTTTTGCCTAAAGGATTTGTTGGAGTATCGCTTTATGAATATGCTTTATCTTATCAATTTGCTTTAGACAATAAAGGTTATTTGGGTGGCAACCTAAAAGCTGTTGCTCATAGCCATTCATTATCTTTTGGTGTATCAATGCGGGACTTTTATATATCAGCTCCATTTTCTATTGCTGTGGGTAATTCTCCATATTTTGATGGCAAAATGCTTTTCAGTATGAGCCCAACTTTTACACTTTTATTTAGAGGTGGAGTAGTTGAAGATTTTCAAGTTATACTTCATTATGGAGCATCTTTTGCTGGCTCTACAAACGATTCAGGAAATAAAACACCTATGAGTTTAGGTTTTGGGCTTAGAACACGTGTTATGCTTACTGACTTTGATACATCATCATTACAAATAAGCTTTCCACTAGAGTTTGATTTTAGATATGGAGTTGGAAGCAGGTTTGCTGACCTAGATGCATCATACGCTAATGTGCTTGATACTAATCCTATGTATGATGAGGATGGAGAGATTGCAACAGACAGTATGTATTTTGGTATCGTTCTTCCTGTAAAATTGGCAGCTAGACTTGGTGCTATATATGTTTATGGAATGCCTAAAATTTTTAGTCAGGTATCTGTTTATAAGACTGATATAGATTTTAAGGTTAGTTATGGTATGGAAGCGGCTTTTGAGTTTACTCCACTTGAAAACTTAACAATAGGTTTAAAAGGATATACTGGTGGTTCAAGTATAACACAAGTAGATGACAGAAGTGGTCTTAATAGTTCATTTGATGCTGACTTAGATATATATGGTGTTTGGAGATTCTAAGATATATCTAAAACATTAATATCATCATGCTTTTTAATTAGCTCTTCTACTTTATCTAGGCTTGGCATAGCACTTTGTGCTCCAAGGGCAGTAGTCGAAAGTGATGCTACAGAGCATGCTGTTTTTAGGGCACGAGCAATATCTTTATACTCTGTTATTCCAAAAGCAAATCCAGCATTAAAAGAGTCGCCTGCGGCAGTGGTGTCCACTACGTTTACAGGATATGATGGCATAAATAACATTTCTTTCCTATTAATGTAAAATGCTCCTTTTTTACCTGCTTTAATTATAATATTATTAGCACCTTTATTCTTTAAAATTTCTGCTGCTTTTTTTACTGAATCATTATCTGATGGGTATATTCCTGTGAGAATTTCTGTTTCTGTTTCATTTGGTGTAATAAAGTCTGAGTTTTCAAAAAAATCATTTGTAAGTTCTATTGCAGGAGCAGGATCTAGTATCGTTGTGATATTTTTGCTTTTGAGCATTTTTAATGTTTCTAGTGTTACCTTAGGATCTATTTCTAGTTGTAAAAGAGCTATATTAGCGTCGTTTATTATATTTTCTTTTTTAAGGATATGACTTATATTTAATTCATGATTAGCACCTGAAACTAATATTATACGATTACTGCTATTTTCTTCTGACTCAATTATAGCAAGCCCTGTAGAACACTCTACTATATGTATTCCTTCTGTATTTATTTTTAAGTTTCTAAACTCATTTAGATATTCTTTCCCAAAAATATCATTACCAATAGAGCCTATCATATAAGTATTTGCTCCAAGTTTTTTAAGCGCTACACATTGATTCGCACCTTTACCACCATGTATTTTAGTGAATGATGTGCTTGTTACGGTTTCTCCCGGTTTAGTAAAGTTTTTTACAGTAGAGATTAAGTCTGTGTTTATGCTTCCGATTACAATATAATTATTTGTCATTTTTCTAAATTTTATCCTTAATATAATTTATACTATCTATATTGTTAAACTTATTATCTAGTTTACATTATTTGTAATATACATAAGTATAATCGCAGTAAGTTAAAAGTCAATAGTTTTTTTCATAAATTTTTCATAAATTTTTCATAAAAATAGACTTTTCTAACTTGTTAAAATTGTAATAAAAATATAATATTGTTGTATTAATTTTATTTTAAGGTTTATAAATGTCTGAAAAAATTAAAAGCAAAAAAAAAGTTACACTATCTTCTATTGCAAAAGAAGCGGGTGTTTCAATTGCTACTGTTTCTAGAGTCATT
Source organism: uncultured Spirochaetia bacterium (assembly GCA_947040945.1). Lineage (GTDB taxonomy): Bacteria > Spirochaetota > Brachyspiria > Brachyspirales > Brachyspiraceae > CAMQVF01. Next base: position 20,851 of record CAMRCO010000014.1, read on the forward strand.
AATAATAATTCTTCTGTAAATGATGATATAAAAGAGAGTATACAAAATATTTTAGAGAAAAATAAATATATAAAGAAAAATAAATTTTCAAAAAGAATAATATTTTTAAGTATGCCAAGTGTATCTAATCCATTTTTTTCAGACCTTATGGATAGTATATTAAAAACAGTATCTTTATATAATTATTATTTAATTATATTTGATTGTAATAAAAGTAATAATTTGTATGATGAATATATTACATATTTAAAAGAAATTGGTATTGCTGGATGTATTATTATTCCCGACTATAAGTACCCAAAAGATGTCTTGAAAATTTTTACTCAATTAACCTGCCCTGTAATATTTTTAGATAGAAAAGTTGATATAGAAAATATTAATTATGTTGGGCTTGATAATAAAAAAGGTTCATATAATGGTACTAAATATTTACTTGATTTAGGGCATAAAAATATTGTCTACTTAGCTGGAAAACAAGCTACGAGTAGTGAGAAAGAAAGGTATGAGGGATTTCGTCTCGCTTTAGAGGAAAGCAATATAAAATTTAATGAGTTAGATTATTATATTATTGGAGATAATGATTTTGATACTAGTTATAGTGAAATTATGAAAAAAATTAAATCTAAATTAGAGTTTACAGCTATATTTGGAGCAAGCGATATAATGTGTTTCGGAGCTAGGCGTGCTTTAGAGGAAAGTAATATTAGAGTTCCTGATGATGTGTCAATTATTGGATATGATGATATAGTATTCTCATCTATGATGGCACTTACAACAGTATCATCTCCAGTTAAAGAGCTTGGTAAAAGTGTTGTTATATCATTACTAGATTTAATAAATGGTCGTGTAAAAGAAAATATAAACATAGTTTTACCTTGTAATTTAATTATAAGAAAATCATGTAAAAGGATTTAAACATTTATGAGTATGAAAAAAGTTATTTTAATTATATTAGACTCACTTGGAGTGGGGGCATTACCTGATGCTCACTTATTTGGAGATGATGGAGCAAATACTTTACAACATATTGCACAAAGTGTAGACTCTATTAATATTCCAGCACTTGAATCTATGGGTATTGGGAATATAGTTGATTCTCCAAAAATAAAAAAAACTGATAATGCTATGGGCTATTATGGAATGGCAGGTGAAGAGTCAAAGGCAAAAGATACTTCTACTGGGCATTGGGAGATTTCAGGTGTTGTATCAAAAATACCATTTAATACATATCCTAATGGATTTCCTAAAGAAACTCTTGATGCTATTGAAGCTTTTTCTGGTAGGAAAATTGTTTGTAATAAGCCATATTCTGGAACAGAGCTTTTAGATGATTATGGGGATGAGCAAATGGAGAAGGGGACTCTTATAGTTTATACTTCAGCTGATTCTGTTTTGCAAATTGCCGCTCATGAAGATATTATACCAATTGATGAGCTTTATAAAATATGTGAAGAGTCACTTGAAATATGTAATAAATATTCGCCCGTAGCTCGTGTTATAGCAAGACCATATTTAGGTACTGGTAAGGGAAACTTTAAGCGTACAGAACGTAGGCATGACTATTCAATTGAACCACCTGAACTTACTATGCTTGATAGGTTACTTAAAAACAATATTGATACTATAGGTATTGGAAAAACTAGTGATATATTTGCTGGTCGTGGAATTAAATATAATAAACTTTCAAATAAAAATAATTTAGATGGTATTCTTAAAACGCTTGATGCTATGAAAGAGTATAATAGTGGGTTAATATTTACAAATCTGGTTGATTTTGATATGCTTTTTGGACATAGGCGTGATGCTCTAGGCTATAAAAACGCATTAGAAGAGTTTGATTTATATTTGCCAAAAATTATAGACTCTCTTAATGATGATGACCTCCTCATAATAACCGCTGACCATGGATGTGACCCGACCTTTAAGGGCACTGACCACACAAGAGAGTATATACCTATTTTAGCTTATGGTAAAAATCTTAAGAAGAATGTAAATATCGGTAAGAGAAAATCATTTACATGTATTGCATCTTCAATTGAGACTTTTTTACTTGGCAAAAGCGATTTACCTGATTGTTTTTTATAGACAATTAATTATTCAAAACTGATTTTTACACCACAGTTAGGACATTCTTCCATTGTTTCATTTATTTCAGTATTACAATTAGGGCATTCATAAATTTCTATTTCCTCTACTACTTCATCTTCAATTTCAGTGTACCCTTCATCATCATCAATAACCTCAACACTTTCTTTTAGTACATTCATAATATGTACTATTTTTTCTGAATCTAAAGAAGTTTTATCCTTTATCTCACTTTCTCTTAAGTTGTATAGTACTTCTATTGATCCTATTCCTGAGTCTATAAGAGTTTTAATAATGCTTTCATCTATATTTTCAAGTGAATATAAATTACTTACAGTCTCCTCTTCTACACCGTCTAAAATAGGCTCATCTTGATAAAGATCATCATTAAATATTTGATCTAAAGATACAATATTTTTAAGTATATCTGGATTTTCTTTTATATCAGTTTCTGTTTTAAGGTTAAGATAATACTTTGTGAGCTGTGAAGCTAGTTTTATATTACAACCATTTTTACCTAATGCGGCATTAATTTGGTCATCTGGAACTATTACTATAGCTTCTCTTCTTGTGGCATCTGTAATAATAATTTTAGCTTTTTTTACAGGTGTTAAAGATTCAGCAATATATTCTCTTATATCTCGAGACCATTTAACAATATCAATTTTCTCGCCTGCTATTTCTTTAATTATAGATTGTATTCTAACACCTTTTTGTCCAATACAAGCTCCAGTTGGGTCGACTTCAGGTTTATTTGAAATAACAGCAACTTTAGTTTTAAGTCCAGGATGTCTAACAACGTCTTTTATTTCAACTGTGCCATCAGCAACTTCAGGGATTTCAATTTCAAAAATCTTCTTAATGAAATCACCTTTTGTTCTTGTTAGGTATATTATTGGGTGTCCTGATCTATCGTTTTCTACAGAGTATATAAATGCTTTAATTTTGTCGCCTTCAGCATAATGCTCTCTAGGGGACTGATCTCGTTTATGTAGAAGTCCTTCAGTTTCTCCTAAATCAACATAAATATTTCCTCTTTGTTCTCGTTGAAAATATCCATTTACAAGCTGATTTTCTCTTCTTTTAAACTCATTATATATAATATTCCTTTCAAGTTCTTTAAGTTTCTGAATGAAAGTGTTTTTAGCAATTTCGCTTTCAATTCTTCCAAATTCTTTAACTTGATCTTTTTCAACTATAATCCAAATTTCATCTTCCAAAGCAATATTTTCATCTAGTTTTTTTGCTTCCTCAAAAGATATTTCTTTATTTTCATTTGTGGTTTCTTCAACAACTAAAACTGACCTATATATAGTGGGGTTATTTTTCTCATCAAAAACAATATGAAAATTAATATCCTCACCACGTTGCTTTCTTAATGCTAAACTAATTGTAGATTCAACTATTTCTTTTAATAAATCAATACTGATCCCTTTACTGTCAGCAAGTAATTGTAGATTTTCAGCAACATTTTCAAACATTGTTATACTCCGTAAATTTAATTATTCAATCTTGTTTTTATAATATTTTTTTTAAGCACTCTAATTTTTTTCTCGTCTAGAGTTTCAATTAATATAGAAGTCTCATCATTCTCTATAAGTTTTGCATTAAATATTTTTGCGTCTAACTCATCTATAGAATTATTTTCATTATCTTCAAAAAATTTTATTTTTATATTATTACCCAAAAAAATTTCATATTCGTCATCACTTTTAAAAGTCCAATTTAGACCAGCACTTGAAACTGTTATGCCATAGTCTTCATGGTCAAAGCCTTCACTGTCGATTGAGCTTTGTATAATTTTTGTAGCGATTATACAGTCTTTATGTGAGACACCTTCTTTTTTATTTATAAAAGCATATACATCAGCATTGCCTTTTGTTACTCTCATTTTAAGTTCAAGTAGATTGATGTCTTCTTTTTTTAAATTCTCTTTTGAGATAGTAGAAAGTTTAATGTCTTCTATAAAGCTTTTAGGTGGGGCTTTTACAACTTTCTTACTTTTATCATTCTTTTTGTTGTTGTTTTGATTTATTTTTTGTTTTTTCATAATTATATATCTGATAAAATAAAAGTGCTGACTTCTTAAAAGCCAACACTTTAAACATTACATAATTATATTTTCTAAATGCTTTTTTGTCAATAGGTAATATAATATAATTGTTTTACTACCTATTGACTTTGTAATACTTCTGCATAAACTGTTAATAGTATCAAATAAAAAAAAGGATATAACTATGAAATGTTTTGCCATGTTATCAATAGGTAAAGTAGGCTGGATTGAAAAAGACAAACCTTCTTGTGGCCCATTAGATGCTATTTTACGTCCACTAGTTTTAGCTCCTTGTACTTCTGATGTGCATACTGTTTGGGAGGGTGCTATAGGAGATAGACATAATCTAGTTTTAGGACATGAGTCTGTAGGTGAGGTTGTAGAAGTAGGAAGTCTTGTTAAAGATTTTAAACCGGGAGACAAAGTAATTGTTCCTGCTATAACTCCTGATTGGGGTTCGCTTGAAGCTCAAAATGGTTATGCACAACATTCTGGTGGTATGCTTGGTGGGTGGAAATTTTCTAATATTAAAGATGGAGTATTTGCTGAATTTTATAATGTAAATGAAGCTGATGCTAATTTGGCTCATTTACCAGAGGGAGTTGATCCTTCTGATGCTGTAATGCTTTCTGACATGGTTGTCACAGGACTACATGCTTCAGAGCTTGCTGATGTTGGGTTTGGAGACACTGTTTGTGTTATTGGTATAGGCCCTGTTGGTCTTATGACTGTTGCTGGAGCTAACTTGTCTGGTGCATCACATATATATGCTGTTGGTTCACGTCCTAATTGTATTGAGGCTGCTAAGTTTTATGGTGCTACTGACATTGTAAATTATAAAGAGGGTGACATTGTAAAGCAAATACTTGATAAAACAAATGGTATAGGTGTTGATAAGGTTCTTATAGCAGGAGGAGATAATGATACTTTTACTCAAGCTATAAAAATATTAAAGCCTGGTGGAATTATTGGAAATGTAAATTATTTAGGAGATGGAGACTATATAAATATACCTAGAATAGAGTGGGGTGTTGGTATGGGTCATAAATCTATAAAAGCAGGACTTACTCCAGGCGGTAGATTAAAAATGGCAAAACTAGCGAGTTTACTTGAAACAAAAAAACTTGATACAAGTAAATTGATAACTCATAGATTTGAAGGACTTGAAGGTATAGAGCCCGCTTTAATGCTCATGAAAGACAAACCTATAGACGTAATAAAGCCTGTAGTTGTTATAAAGTATTAATATAAATTAAATATTTTTTTAGCCTTAGTGATAAATAAAATTATCACTGAGGCTTTTATTTTATATAAAATCATTACTGAATATATGATAAATCCGATAATTTAATAAAATACTAAATATATGGAATATTAATGAAAGTTTTTATTAATGGTAAAGAAATAGCTATTACACTTGAAGGGGAAACTAAGCTAATAGAAATAATAGAGCCTATAGAAAAAATGTGTAATGATGGAGGACTTTTAATATCTAAAACTGCTGTTAATGGTGAGTTTGTAGAAATAGACAGTATAGAGTCTTTAGATATTTCATCAGTTGATACTTTTCATATAGAGGTATTAAGTTATAGTGAGTATGCTTTAGAAACTTTATCTTCTATTCGTGAGTATATAATAACTGTGTCTAATACAATAAACGATTCTATAACTGATGATGACATTAATAGCATTACTCATGGTATAGATTGGATTTTAGATGCTTTACCTCAAATTGTATTTTTATTAAATATGAAATTAGAAACTCATTCTGTTATGCATATAATTAAAACTCTTGAAGTTAAAAAAGAGAATATATTAAATTTAAAAAATGATTATGATGAGCTTAAAAACTTTTTAGAAAATGATATTAAACCATTCTTGAAAGAGAAAATGCTTGATACCATAAATCTTATAGTTTCAGATGGTGAAGTTAATGCTATTTCAATGCTTACTGTTGATATAAATATAGGGAATGCTCTTTACCGAGTAGGGGCATTAAATAGTTTTTTACCTATCATAAATAATATAATAGATGAGATAGTATTAAATCTTCAAAAAGGAAATGATAAAGAAGCATTTTTATTGTCAGAGAAATTCTCAAGAGCTGTGTCATCAACATTCACTGTAATTTCTTTTGTATTAAATATTTATGAGATAGATATAGCAGATGTAAAAAAAGATGGTATATCATTAAAAGATAAGACAGATATTTTTAATGATATAATAAATAATATTGTTGAAGCATTTAAGAATGAAGATTATATTTCGATTGCTGACCTACTTGAGTATGAGGTTAAAGACGAAACTGTAAATATATTTGACTATATACCAATAATAGAAAAAGAAATAGAAAATAAAAATGTTTGATTTTGATGATGACGACATTAACATAATAAAACCTTTAGCTGATAGGATGAGGCCAAACTCTTTAGATGAAATGTATGGGCAGGAACATATACTTTCAGTTGGCAAACCACTTAGAACAATGATTGAACATGACAGGATAACCTCTCTAGTGTTTTATGGACCTCCGGGGACAGGCAAATCAAGCCTTGCTTCAATTATAGCACAAAAAACAAAAAGCTATTATATTAGCATTAATGCAGTTTTATCTAACATAGCAGATATTCGAGATAGTATAAAAAAAGCAGAGGGTAATGCCAAACGTGGTAAAAAAACGATACTTTTTATAGATGAGATACATAGATTTAATAAAAGTCAGCAAGATGCTCTTCTTCCCGCAATTGAAAAAGGCACTATTATATTAATAGCAAGCACAACTCATAACCCATATTTTTATCTTAATAATGCATTACTTTCACGTGTTATGCTTTTTGAGTTTAAGGCTATTGTTGACAGTGATGTAAAAAATGCATTAATTAATACGATAAGTAGTGAAAGAGGTTTAGGGGATGAGGGTATAAAAATTGATGAGAGCTCCATTAATTTAATAGTTAAGTCATCAATAGGCGACATTAGAAAAGCAATTACATATTTGGAGATGTCATTTTTGTCGGTTGAGCTTGATGACGATAATGACTCGCTTGAAATAACAGAAGATATTGTGAAAGAGGTTACAACTAAAAAAGGAATGATGTTTGACCGTGATGGAGATGAGCATTATAATGTAATTAGTGCTTTTATTAAAAGTGTTAGAGGAAGTGATGCTAATGCTGCTTTATATTATTTAGCAAGAATGCTTGAGTCGGGTGAAGATCCTCGCTTTATAGTGAGGAGGCTTACTATACTTGCAGTTGAGGATATTGGGCTTGCCAACACTAATGCTATGAATGTTGTATCGTCTTTAATTAACATAATTGAGTTTATAGGCATGCCTGAAGGACGTATTGCATTGTCAGAGGCTACAATATATTTAGCTCTTTCACCAAAATCTAATTCAGCATATTTGGCAATTGACGCTGCCTTAAAAGATGTGCGAGATGGTGAAATATTGAATGTCCCAAATTATCTAAAAGATACACATTCTGGAAGTTATGACGTGCATGCTTCAGAAGAATATAAATATCCACATGATTATCCATATCATATTGTGGAGCAAGATTATTTAGATAATGCTTCTCATAAGCTATATTACGAATCAGTTGATATAGGTGATGAGAGAGAACTTAAAAAGCGTTATGAATGGATAGTTAAGCATTTGTATGCAGAGTAACTTACAGAAAAATGTACTATATTTCTTGTAAATTTTTACCATTTTTTAATTTCATAAGTTATTGATAATAGAAAAATTATTAGTAAGGAACTTATTATGAAAATAAATAAAAATAGATTCAATACAAGAAGAGCAAGCAAGGTATATTCAAATAGATTTAAGCTTGATATAGGTGATGAGGAGATTACTTTAATGCTTGCTGTTGATAGCTCAAGTGAAAATGAAACTGAAGTTACAACTAAAGTATATTTGACTTTACCTAGTTTACTTAGATTATATGATGAGGTTAATGATGCTGTAGGTAAACTTTATCCTAGAAAAAATAAATAGTAGATTTATAAAGGAGATAATAATATTAACTTATGGAAAAATATGATTTAAAAAAAGAAAACTCTACACTTATTGTTGTGGGGGATGAGATAAACAGACATAACTATTCAGACTTTGAAGACACGATAAATAATTTACTGCAAAATGGATGCGTAAATATAGTAATATCTTTTAAAGGTCTTAAATATATATTGTCTGATGCTATAAAATTACTTGTTTCTACACATAAAGTGCTTGAAAGCAGAGGTGGAGACTTAGTAGTAACAGATTTAAATAAATATACTAGTTGGGCTTTAGATACATTTGAAGATACTGTAAACTTTAAGATAACTGATAAAATTAATAGGGCTATGGAGATTATAGAGTAGGTTTGCTTAATAGATATTATTTTCTAGCTCTTTCATAATTAACTATTTTAGGGCTAGAAAATATTTAAAATCTGAATACAGTTTCTAAATTAACACCATTAACATCAGGGCTTCTAAGATATTCAAAACTCATGTGTAATCATAAATTGGCTACCGACAATAAAGTTTACAGGAAACTTTTTAAACTCAACTTCGTATGACTTTGCAAGTCCTCCAGTTAGAGCAGATAAATCTTTTCCTTTTGTTGCCCTAAATAGCTTAATTCTTTGAACTCCTACATAAATACTTAAAACTCCATTAAACATATAACCAATTCTTGGAGCGATATACATTAATGGTTTTTCGACAAATCCTACTACATTATTTTCTATGTCATCAAGCCTCGTGTATCCGCGAGCAAGCATAAATGAGAAAAAGAAATCCTTCGAGTCTATTACTAAGTGTTCCAATATCAGTTGTTTGATCTGTAATTAGATAAGCACTAACTACAAATAGCTGAAGAAATGGCAACAAAAATATGTCAACTTTAGCACCAATACTATGCGTTTTTGTTTTAATGTCGCCATTTGATATATCCAATTTTGTTATGTTTTGACCTTTAAGTTATCCTCTAAATTCTTTTATCTTATATGATTCCTCCATATA
>CAMRCO010000015.1 GCA_947040945.1 uncultured Spirochaetia bacterium
TAATTTTTATGTGCTAATTATACTCATTAATAAATTTGACAAAACATTAAAGTATAGTATATTTTAAGGGTTGATATTTATAAATTATTTACGATTATGTATATAGGATGAATTTATATAAAACCGATTCGTTGTTTTAATGGAGGTGTATGTGAAACTTAGAAAGAATAGTACTTTTTTGTTGCTGATAATTTTTTCAATATTATTATCTTCTTGTAGCCAATTACCATTTAACCCTATGGCTTATAATAAAAAACCAAATACTGACATTGGCGGACCTGATGTTGAGGAGCCTACTGACCCTGATACTGGTGTGCCTACTGATCCTGAAAATGATCCTTTTAAAGATCCTGAATATTCAGACCCTAATAAACACTTCTCAGCCTCAAAATTTGATCCATGGGAAATTAGGTCATCTTTTGCTGGAAACAATTCACCTACATTTAGTTTTGCAAATGGCTCATGGGTAGGTGGAAATGCGAGTAAAAATGAATATAAAAAAGGTGGTCCAAACAGTAGTGGTGGTGGATACTCTATAACAGGCGTTACTTATTATTTGTATAAAGACAAAAACCCACTTTTTAGTCCTTCAAGCTCATATAATAATGGCGAGCATGGAGAAAGAATGAAGCGTTTTTACTTCTACCGTTTTACGGGTAAAGGTGGTGGTATACAGTGGCTTGACAATATGCTTATCGCTGTAGACAGATATACAAAACTTGTATTTGCATTCGCTATACCTACTAAATATAATCATGTTCTTGGTCAAAAAGTTCCCGTTGCTTGGGGTGCAGTTGATACCCGTGTAAATAATGGGAAGTATAAATTTTATGAATATGATCCTGTTGGTATTGTTAAAGAAAATGGTAGTATCGAACTATATAGCTGGTACAAAAGTGCTATGGGAAGTGGAAACTATAATCCTATAATTGGCTCTCCTGATAGAGAAGTTGCCACTTATGGAAAAGCAGGTCGCTCTCCTTACTACACACTAGCATCTGCTACAACAGGTGATGACTTTAAAGATATTGCAAAATCTAAAGAATACTTATTTAGAACAGCAACAGCTGGTAGGTCGGATATACTTGATGCATTTTCATTCTCTATGGATGCGAAAACACTTACTCATAGAGAAGAGAGATGGCGTGGAAAAGGCACAAAAGAGTTTAATTACACACATAGTAAAACTATTAATAAACATAAAGCAATTTATTCTAGTAGTTGGGGAAGTACCATTACTGTTAATATTCGTGATAACGGTAAAGAGGTGTATATAGACGAATACAAATATAAAGGTCGCATAGACTTTAATGACCCTGGTCCTAGATTCCCTGACAGAGTTAAAGCCAAAACATTCAGAGGTAGTGGATATACTTATACGTTCAACTACAATGGAAGTGAAATAAAGTTAAGTAATGGAAAAACATATTATCTAACATGGCGTGACAATGGTAATTATGCTGTATATGTTCACAATTATATTGCTAAAAATCATTGGGGTGTAAATATACGTGATCATAATGGCGTGGTTGATGGTAGAATAACATGGACACTTACCTCTTGGGCAAGCCCTAGCACAACTCCACCTACTGATGCTTGGTACTCTCCTGCGAATTTAGTCGAATAAAAATATTATAAAATAAATAATGCCTCCTTAAACTTTTATGTTTTTGGAGGCTTTATTTTTGCATTTATTTACTTTATATTAATTCAATATTTTTTATATAAAACTTGAAAATTGCCACAATTTTATATATAATACTCATTGTTATGTTTCATACGAAAAAATACTTTAGGAGGGTTTTATAATGGCTAGAAGAAAACTTATTGCTGGAAATTGGAAAATGAACAATACTAATGGAGAGGCAGTATCATTAGTTAAGGAAATTTTAGAAAATGCCAAAAATGTAGTAGACAAAGACATAGTAGTTGCTCCAACTTTTACATGCTTATCAGAAGTTAATAGTGTTATTAAGAATACTAATGTCAAGCTTGCTGCACAAAACATGTACCACGAGCCTTCAGGGGCTTTCACAGGGCAAATATCGTCCGACATGCTTAAAGATGTTGGATGTGAATATGTTATTTTAGGGCATTCAGAATGCAGAAGCATATTTGGCGAAACTGACTCTCTTATCAATAAAAAAATTAAACGAGCATTAGAGGCTTCAATCAAACCTATATTTTGTATTGGTGAGACATTAGATGAAAGAGAAAAAGGTATCACAAACAGCATTGTAGAAAATCAAACAAAAGCGGGTTTTGATGGAATATCTCTTGACGATGCTAAAAATGTTATAATAGCTTACGAACCTGTTTGGGCTATTGGTACTGGTAAAACAGCAACACCTGCTGATGCTGACAATGTTCACAAGGTTATACGTGATACACTAAAAAGTATTTATAATGATACTGTAGCTGAAAACATGATTATACTTTATGGTGGAAGCATGAATGAAAATAATGCGAGTGAGTTACTTAATATGCCTAATATTGATGGCGGACTTATTGGCGGAGCGGCACTTAAGGCTGACAAGTTTTTAGCTATAATAAACTCAAAAATAGTATAGTTTTATTAATATAATTGGGGGAGAATCATTTGAGACAAATATACTTTATTCTAATATTAATTATTATTCTAAGTACTAAAATGCTATCCCCCATAGATATGGATAGTTATAATAAAAGTTTGTATATACTTGAAGGCGATATTGGAAAAAGAAAAGCCACAATGTACCTAAATATTGAAAATGAAACTGGAAAACTTTATGGAAAATATTACTACAATGATGAAAAAAAGTTTAGACAACTTGTAGATGGCAACATAAATGACAGACTTATACTTTTGAGAGAAATTGACAAGCTAGAAAGCTATGAGATGAAAGAAAGTATTACCCCTATATTTAGAGGGTCTATTAATAATAAAAAAATGACATTTAAAGGGGTAAGATTTAATGCTCAAACAGATGAAAAGGATAAATTCACTTTCGAGTTATCTAAAAATTACCCAATAAACATTATTCGAACTCATTTAGATAAACGCGATAAAGATGATTTATTTATTTTATATGAATCATTAATTTTAATCGCCTCTGAACAAAATCAGTCTAAAGAAAGTATAGATAAACAAACTCACTCTATAGATAAAATAAATAATCAATTAAACAATAAAAACTATTTTAATATTCTTTATAAAAACTTTAGGGAATATAAATCTGATTATAAAAAAAAGTTTAATGAAGAATATAGGAATGCTTGGAGTTATGAAAAAACTTATGAAGTCACTTATATAGACAAAAAAATAATATCTCTTCTAGAGTTTAATTATTCAACTACAGGTGGGGCTCATGGAACTTACAGCTTCCTACCTTCAATATTTAACTTAGAAACTGGAGATGTTATAGACAATAATGTGGGAGACTTTATAAGAGACATAGATAATAAAAACTTACTTTTATTAATGAGAACAAAACTAAGCGAGAAAGATAGCTACTTTGACTATAATAAAATAAGGCTTAATAATTCATTTTACTTTACTAGTGATAGAATATACTTTATTTATAATATTTATGAAATAGCCTCTTATGCAAATGGGACTACTATACTTGAGTTCACTTATCCTGAATTAATGCCATTTGTAAAACCAAGTTCTATTTTTTGGTATTTATTTGAGTAATCAATATGGATGATAAAAATATACACCCCATAATGAAATCGCTTCTAATTGTAACCAAAAAAATGCCATTACCTGTTGTTACAGAAATAAAAATAAATAGCGGAAATGATGCCTATAAAATTCTTATATCAACAATGTTATCTTTACGCACCAAAGACGCAGTAACACGTGATGCCTCAAACAGACTTTTTGACAAAGCTGCTAACCCATACGACATGCTTAAACTTGAGATACGTGAAATAGAGCAACTTATTTATCCTGTTGGTTTTTATAGAATTAAAGCAAGAAGTATAATAGAAACTTCAAAACGAATAATTGATGTTTATGACGGCATTGTTCCTGACGAAATAGACGAGCTACTCACACTTAAAGGGGTTGGCAGAAAAACAGCAAACCTTGTTGTAACAGAGGCTTATGACAAAGACGGTATTTGTGTAGACACTCATGTTCACAGAATCTCAAATAGACTCGGATATGTGCATACAAAAACTCCTGATGAAACTGAGTTTGCTTTAAGAGCTAAACTTCCAAAAGAATATTGGAGAGTGTACAATGATACGCTTGTTGTTTATGGTCAACATTTATGTAAGCCTATAAATCCAAACTGTAATGAATGCACCATAACAAAATATTGCGACTATTATCAATATTAATAATATAACTATAATTTAATTAAAGTAGGAAGAATAATCATTAGAATCTTCCCATAATGACTCTGTAATAATATAGCGACTTGCTTTATTATCATATTTATAAACTAAATACGAAATTCTGTCATGCTTTCCCTGAATGCGTTGCTTGATCTCCAAAATCATTTCATAAACATTGTCATTATCTATATCAACAAACACATTATTTGTTTCGAGAACAACATTCGTCTTTCCATTTTTAACTTCTCTATAATACTCAACTTCAGCTATAAAATCTATTTTCGACTCATTTATTCTAAACAAATGTAGATTTATACTTTTCTCATTATTACTTTCTTTCATAGTGTAATATTTAATAATATTTACTTGTCTATTCTTGTCCATAAAGGAGTCGAACTCGACCTTGGAGCCCTTGTCGGAAGAGCTATTTTCTATTTCATAATTTACAAGAATGTCCCCAATTGAAGAATATATAGTAATACTTTTATTATCCGTATTGCCTGAAAGTACTATATACTCATTACCATCAAGATCAAAAATATCTGCTATAATTAGAGAATATATTTCATTTTGATTCCCTATAATTTCATTTTTAAGAGTTTCAGCAAACGTATAGTCATCAATATTTATAGATGAAGTATTATAATAAACAGTATCAGTTTCATTTTTCAGAGTAAAAAAGCTATCAACATTAAAAGAATATAAATTTAGAACCGACAAATTAATAGCTATAAAAGTTAGAAAAAAATATTTCATCATATATTAAACCTCAGATATAATTTATTTTGAAAATGTACGTACATTCATAAAACTTATATCGGAGTTTACATCACCATCTGTACTACTATATTTTAAGAGGCTCGGAACTGTAAACCCATTCACTTCTGTATATTCTATATAAACATGATAAATCTGCTTTTTGCCTCTATAATACTGGGCTTCCTCTATTAAATAAGTATCTTTATTTATCTTAAAATAAACAGTATAAGTTCTGCCTTCATCAGTTTTAACAATTTCAGCATTATAATAATTGCCTTTTTCTTCTATACTAACTACATTAAATCTTTTTATAAAAGCACTATAATTTTTTGATGACCCAACAGACGCATAAAAACCAGTCGCCTCTAATATTGGCTCAAAAACTCTGAACATTCCAGCATAAAATGATGTTACATTATAAAGTGTAAGAGTCGCTCTATTTCCTTGCTTAAAGCTAAAAACTAAAGTAATGTCTTCTTTCGTTTTTGTGTATCCACCTTTCGCTATTGTACCAATTTGTTTCGATACTATTTCACCTTTAATATCCGCTTCAAACTTTTTTGGATAAAGTGTAGACTGACTCTCTTTCATTTTGTTATAAAAATCTTCTATATTTATATCTTCAGCATTTAGCATAAAAGAAAATATTAATAAAAAAAATAAACACTTTTTCATAAATTAATTAACCCTACTTTTTTTTAATTTTAGTAACTTTTTTAAGAGCCTCTTTTCTAGTCTTACCAATATTCAAAACATTTTGCTTTAGTAAAGCTTCACTTTCATTTCGTAGCATTATATATACATTATAACGTTCAACCGAAAGTTTGTCATCCTCAATCATTTTAAGTATATAGCAATCAGGTTCATGTTCATGTGTACAATCATTAAACTTGCAATTTTTAGCCATGTCCTCTAAATCACTAAATGTTTTTTTTATTCCGTTAGCGTCTTCCCAAACACCAAGTTGCCTTAAACCGGGAGTATCAATTACAACGCCTCCGTTTTGTAGCTCAAATAATTCTCTATGAGTTGTTGTGTGCATACCCTTATAATCACGTTCTCGCACATCACCCGTTTTCATTTTTTCTTCTTTAAGGAGGTAATTAATTATAGTTGATTTACCAGAACCCGATGCCCCAATAAAAACAGCTGAAATATTATCTATAATATATTCTAAAAAGCGGTAAACATTTTCACCAGTTTTTGCACTATAATAAAAAATTATTTCATTTGGAAATGACAATTGTATATCATTTAAGTAATCTTCATAAACATCTTTTTCATAAAGGTCAATCTTTGAAATAGCTACAATTGGAGTAATATTAGACGCATAAACCATAGATAAATAACGACCAATACCCGCCACCGAAAGCTCATTGTCTATTCCCAAAAGTATGAAAGCATAATCAATATTACTTGCCAAAACCTGCACATCAGTTTTTTTGCCAATAGACTTTCTATATAAAACATTTTTACGTGGAACAACCTGTTCTATAAGTGCATTATTCTTATCAGCAATGCTAATTAAAACATAATCTCCAATAACAGGAAGCTCACTTTGTGAATGCGATTTATACCTTATTTTACCTTTAATGTAGGCAACATATTCCCCTTCTGCAGAATAAAGGGTATAGAATTTTTTATTTGTACGTATTACTCGAGCAAGGGTGTAATTAGTATTCTCACCATGCCCAATATATTCATTGCTTATAATACTCATAAGCTTATACTATACGAGGCAATATTAAATGTCAAGTATAATAATAGACCAAAAAAAATATTACAACATATTACGATTAGATTTTTTATAACCGTTTTAACTAATAAAAAACCTAATCATGCAATGTATATTTTATAATTATTAAATTAATTTACTCTCGGCTATAACACTAGCTATATCTATAGGCTTTAATGTTATTTCCATAGAATAATCATTCATTCTTGTCTTATTTCTATATATTTGATCTTCTCCACAAGCATTTGTACCAACACCTGAATGCTTCATATCAATATGTAAATACCATTTATCAGATTTTTCTATCTCATCAATATGTTTAGCATTGTCTAATGCTTTGATACTATAATCATGATATGAAAAAGATATAGGTTTTTTAGCAACTATAAGTAAAGTTTTTTTATCGCTACTTAAAGCAATCCACTTAGTTTCACTACGTAGCCCATTTTCCTGTGGCATAATATATTCCGTATGCATATCTAATGCCTTTTTATGATATATCCCCATTAAAGCATGGGCGTTCATATCAGAATAACTTTCATCAGGACCTAGCCCACACCAAGTAACATTATCCAAATTTTTATTTATAGTGCATTCTACACCTATTCTTGGGATAAACTCAGGATTAAAATCACTGAACTTAAACCCATTACTATTTAATTTTAAGTTTATGCTACCATCGCCATATATAGTGTATCTATATAAACACTTAAATCCAAAAGATTGACTTAGATAAGAGTAATGAGTGTTTACATCTACAGTAACATAGTCTTTATGTTTTGTATATGTGAAGTTTTCTAATTGCTCACTTGAAGCAAACATAAAATACTTGCTATTCCAATCAAGAATTTTATACATGTCATTATCTATAGTTGCACGATTTGTATTAAGTTTTATACCCTCTTCTATATAATTATATCCATCTACTTCATAACGAGTAATTTTTCCACAAACTTTATCAAATAGTATATTCATTCGCTCATTATTAATTACTAATGTAGTGTCATCTTCCTTTATAGAAATATCATATTTTTTTATTTCTATATTTTTTGTAACAGCTTTGTAAATAGGTAATTCAAACTGGAAATGAGCTACTGTATGAGATTTTTCAGAGTAGTTTGTCTCATATTTATGTGTTACTTTCATATTGACATAATAAGAAGTGTTTTCTTTTACTTCTAAATTAGAAATGTCTATCAGAAAATCAAAGCTTTCAGTTGGCAATGCTTTTATATTATCAATAATCCCTTCAGAATAAACATTATCATCAAAACATATACTATACTCAATATTCAAATGCGACAAATCTAAAAAGTCATAACAATTTGTTACTCTGAATATTGCCTTTTCTAAATCAAGAGACTTTATTTCAACAGGTGATATAATTTGTTTAAATGCTTTAAGTCCTGTAGAAGGCACTTTTGTTGGAGGCAACATTCCGTCTACACAGAAATTAGAATTGTTTGGCTTATCTGAATAATCTCCACCATAATAATAGGTAATTTCACCTTTATCATTTTTTGTTTCAATACCATGATCATACCATTCCCAAATAAACCCACCTTGTAAACGTTTATATTTTCTAAATAACTCTTGATATTCTGCCATATTGCCAGGTCCATTACCCATAGCATGAGCATATTCACATATAATATGTGGCTTACCATGAGCATCGCTACCTTCTGCTATTTCAACCATTCTACTAAGTCTTGAATACATAGTAGAATATACATCACTTACATTAGCCTCTTTATCACCTTCATAATGAACTAATCGAGACGTGTCTAATTCTTTTATAGCATTGTAAGAATGTACAAAATTATCTCCCGTATGAGCCTCATTGCCTAAAGACCACATAATAATACAAGGATGATTATAATGAGACTTTACCATACGAACTATTCTATCTTTATAGGCATTCGTCCAAGATGTTTCATTGTTTAGCCAAGTATAATGATTTATCCATTCAAAACCATGTGTTTCTAAATCAGCTTCATCTATGACATAAAGCCCATACTTACTGCATAATTCATAAAAATAATCCATTTTAGGATAATGAGAACAACGTATAGCATTAATATTAAATTTTTTCATCATAATAATATCAGCTTCTACATCTTCAGGTTTTAGAGTAGCCCCATTTTTTGGTGAAAAGTCATGCATATTTACACCATTAAGTAAAATAGCTTTTCCATTTACAGTAAAATTTCCATCTTTAATTTCAACTTTTCTAAAACCCACTATTGTATTTATACTATCTCTTACTTCATTATTTACTTGATATAACAACTCTATTTTATATGTACTAGGAGTTTCCGCACTCCATGATTTTACATTTTCAAAAGCTCCATTTAGAGTAAAGCCATTATCTACGGCAACGGCTTGCCCTTCTAATACAATATTATCTTCATAGCTTACTATAAAATTAACTTTTGCTTGTTTTGTATCAGCATGCACAAAGCCTTCCAATATAGCATTATTGTAATCATCACTTAGACTACAATTCACACGAAAATCTTCTATAGCAGACAAAGGTTGATTAAGTAGAATCACATCTCTAAATATACCACTAAACCACCACATATCTTGACATTCTAAATATGTACCATCTGAATATTTATAAACACGTACAGTAATGAGATTTTCTCCCTCAGAAACATATTTACTAATATCAAATTCACTGTATAATCTACTAACTTTACTATACCCTACATGCTCACCATTTACCCAAATATCATAAGCTGTAGCAACACCTTCAAAACGTATTATTGTTTTATTATTAAGCCAAGTCTTATCTAAATTAAAATATTTTCTATATATAGAAGTTGGGTTTTCTGTAGATACAAATGGTGGATTAATAGGAAACAAATACCAAACATCTGTATAATGCATATTAGAATATCCTTTCATCTCAATACATGAAGGAACTTCTATATTATTAAAACTACTGTCATCAAAGGATTTAGCATAAAAATCGCTTGGACTATATTCTGGAGCATCTAAGTACAGATATTTCCAATCGCCATTAAGAGATATATTTTTTTCATCTTTACGCTTGAAATTAGCCCTAGTTTCAGACCTACCTATATGTATAATCTCTTCATCTTCCCATCTTTTTTTTACTCTACTCATTTATTTAATCCTTTTCTATTAATACTAATAAATTGTTAAAAGCATTTAAATTAGACTTAGCTCAAATCATTTATAGTCTATAGTATATTTAGAATATTATTTTTATATATTAAAGCGACAAGCATTTTTATGGTTTCAATTTATTATGCTAGTCGCTTTAGATATTTTTTAAATTTTTATTTAATAAGAACTATTCCTTTACAGAACCACTAGTTAAACCAGATATAAAATATTTCTGTAACAAGAAAAATACTATTATTATTGGTGTAATTGTATATGAAGCACCAATCATAATTTGCCCATAATCTATACGAGTATCTGTTTTAATACGAGAAAGCATAACAGGAAGAGTAAATAGACTCTCATCACTTAAAACTATGAGAGGCCATAAAAAGTTAGCCCATTGTCCCATAAAAACATAAACTCCTAAAGCAGCAAGTGCTGGCACCATAAGTGGTAAAACAACTTGAAAGTATATTCTCCACTCTCCCGCACCATCTACTCTAGCAGACTCAATTATTGAGCTAGGTATAGATAAAAAATTCTGCCTCATTAAAAATATACCAAAAGCACCCGTCATAGCAGGTATAACTATCGCTAAATGACTATTATCTATTCCTGCGAACACCATCATTTGGTAAAGAGGAACTATACTGGCAAAACTAGGCACCATCATAGTAATAAGTATCATTGTAAATAAAAAACCTTTATATTTAAAATCATACTTAGCAAAAGAATAGCCTGCAAGAGAGCAAAAAAATAAATTTAAGAATGTAACTACTAAAGCAATTTTAAGTGAGTTAAAAAATGCTATATTTATATTTACTCTCTCATAAAGCGAGATAAGATTATTAAAGAAGTAATCTCCAAAGAAAAAAGGAGGCGGATAGCTTAATATATCTGCTGATTTATGCGTAGTTGATACATACATAAATATCAAAGGATAAATACAAAACAAGCCGACTATAATTAAAAATATATATGGTATGATAGTCCAAAATTTTACTTTTTTTAATCCCATTTTTTTATTTTTCATCTTTTCCACCTATAAAAAATTGTAATCTAGTTATTATAGCTACTACAATAACTATTGCGATAGAAATAGTTGATGCATAAGTCGTATTAAATGAACTAAATGCTTGTCTATAAACATAAAGTCCCAAACTCATAGTAGAGTTTATAGGTCCTCCGCCAGTAAGCAAGTATGGTTCAGAGAATAGGTTTAATGTACCTATCGTAGACATTATAACCGAAAAAAGAACCACAGGTTTTACTTGCGGAAAAATTATATTCCAACTAATTTGCCAAGCATTTGCACCATCAAGTTTAGCAGCCTCAAATAAATCTTCAGGTATAGATTGACAAGATGCTAAGAACATTACCATATTGTATCCTGTCCATCTCCAAGTCATAACAGTCATAACAAGAATTCTAGCAGGCCAAGGACTCTTTGTCCACAAAATAGCATCTATATTAACTAGTGAAAGTATATAGTTCACTAGTCCTTCATCTTGAAATAGTAGTAAAAATATTAAACTGTAAGCTACAGCTTCTACTACAGTTGGGATAAAGAATATAGACCTAAAAAGACCTTTTAAATGATTTATTCCCTTATAAAGCAAAACAGCAAGCAAAAAAGATAAAACTGTCATTATAGGCACTTGTATAACTAAGTATATAAGTGAATTAAATAATGCAGTCCAAAATATTTTATCATTAAGTAATCTAACATAATTATCTATTCCAGTAAAACTAAATATGCCTCTTTCTATTTTCATAAAGCTTAAAGCTATAGTCTGAACTACAGGATATATATTAAAAACAAAAAGTAAAATTAAAGACGGCAATATAAAAGAATACGGAGTCAAAAAAGAATACGGTCTCCATTTTTTTTTCATAACATAAACTCCAACTTTTATTTTAATTTATTTAAATGCTCTTTTATGAGATGTAGACTGCTCCATTTGTAAAGCAATATCATCTAATATTTTTTTCAAATCCTCATCTGTGGTTGTGGCATACTCATAAGCTACAGTATGCAAGTTACCAAGCACAGCATTTTCCACAGTTTTACTTGTATCTGGAGGTATATTTGCTATAACACTCTGAAACACATCAGTAATAACCTGTCCACTAAAATATTCATTACCTACTTTCATACGTTCATCTTGATAAGAAGGAAGATAAGAAGGTATTAAACCATAGTTTTCATACATCATAATTTGATTATCAGAGCTTAGAAGTGCATTTTCTATGAAAGCTAGAGATGCAGCTGTTTTTACAGGGTCTTCAGAAGATACAAGTAAAGTAGAACCACCTTGAGAACCAGAATGTCCTTCATGACCAGGCATACTAGGCATAAGCATAATTTTCCACTTTCCAGCTTGATCAGGAGCTTCGTCTAAAAGTGTACCTATCCACCAACCACCTATAACAAATGTAGCAACTCTTTCATCAACCAAAGATCTAACTAAAGTATCCCAAGTTGGTGCATCATAAACAATTTCGTCCTTTCTAACCATTTGGCGTACAAGTTCTAATGCTTCTAATGATCTAGGGTCATTTATTGCTATTTCATTATTTTCATTTAGAAGAAAAACTCCCATAGAAGTATTCATATTATTCCAAGAGTAGGCAGAATTTTTAGTATGTGGGTAAGCCACCATTTTTTTATCAGGCATAGCTTCTTGGAATTTTTTACCTGCTTCAATAAAGTCATTCCAATCGACTATTGTACTAGGATCAATTCCAGCTTCTTTAAATAAATCATCTCTATAAAATAAAACAACTGGACCTGTATCCCAAGGAACAGCAATTATACGACCTACTGAATCTGTACTAGAAGCTATCTGAGAAGGATCCATATCTTTAGTCCAATCCTCATAAAAAGAACCAGTAAAATCATAAAGTCTATTTGGGAAACCTTCAGCAAAATCACTTATATTAGCTGTTTCTAACATAAATATATCAGGCATAGCTTCACCTGAACGTAAAACAACACTATATTTTTCTTTGTGTCCTGTATAACCAATATCAACAATATTAACTTTAATATTAGGATATTTTTCATTAAAACTCGCTACTGTATCTCCAAGCCCCTTAGCTGCAACATCCCAAGACCAAATGAGAATTTCTGTCTCTGTAGATGAGTCTATCTCTACTATTTCTGTAACTGCAACTTTTTCTACTTTTTTATTGCAAGATACAGCTAAAACTAAAACTAAAACTAAAAAAAACTTCTTCATGTCTTCCTCCAAAATCTAGAATATATTATGGAAATCTATAAAAATTCTTGACAACAAAAATATCAAGGTATAATCCTTAGAAAACCCATTTTAACATAGTATATACATATTTTATTAGTCGTCAATAAAAAATGTAATTAAAATTAGAAAATCGACTAATTATTACTTATAACAGTAATTATTAGTCAATTTTTTTTAGAATTTATACATAAATATGACTTATACTATACGAGTAAATATTATATTTCGAGTATAGAATAGAGTGTCTCTATTTGATAATAGCTTTATTAAATCATGTCAAATTTATTTTAGGCAGAGTATTTCAGCAAATAATTTATTACTAGCCACACTATAAAAATCTTCTACAAATTCTTTATAAATGCTAAGCTGATTTTTGTAGCGTTCATAAATATCTTCTTTATATTCAACTGTTTTATAGTCAAGTATAAAGTAATTATCATTTTTGTCTTTTGTAATTAAATCAATTCTTCCATTCATTATGTTTTTATTTCCAAACTCATCAGTAAAACTTTTATAAAAAGCCTGCTCTCTTTTTACCAATATTTCAGAACCTAGCACAATATTATTAATATGAGTATTTGTGGCAAAGTTATTAATTGCTTTTTTAATAGACATTCTTATATAACTCTCTTCATACTCTTTTAATGTGTTCACTGTTTTCTCAAGCAAATTGTCAAGGTAAATATCTTTTTTTTCTTTGTATATATCAAAATCAAAATGCTCAAATAAAGCATGAAGAATAATTCCCAAGTCCATAGGATTAATACGCTCATTCATATTTTTTTCACAGTCATACTCTTCTATAATTCCGCCATGCTCCTCAAAATATGTAAGCTTAGTTTCAAGAAGTTTATTAATGTTTTCTGTTGCATTATTTTTATAGTATGAATCATTTGTTTTATATATAGTAGACGGGCTCACATTTATAATTTTTTTAGCCTCTATATTTTCTTTTTTGGAGGGTGATTCATTGTATGCTTTTTTGAGGTAATTAATGTCGTTTAATGTATTACTACTGCTATCAACAAAAACACTTATTTCTGTTAGGCTTCGTCCATAAAGGCAAACTTTCATATTTTTATCTTCTATAAGCTCAGCAGTCTCAATTGTATCTTCACTAAACATAGAAGGCTCTTTACTCGAGTCCTCTTCAAGATAATCATAAAGATATTTTATGTAAGCATCTTTACGACTTATATCACCTGACAAAATAAGATTTTCAGACGACCTTGTTAATGCTACATAAAGAAGGCGTTTTCTTTCAGACAAAGTAAGCTCACTATCTTTTTCTTTAGCAATATTCGATATAAAAAATTTATTTTCACTATGCCATAATGGAATATTAAAATAAATATCATCATCAATAAAATTAAAATCCCCCCTACTCGATTGTTTAGTAGAATTAAGTGACGCCACAAATGTAATAGGAAACTCAAGCCCCTTCGATTTATGTATTGTCATAATATGTAAACTGTCAATTTCAAGTTTAGGAACACTCGCAAGATATTCTTTAGCATTAAAATTATTTGACAAATGCAAAACAAAATCATATATTGTTCGTCCTGTCTGATGTTCATACTTTTTTGAAATATTTTTAAGACTTTCAATATTAGCATAGCAAAGTTCATTATCGCTTTCTGTCATGAGATATGCGTAATAATATGTTTCTCTACAAATGCATTCTATTAAACTGTGAGAGTTTAGCAAAAATGTTTTTTTCTGTAATGAGTTTATAATATTTTTTATATTTATTAATTTATTCTTAAAAGGTTTATTTAATATTATTTTCTCAGCAAGTAAATAGTTTTCAGTTTCATTTTTATAGATAGAAAAATAATCATCTAAACTTAAATTTGAGCCAGATAAATCATTAATTATTTCATAAATTTCACTAACCTTAATATCAAATAAAGGTGACACAAGTAAATGAGAAATTAAATCCTCTTCATGTAAAACCAAATATCTTAAAAAATATATTATATGAACTATTTCATCTCGACTATAAAAACCACTTCCTCCATCAATATAAAATGAAATGTTGTAGGCAGAAAGAGCTTTAATATATTTGTCAATATTGCTAAAAACAGGAAGTAAAATTGCTATGTCTTTAATTTTTTCTCTATAATTGTCATTAATATATTTTGCCACCCCCATAGCCTCAAGCACATATTTTTCGTCAGCATTTATTTTAGTGCCGTCTT
This sequence comes from uncultured Spirochaetia bacterium, assembly GCA_947040945.1. GTDB lineage: Bacteria > Spirochaetota > Brachyspiria > Brachyspirales > Brachyspiraceae > CAMQVF01. The sequence continues at coordinate 15,420 of CAMRCO010000015.1, forward strand.
TTGTTTTTTGATTCAAACGTAAATATGTTAAAGAATTATTATCTTCAAGTAAAAGTTCTTTTTTTGAAACTATATTATCGTCTTCTATATAATTTATGTCATCATCTTTGAAAACAATATTTAGAAAAAAGTCATTGAAAAATGATATTAAAGGCGGAACACTTCTATAATTATCTTTTAAATATTTTACATTTTCTCCAAACGACATTTGTGCATCTAAAAATGATTTAATATTTGTATTTCTAAACCTATATATTGACTGCTTACGGTCGCCCACAATAAAAAGTCTTTTCCCTAATTTTTTTATCTTCTCTTTGCTAATTTTTCCATCATCTAAATTTCCATCTAAAAGCAAACATATAAAATTAAATTGCGCACGACTTGTATCTTGTGCTTCATCAAGTATTACCGCACTTACCCGACTCCTAATCCTCGCCCCAACCTTATCACTTTCCAAAACCTTAATAACCTTAACTAGCATATCGTCATAACTATAGAAACCGTTTTTAGTTTTAATGCTCACAGATTTTTCATAAGAATCCACAATAAAATTACACAAAGCTTCAATCTGTAAAGAAGAATATGCTTTCTCGCTTTCGTTTAATAGTTCAAGTAAATAGCCTCGACTCTCTTCATAAGTGGCTTGAAACTCAGCCTTAGTATTACCTGTTTTTTTATTAGCAAGTCCATTAAGGAGAGTATAGAAATCAAAAAAATCCTTCGTATCCATATTTTTAATATCATCAAACGTAGCATATTTTCTAATTAATTCTAGAAAACTACTTGCCATATTTTTAATACCAGAAACGGTATTAGTTTCTTTTGGCTTATAATCAAAATCTATTATGTCTTTAAGGCTTTCCTCAATATTTTTTTTAACATCAGCATAGTCTATATGTAAAGTGAGCATGCTTAAAACATTTTCTCTAAAAACATCTATACTTTCAAATCGTGTAGATATTTTATCTATTAAGTTCATTATATTTTTTATAAATGTTTTTCTGACATTAACAATATAAAGGTTATACCTATAATATAAAAACTCACCATAACTCGTGGTCTCGAAAAGCTCCTCTAAAGCCTCATAGAGCAAATCAAAAAAGTTATCATCTTCATTTATTATAGATATTTTTGAGGGCATAGAAACCTCTAATGCATTGTCTTTTATAAGTGATAACACATAGGCGTCTATTGTTGTAATATTCGACTTCACTGTTAAGTCATTATAAAGCCTAAGCCAGTAAAGTCGTCCTTCTTCAGTTATTTCATTTTTTAATATTATTCTAACTTCATCTCGAATTCTTTTAAGCATTTCACTAGCAGCGGCTTTTGTAAAGGTTATAACTACAATATTTTCAATTTTTTCTTTTATACGAAGCAATTCTATATAAGCATGAACTAAAGTTGTAGTTTTGCCCGTACCCGCAGAGGCATTAACAAAAACTAAATTGTCATTAATAAAAGTATTAATTATATCTTGTTGTTTTTCATTTAGTGCCATTAAAATTAATTATTCTCTTTTTCTTTCACCATATAAATTAAGGGGATGCTTAAAACCGATACAGAATATTTTACCACACAATTAAAAATAATTATATCAAAAATTATTTTAGAGTCAAGCACTCCTAAAAATGCTATAGCTGTAAATATCAAAGTATCAATTGGTACACTCATAGCATTACTCAAAAGTACACGAAGCCACTGATATTTTTTAGTTATTCTTGTAACAAATAAGTGATATACTTCGGTATCAATAAACTCAGCCACCACCCCCGCAACAATCGATGCTAATGATATTCTTATTACAGGGCTTAAAATGTTTGCAAAATCTTGATTATATATCCAACTAGAATCAGGCGGAAGTTTTGCCACCATAAAAAAGAAAATGGGTGTAAATATATTTATTATCGCACTTATTATTATAAGAGACTGTGTTGTCGATTTACCCAGCCTTTTATGAATTAAATCTCTTAATGTAAAAGCTAGAGGATATAAAAATGTACCACCATCAACTGCAAGACTAAATACATTGGCAATTTTTGTGCTAGATATATTTGAAAGAACTTGCACCACAACATAAAAAACTATTACAAAAAGAGTTATGTTATCAATACTTAATTTTTCTCTACTCATGCTCATAACTTCTATCCTCAACATTGAAATTAATATAAAAAAAGACAGCCCATGAATAACATGACCTGCCTTTATATAAGTCTATAAAATTACTACTTGTCTGTGTAATTCTCTGTTCTTACTTCAAAAAACTTTTTAGCATGCTTACATGCTGGGCAAAGTGCTGGAGCTTCAACTCCTGTAGTAATAAAACCACAGTTTCTACATTTCCACTGAACTGATGTAGATTTCTTAAAGCAAGTACCATTTTTAACTTGAGCCATTAAAGCAGCATAACGGTCTCTATGATCAGCCTCAACTTCTCCAATTTTAGCCATACTTACAGCAATATCATCAAAACCTTCTTCTGTTGCTTCTTTTGCCATAGTTGGATACATTTCTGTAGTCTCATAGTTCTCGCCTTCCCAAGCATCTTGTAGGTTTTTTAGTGTATCACCAATACCGCTTAAATACTTGAAATGAACTTTAGCATGCTCTTTTTCATTGTCAGCAGTTTCAAGAAATATAGCACCAATTTGCTCATACCCTTCATTTCTTGCAACACTAGAATAATAAGTATACTTATTTCTAGCCATAGATTCACCCGCAAATGCGTCATTTAAATTCTTCTCAGTTTTCGTACCTTTAAGTTCTTTCATTTTTGTTTCCTCATTAAGTTAGTTTTTTTATAAAATAGTTAAGTTATTTTTATTTCAATTTTTCTGCTACATAATCCCAATTTACAAGATTAGTGATAAATGTTGTTAAAAAGTCAGGTCTTCTATTTTGAAAATCAAGATAGTAAGCATGTTCCCAAACATCACAAACCAAAAGTCCCTTTAAGTTATCAGTCAAAGGATTTCCAGCATTAGCATATTTTTTAATTTCTAATTTACCATTGTTCAAAACAAGCCAAACCCAACCTGAACCGAACTGAGTTTTTCCAGCATTAATGAAGTCTTCTTTAAACTTCTCAAATGAACCAAAATCAGAATTAATTTTTTCAAGCAAAGCACCAGTTGGTAAAGCATTTTCGTTTTTCTTAATAGCTTTGAAAAACTCATTATGATTATAAATCTGACCTGCATTATTGAATAAGCCTTGCCATTCTGACTTAGAATTAGCTAAAACAACTATCTCTTCTAAAGTTTTACCTTGAAGAGATGACTCCTTAGCTACGAAGTCGTTCACAAACGTAACATACGCCTGTAAGTGCTTCCCATGGTGAAAATCAAGAGTACTAGATGACATATGTGGTAAAAGTTCATCTTTACCAAATGGCAATGTAATAAGTTCAAACATAAATTAGTCTCCTTAAAAATATTAACGTGTGTTTTATAGTAAATACTAAAACCTAATTATTATCAAGCTAAATTTTACTATATAGTATACTTTACTAATAAGAATAGACATTTTTTTAAAATACAAAACTAAAAGCAAGTACTAATAAAACATGTCATACATATAGACAAAAAAACTTATATGTATGACATTATATTTATCTAATTTATATTATTCTGTAGCAGCATCTGTTTCTGTAGCAGTATCAGTTGTAGTATCAGTTTCTGATGTAGGTTCATCATCTAGCTGTACTACTGGATCTCTTGATACTATCTCTTCCTCAGTGTCAGCATAAACAATACCTAGCCTATCAAAATGTGGGGCATACATTTTCTTAAACCTTTCTGTTGTTGGAATAATTACTGTATGATATTTGTTTATAAGCAAATCATATTTGTCATCTCTAGCTTCACCTTCCGCTGTATCTAGAGTAACAATATCCCATAACCTGTCAAATACATTATTATAGAAATATCCTTTAAGAAAAATAGAAGACTGTTTTTCAGCTAAAACATTATTTATACCTGCTAAATATTTATTAACCATTATTAAACTATTAGTATCTTCTGTAAGTTTTTCTACTAATATAGTGTCAAAATATATCGCACTAGTACTATATTGACCACTATACAGATAAAATATACCACCATATAGATGAATTTTATAATCAATAACTTTAAGCTCATCCACTTTTCCAGCAACAATAGCATAAGGCATTAGTGCATCATACACTCTAATTGCCTCTTTCACCTTATTAAGAGCTAAAGCAACATTCGCATCACTAACCATTGTAGATGAAACTATATCATAATAATATGTATAAGTGAACCTAGAATCATTTGTATCTATATAATTAGTTCTTGTATATTCTGACAATATTTTTTCTACTTTATACTGAACTCTAAAAAGATAATCGTCTCTAAGTTCAGCAACTATTTTATCTAAACTAGCAAGACGCTTATTAAAATTATTAGTATCTGTTCCTCTAAGGACATCAAATGTTGGTGCAAAGTCAAGGAGAACATTTAAAGAATTAGTGTCTCCACCTTCTGTAGTCTCTGTACCCGTTGTCGTAGCATCCCCTTCCGTTGCAACTGCCTCATCTTGTGCATATAAACTATACAAAAATATAGTAAAAATGACTAATATAAAAAACAACTTTTTCATCGATAACTCCTATTAAAATATTTATTAAAAAATACATAAGTATCAGTAACAAATCTTCTAAGTATAAGTTTTTGTTGAGTGTTGGTAGATAAAACCAGCTTAATGTTATTATCAAGCTCATCTAAAAACCAAACTATAGCCGCATCATCTATAGAGTTCGGAATAACGTCATATTGACTATGCCTTGTCTCATCCAGATATTTAGCTCTCATATACTCAGAAAATATAGTAGACAATGTTCTTAAAACATATAAAGCATCATAATTACCTTCGCAAATACTAGTCATAATAGTAGCTATTTTTGAAGCATCATTCGTCTTCATTGCCTTTATAAACCCCACCAGAATATCATCCAAACTATACCCCAAATTACCCTTTTTGTCAAGCAAAAAATTAACAGCTCCACTAACACTACCACCAGCATGCCCCACTCCTAAAACGGCTGTATCCTCACTCATTCTAAACCTTCTTGTAAGAATTGAATTCAGTGTTTTGTCAGATAATGGCATAAAAGATATATCCATAACCCTAGAAAGAAGTGGTTTTATAAGATTTTTTTTATTTGAAGTAAGCAATATAAATATATTTCCATCAGCAGGCTCTTCAAGTGTCCTTAAAAATATATTAGGAGATTTATAGTCCATAAGATCAAGACCTTCTATAATAACAATGCGACGTGAACCTTTACTTGGTTTCCTGTAAGTTATTTCAATAATTTTTCTAACAGTATCAAGAGGAATAACAGTGTGAACTATATTATAATAAAGCTTTCTAAGCGAGGTAAAAAAGTCTCCTTCAATTGAAACCCTTTTTTTAGAGCCTCGTTTTTTTATATACTCTAAAACCTCTTTTGATTTAAGCTTAAAAATATCTTCTAATGAATCAGCATTGCTTGAATTAATTTCGCTTAATGTTTTATTGACAGCCAAATAATAAGGCTCAATTAAAGCATCACGTGACGAGTCTTTTTTAGCACCTATCATATATTCACTTGGTTCACCACTAGGGTAATTATCATAAGATGGAAAAAGCCCACTTTCTAATTTATATAAAATTGAACGACTTGCTAAATAAAACTCTTTAAATAAATGTTCCGCTTTAGTTTTCAAAAACTGACTATAATAAAGCTCAGCATTCACAAATCTTTTATCAGTACCTGCTATAATAACATCAGGATGTTTATATGAGTCAATACTTACACAGTGATAACATTCATCACAATATGTACCATTATTTTTTTCACACAAAATAACTTTCGCATAATTTAATGCTGATTCATACTTACCAATTCCGTCAATGCCTGAAAAAAGATAAGCATGATGAAGCCTACCACTTTTATAAATACCACTCATTATTTGAAGAGCAGTTGATTGCCCTATTATCTTAGCCAATATATATTCCTAACTGAAACCAAGATAAACTTAGCTATATATACGAAAATCAAGTTCTGGAAATATATCATCTCTATATTCAAGTTTAGCGAGCCACTCTTCATTTAAGTCCCTATTTTTTATAGCATAATATAAATCATTAAATCTAGTAACATATAATTTAGTCATACCAACAGCATACTCAACCATAGTGCCTGTAGTCATAATAAAAGCCCAATCACTACTTTGAGCCAAAAGCAATTCTCTCGCTGCCTGATTTAATGCTCTCTCATATAAACCTTGTTCATAATAATAATCATGAGCAAGCTCTGTCATACGTTCTGCCGCTTTGTGAAGATGCCTATAAATCCAAGCATTTTCATTATTAAGCCAAACATCCCCATATCCGCCAGCTCCCCAACTTGACATTGAAGGCATAGATACTTGATTAACAGGAAACCTCTCTAAATATTCTTTAGGAGTTATAGTTTCAACTGTGTCTTGATCATGAAATATTTTTCTCATAAGAAAATCTATAAACATAGGTCCTTCATACCACCAATGCCCATAAAGTTCAGCATCATAAGGAGAGATTACCAAAGGAGGTCTATCCATAAAAGAAGCTAAATGTTCAATTTGTTTTTCACGATTAAGCATAAAGTCTGTCGCATGACTTCCAGCAGCATCACATGCCCAACCTGCATGATAAGGTTCTTTATGCCCAGTTTTATCTGTAATTCTATAATACTTGATTCCAGTATTTTTACGTAATCCATTACTTTGCACATAATTTTTTATGTAATCGAATGGTAAGTCATAGCCAATATCTCTGTAAAACTCTCTATATCTAAAGTCTCCGGGATACCCTACTTCAGATGACCAAACACTTCTTGAACTTTCAATATCACGTCCAAATGCTGCCACCTGATGCTTATCACTACAATATATAGGAGCATAAACTCCATACTTTGGTATTTTGTCAGCAAACATTATTCCATGAGTGTCAACAAAGAAATATTTTATACCATTATTTTCTAAATGTTTTTCAAGACCAGGGAAGAACCCACATTCAGCAAGCCAAATACCAGTAGGCTTAACTCCCAAATGTTTTTCATGAGTAGCCACAGCCATTTTAAGCTGTGCCTCTATAGCCTTAGGATAGTCCTGCATAAACGGAAAAAAGCCATGCGTCGCTCCACATGTCATTACTTCAAGAACACCTTGTTCAAGAAAGTACTTAAATCCATTTAATATATTTTTTTTATATTTGTCTAAGAAAACGTATCTTATATGCCTAAACTTATCTCTATACATTTCAGCTGTATAATGAAAGTTATCGTCCCCTAGTGTTCGTTTACACTCAAGTTCTGCAAGTTTGATTAGTTTATCAAGATAGTTTAGGTACCTATTTTGCAGAAGAGGATTTGCAAGCATATTCATAAGAGGAGGAGTTATACTCATAGTAACTCTAAAGTAAACACCATCACGAACAAGCCCCTCAAAAACATCAAGAAGTGGAATATAAGTTTCTGTTATAGCCTCATAAAGCCAATCTTCTTCTAAAAAATCCTCATGTTCAGGGTGTCTCACATAAGGAAGATGCGCATGTAAAACTAAAGCTAAATAACCCTTTGACATAATTTAATCCTATAAAATAAATATTAATATCTCTATCAAAGATTGTATACCTTATTATAAAAAAAATCAAAGATTAAACAAACAATTTAAATGTCTTTCAAGCAGTTTACACATATACCTTTAAGCAAAACATCGCAAGAATCTACTCTAAAATCATGTTCATTAAAAACATCGTTTCTAACTACATCATCACTAGGAATAAACACATCTAATATACATGAACATTTTTTACACTGAAAGTGATAATGATTTTCTATAACATAATCAAAACGAACAGCATTATCATTTGTGGATATTTTTCTAATCTCGTTTAAATCAGAAAGCATATTTAAATTACGGTAAACTGTACCTAAACTAATAGAAGGAAAGTTAGGTCTAATATAATTATAAACCTCTTCAGATGTAGGATGATTTTTAAGTTCCTTAACTGCATTAAAAACTACCTGTCTTTGTATTGTATTTCTACTAGTCATTTTAGTCTCCTGAAATAAAAAAACTTCTTCTACACTAGTATATAATACTAAAAACAAAAAATGTCAAGTAATAAAGTTTATTTATAAGGAATAATTATTTATTAAGTCTAGAGTTAGTATTGACTTATCCGTTTCTTTAGCATTTGAAACAACGAAAATATATCTGTCAGATTTATAGCTCACTATCTCTACTAAAACTGATCCATCACTTCCTTCTATAATCTCGCTACTAGATGGTGTATTATGAACTTTAGCATTTTCTAATATACTATTCTTAAACGAATTTATATCGTAATCATCACCATCAAGAGTTAAAGTTATTTGCCTAACAGAATTGTCATCAAGAAACACGATAATATCAGCTTGAAAATTAAGAACACTAATATTTTTTTTAAGCAAACTACCTCTTATATTGTCCTCAGGAACTCCAAAAAAGCTAGACAAATACTCCCAAGAACTAGTTAAAGAAAGTGTTGCTATAGACTTAACTTCACTCATATTATACTGCACTATACTTAATGCATCATAAGGCATAATATTGTCTATACTTGCCTCTTCTCTATAAGGAGAATCTTTATTTTCTTTTACAACAAATTTATTTCCAATAAAAATCATAGCAATCAAAATAAATACAAAAATAAAAAACTTAAATAATCTCATAAAAACCTATAACTTTATATACCTTAAATCATAATATCGTCAATTTCTTCCACATGAAACAATGGAATATCATTCTTCCTATAAAAAGATGGAGAAACATTAAAAACAAAACTAGACCTACTAATCTCTTCTCCACCACATTCAATCACAATATCAAAAGTAACATCTCTAACGACATTATCTTCAATCAAGACTGGAGCAAAACAAAGCATAAACTTCCCCGGAACATTACTAGAAATAATAGCAGGATTAGGAAAATTAGAACCATAACCTTCAAGCAAATTATTTTTAGAATAAACATAGATTAATGCTTCATTTACCTTAAAAAAAGTCTCCGTATAAAACAGATTGCCTAAAATACTAGGATACACTAAATAATAACCATCCGTAGATATTTTTGGCAAAGCATCCAAAAGGATGTTTTCACTTCTCCTTTTCACAACATCACAAGCATCAGATATAACACTAAAAATATCAGCATTAATTTGAGAATCTTCATTCTCAGCCATAATATGTAAAAAACCACGAGCACTTGTTACATAACGAGGGGCTATTCTATTTAATGTATAAACAATAATATCCATACGCATATTAGAATCAACAGGAATATTTTTTTCTTTTAGGTAAGAGTCAGCAAGTTTAGAAACTAAATCTTCCATTAAATTAATCAAATACATGTGCCCCCTCCATAAAAAATAATTTCACACTATTTCGTAATACTAAATAAAAATAGGTAGAAATACGCTTTCAAAATAACAAATGGCTTAGTTACACTTAAAGTGTTTAACCGTGTAAGCTCTGAAATAATAAAGCTAATTTCATTTAATGTAAAGTTATTAATGTATTTTTTTTTCATTGAAACAGACTTTGGATTAAGATTAATAATTTTAGATACATCATTTAAAGATGCTTGTGGGGGGAATATTTTCAAATAATATAAAATAACAAAGCTATGCATAATCAAATTAATAGTTGTTGTAGCGTCATCCTTAAGATGAACCATAACACTAAAACACTTTCGTCTATCACGTTCTAAAATAGCATTTATAAAATCAAACACATTAGCGTGTTTTGAAGAATATGTAAAGTCTTTTATATCATCAACCACCAAATCAGTTTTGTCATTATGATAATTACATATTTTCTCAAGCTCCGACTTAATTGAAGTATAATCAAGATTTATATTCTCAAGTAAATAGTCTAAAGCTTCCTTATCTATTTTCTTTCCTTTCTCAACCATAAATGAATAAACGAAAGAGTTTAGGTCAGAATCTTTAGGCTTTGGAAAGTTTAGAAACAAAACATCATCTTTATCTTTACCCTTCTTAGAAAAATGTTTATATATAAAGTCTTTATCTAAAACACTTGACGAGATGAGTATTAATAATGTTGTTTGATTTGGATTTTCAATATAACTCAAAAAATCCTCTTTATCCGTAAAGCTGTCATAATTATGAATAACAACCAACCTCTTATTAGAACCAAAAGGAGGTGTATTCGATATATCAAGTGGTAAGTCATAAACAGTGTCATTTTTATCATAAAAAACACTATAATTCATGTCTAGGTCGCCTTCATCTTCAAACAAAAATGATTTAATTGCTGTAATAAGTGATTTCTTAAATAATTCCTCTTCTCCAAGCATTATTAAAACTGAAACCGAGGAATACGATTTTATATATTTATCTTTTAATCTAGCGAAAGATTTCTCTGTTTTTATGTCTTCTACTTGCACTATAATATTTAAGAGGACATATTGTCTTGGTTCATTTTGCCACGTTCTTTAAATTTAGCATCAATTGGAACCATTGCTCTAACTTCTATCCTAGTGTCATCAGACTCAATATCTTTATTCCTTACATCTCTAATCAAAGCTTTAACACCCTTTTCAGTATCAACCCAATAAGAAACGAAAGATGATATCACACTAGGAACATATCCAAGTCTCACAAAATCTTTTGTATAAACAGCAACAGCAAAAGGATCATACGGATTAAAATGTTCACGCACAAGGGTAAGTTGTTCATTTCTTGAAAGAAGATCGATAATATCTCGTCCATCATTATACTTATATCCTGCAACAAAAAAATCTATCGTATACTCAAGATTTTTATAATCACGACTCAATACGAGTCTCTTAAAGCTTTCTTCATGGTTTACAATATAAGTTTTATGAATACTTCTTAAAGTACTTTTTGTTTGATAAGACATACTACCTCAATAATTTTAATGTTTATTCTCTCAAATCCAGTGGTAAAATTTTACTACACTTAGAATTTAATGTCAAGTGTAGTTGGTAGTATTTTTCTATTTTGGACAAAGAAAATAAGCACAAAGCAAATGTCTTGAATAAAAAACATCTTTAATTTACAATACTAAAAAAGCATCTAAACTAGGGACAATACTTATATATGAATATAATAGACATTACAGAAAAAAATATTGACAGTGAGCATATATGTTGTGCTATTTCTGACAAAAAGTGCATCGATGGCTACAATCTAAAAAAAAGCTGGCTTAAAAAAGAATTCCTAAACGGGTTTAAGTTTAGACGGCTTGACGAAAGAGCGAAAGTATTTATAGAATATGGAGAGTCAGTTTCTGCTTGGGCACCAATAACAGATGACGAAAATTATTTACTTATACAATGTCTTTGGGTTTCAGGTTCATACAAAAGCAAAGGATATGGCAAAGAATTATTAAATAACGCTATTGAAGATGCTAAAAAAGAAAAAAAAGACGGTATTCTCATTATAGTTGGCACCAAAAAAATGCATTTCATGTGCGATACTAAATGGATTCTAAAACAAGGATTTGAAACTATAGACACAACTGAGTCAGGTTTCTCTTTACTCTCATATAAAATAAATAAAGATGCCAAAAATCCAAAGTTCACCGACACAGTAAAAAACGAAAATCTTAAAAGCAAAGAAGGACTTTTAGTATATTACTCAAACAGATGCCCTTTTACTGACTATCACATTAACACAAGCCTAAAAGAAACAGTAATCAAAAGAAACTTAACAGTTAATATAGTTAAACTAGAATCATTTGAGGACGCAAAAAAGTCCCCTGCATTGTCAAGTATATTCACCCTATTTTATAATGGAAAGTTTATAACAACAGACATCAGTGTTTGTATGGATTCAAGGTTCGACAAAATTATGTCAAAGCATATATAGTATTAACAGGCACAAAGTTTATTTTATAGTTGTTGACCTATTTGACAATTCTATATAAATTATACTATCAATAGATATAAATTTTAAGGATAGAATATTAATGGATAAAAACGAATTTGAACTCATAAAAAATATTGACAAATTAATTCAAAGAAGCTTACCAGAAACAAATGGCGTCGGCATAGGCGATGACTGTGCTTTACTAAATGACTTAAGCCCAACAGACGACATACTTATAACAAAAGATTTACTTATAGAAGATATTCACTTCAAAACAAGCACTGCCTCTTTTGCTGACATAGGCTATAAATCGGCAATTGTAAACATCAGCGACTTAATATCTAAAGGAGCAACACCTACAAATGCTTTTATAGGTTTATCAATACCAAAAAACATAGACTCAAATGACATTATGAATTGGTATAAGGGTTTTATTCAAGCATGCAAAAAGTATGACATATCAATTTCAGGTGGCGACACAACAAGCTCAAAAAAGCATTTTTTTATTTCTATAACCCTTTTAGGTAAAGTTGAAAAAAATAAAGCCATACTTAGAAGTGGAGCTTTAATTAATGACAATGTATATGTGCTTGGAAACTTAGGCGAAAGCTCACTCGGGCTTAAAATGTTATCAGACAAAAGCATCACAAACAAAATACATCGTTCAACAAGAATACATTTAAGACCAATTATATTTTACGAAAAATGGTTTGAAATTATAAACAGTATAAAAATAAACTCATCTGTCGACATAAGTGACGGACTAATGCAAGACGCCTCTCATATAGCACAACAGTCAAATGTTAAAATTGTAATAAACAAAGACGCAAACTGGCAACATGTAAACTCAGAATATAAAAAAGCTATAAATAAATGGGAGATGTTTGAACATATATTAAATGGTGGCGAGGACTATGCTATACTTTTCACAACAAAAGAAGAAATTGAAGATAGCAAAAATTTAATAAAAGTCGGGCATGTGGAAGAATACACAAAAAATCAAAGTGTTATTTTAAGAGATAAAAGTGGTGTAGACATTGCTTACACGAAATCAGGGTACAATCATTTTTAATATTTTTTTTTTACAATACTCAACAGCATACATAAACTTTGCTTGAATTTTTTATAATTTAGCAATATTATGTTTTCTATGAAAGAAAAGAGGTTTGAAGTATGACTAAAAAAAACAAAGATATGTCTAAAGAAATAAAAATTTTATTACCAACCACAAAAATAAAAAAGTCGGCCAAATGCCAAAATACTAAACAGGCATACAGAATACTTCGTGACATTCTCAATTTTGAAGCAGTTGAACTTAGAGACACAGAACATTACTGGATTATGGGTATTGATGCCACTGGATATGTTTCTTGCATTTACATAGCTGCTATTGGCACTAAGAACTGGGAGCGTCTTGACCCTACTGATATTTTCGGCACGGCAATTTATTATAAATCAAAACAAATTTATATGGCTCATAACTGCAATGGACGTTTTGACAACATCAATTTATGTATCAAAGATTTTAATTTGATGAACCAGCTTTACTATGCCTGCCTCCCTTTTTTAATTACCATAGTTGACCACATAATTTTGACTGACAATACTTATTCAAGCTTTATAGAAAATGGATATATGGAACTTATTTTTCTAAGCGACATGCATAAAAGTTATATTGAAATTGAACCTAAAATAATACGAGACAAGGAAGAGTACGGTGTGAGGGAAAAAGAAATGGGCAAGCAAATAGGTTTGATTGAGGGCGAGCAAATTGGTGTAGATAAGGGAGAGAAGAAGAAAGCTATTGATATAGCTAAAAATCTTCTTAAAAATAATGTTAGCATAGATATAATAATTTCTACCACAGGACTTACTGCTGAAGATATTTTGAAAATTAAAAAAGATATTGGCTAGTGGTATTTT